>CAUZOL010000375.1:0-6631 GCA_963581435.1 Planctomycetota bacterium
CGTGATCGACGGTGGTGATTACTGGCCGCAGCAAAGTCCCAACCGCGACGACGTGCAAAAATTGGCCGAGCGTGGTTGGCATGCGTTGAGTGCTGCGACTAGCCCGCCGTCAGCAGATGGTTCTCAAAGACAACAAGCGACACGGCAAACGGCCTGGCACCGCCAGCCCTGGATTGTCAGTCTGGCGACTGCCGCCTGTCTTTTGATTGCGATGTTCATTTGGGATAGTTTCTTGCGACCGCAACGGCTGTCGGTTGCCTCCGGTTGGGGCTGGAATCGTTCGGGCGCCTTACCGCAGGACGTGCAGGCCGACGTCTACTTCGCTCGATTGGCCGACGGGGCAGATGAGTGGTTCAAGCAGCGGCCCAAGACTGCTGAGGATCTTGCAAAACGAACCGGCCAGTTCCGACAAGGATGTTCCACGTTGATTCTGGCCGATCACCGGCCACTCTCGGCGGAGGATCGCAAATGGTTGATCGACAAATGTCGCGAATGGGCCGTGAAGCTCGATCAACATCTCGCCGCAGTCGAAGCCGATTATCCCGATGTGCAAGACATCCGAGACCAGGCCGACGAAACAATCCACAAACTCATCGCAGCCCTAAGAACGCGCGGCAAGGGATCGGGCTGAGCGCCGCAATCCTCTCACACTCGTCATTTTGCGGGACTGGTGAGCTGCGTTTGGGCAGGTTGCGTTTGAACTGGTGTTGTCGTTTCGGCCGTGATTGCGAAGGCGGCACCGATGGGTTCGGGCGAAATGATTCGGCTGGCTGTTTCAAACGGGGAGGACTCGCTCGCTTCGCTGTCGTGCCACAACGGTAGCAGTTTATCGGCGGCCCAGAGTGCCAACAGGGGGAGCGTGAGTACGATGATTGCGGCGATCATCCCTTCGCGGCCACCCCAGGGGACCGTGTATTCGACGAAGCCGCGGTAGCTTTTCGAGAAGAGCTGGCCCCCTATGACAACGTTCCAGCGCATGGCGAACACCTGCACCAGCACAAGCAGCGCGGCCAGCCCACCGCACGCCGTCATCAGCCGTGGATTCAGCCGAGGGCGAACGGCGACGAGCAAGAGCAAAAACGGACAGATCGAACCAATCACCACTTGGATCAAACCGTAGGAAACCGCCAGATGCTCGGTGAGTAATCCTGAAAGCACCTCCCACTCGGCCCCCGATTCGTACGCCATGTGTCCCAATTCCAACATCTCCAGCGAGACGGCCACGACGAGAGCAACCCACAGATAACGGCACATCGCGCGAACGCAGTCGGCATCGGGCTTCACGCCGCGACGCCAGCACATGCCGACGTACAACACAATCAGCGCTGCGATGCCCGACACGATTGCCGAGATGAGAAAGATCACCGGCATCAACGCGGTCGACCACCACGGGTTGGCCTTAATGGCACCAAACAGAAAACCAACGTAGCCGTGCAATATGCAGGCAATGGGAATGCCGGCCATCGCCAGCAGATGGATCGCCCATTCGTCCACTTTGCGAGAGCCTTCGGTCATCTTGCGAGCACCGAGGGCCAATATTCGATAGACGATTCCGATAGCGCCCGTACGAGAATTGGCGCGGTCGACTATCGTCGATCGAAAGACGAGCCAGACTTCGACAACCAACAACAACATGTACAGACTGTAAATGAAACCAAAACCGGCCATCGCCGAAGTGCCATTCGGGGTGACCATGATGTTCAACGCGCGCTCGGGGTGATGCAGATGCAGCAGTAGCGGCAGTGTGGCGCAGGAGCAAAAACAAAGCGAGGTCACCAACGCCAGTTTCGCCACCGGCTTCAACACCTCTTGATGAAACACGTGGTACAACGCCGAGACGACAAACGCACCGGCCACCAACCCCGTGATGTACGGATAGAGCACAATCATTATGCTCCAGGCGATACCGGGATCGTTCGGAAATACATAAGGAGCCGCATCCATTATTTCACCTCTCCGGAAATTCCCGCGTACCGTGTTTTTGGATGTGTGCCGAGATGCTCTTTGAGAACATCTGTGGGGATCTTGGCAATCCGTTTGCTGATTTCGCTGTTGGGATCGTCGAGTCGTCCGAAGACCCGCGCATCGACCGGACACGCTTCAACACACGCCGGTTTTTCGTTTCGCATCACGCGGTGGTAGCACCACGTGCATTTGTCGGCGTTGTTGGTTTCGGGGTTGATGAAACGCCCCCCGTACGGACACGCCTGAACGCAGTAGCCGCAGCCAATGCAGCGATCAGGATCGACCAACTCCACCCCCTGCGGTGATGTGAACGAAGCGTGCACCGGGCAAACCTGATTGCAAGGGGCATCGTCGCATTGGTTACAGAGCTTGGGAACGAAGTACGACCGATCGACCAACTGTGGATCGATGATCGAAAAATCCGATCCAGCGAAACCGGTTTCCGGAACGGTGTCCACCTGCAGGGTGCCGTCTTTGAAATGCACGTACCGTTCGACCCACGTGCGGTGGCTGCCTTCGGGAACGTCGTTTTCCGTACGGCATGCCGTCAGACATTTGCCGGCACCGATGCACTTGTCTGAATCGACCAGAAATCCGAAGAGTTGCTCACCTTCGTTCGGAGCGCCCTTGCCGTTCGCCATCGGGAACTGGCTCTCGGTGCCGTCACCCATAGCAACCGGCAAAATGGTGAAGCTCATGGCTCCGATGGTGACTGTGCTGGCCCGCTGCAGGAACTGGCGACGCGAAGTCATCTCGTCCGATGGACATCCGCAACTCGACTTGTTGCATGTGCCGCCGCACCCGCCGCCGGTGTCGTTGTTTTCTTGTATCATCGGTCTCGTTTTCCAGTTCCACACGCGGCTCGGCAGAAGCCTCGCCCTCCCAGGTATTTCAACGAAAATCACGGTGCCGTGTCGTGTCCCATGTGGCACTCGAAGCAGACGTTTCGGCCGTTGACTTCTTCGGCCCCATGTCTTCAAGATGCTCGGCGACGTTGATCTGTTTGAACCCCTCGGGCATGCCGACCGTGGATTCGTGGCAGACCAGACAGGTGGCCCGGTCCTGCGTGATAAACAGATCGACGTGGGTCATGAAGTTGCCGTCCCACTTTTTGGCCGGGTCGATGGCGAGGCCCGGCGTCTTGGCGGCCTGCTGCGCCTGGGCAACATGCTCTCGGCCCAATCCGTGACAATGGTTGCAACTGACGGCCTTATGCAGCGACTCGGCCCGCTCCTCGCCCACATCGGCGTGGCATTTCAGGCAGACGGAATCGGCCACCAGCACGCTCGGTTTCAACGCAAGTTTTTCGAGTGCGGCCGCGCGATACGGGCCTTGCTCACCGTAGGTCTCGGGGACCAACTGACCGCGCCCCCACACAAACACCGAGCCGCCGGCGACGACCAGGAACGACACGATCCACAGATGCAGCGAGTCCCGCGAAAATATCAGTTTCCAATTCATAACCAGTCTCTCGTCTAATTGACCCACTTGTTAATCGCGACCGGGCCGCGACGTCTGTCGGAGAGCGGTAAAACGGCTATTCGCAGCCCAACTTCTATTCGCAGGTCGCGCAATTCTCGAAAACCGAGTCCCCGTTCGCCCATCTCTCAGCGGCATCGGGAACATCCAACGCGGCAACCAGTGCGCTGTTGAGTTCGTACAGATTTCCGTCCAGCCCCGATTCCTTCAGTCCGTTACGGAATCCCGATTCGGCACCCTGAACGACAACGTGACCCCGCGATTCGTATTCGTAGGGATCCAACGGTTTCTGATCGAAGATGCTCGTCGATGACGCATCGTCGGCCGACTTAGCCGTGGGACTCCAGCCGCGACAACGAATTGGCCGCGCCGAAAAAGCACAGCAAGCATCTTTGCCATTCATCAGCGGGCAACACACATCTTCACCGACGGGTTTTCGGTGGTCGGCTGATTCGAGCTGTCGGCAATTTGCCGCTGCACGATCCTGAATCCGCCGCACCTCATCAATCGGTCGGTTTTGTCGCAGGTAGTCGGCAATCCCCAGAACTTCCGGCGGCGTCACGGCGATTGCCGCGTGGCAATACGCGGGACATCCCACCTGGTGATCGGGACCGACTTGCTGATCGATGGCAGTGGTCGCGCCTTCATGCAGCCTGTTTGCCAGTTCGGCCGCCGTTCTGTTAGTGCGTCGGTTGCGAAGCACTTCCAGTGTTGAGCTTTGGGCAGTCACTGCCGCCCAATTTAAAAGCTCCCGACCACGAACGAGAGGCGGCTGCCAGTTCCCCTTCACGCCGGTCCGCACGACGGCGCGCTGCGGCTCCCGAAACGCCACATCGAGAAATGCAGCGAGAAGCACCGAAACAACGGCCAGCAGCGCAACAGACAATGAAACGAGGACAATCGTAAACATGTTTGTACCCTCACTGCGAAATCGTAGACGCGGGAAGTTACGGTCCGAGTGCATTCGAACCAACGGAGGGCAAGTCCAGGCAAGAACTTGTGGAGGACCAACTTTGGCGGGGAGCAACGTGGCGGGACAACAAAAAAAGCCCTCCCGCGCAACATTGCACGATAAGGGCTTGCGTAGTCTGAGAATTCGCCGCCCGTCGCGAGCAGCTACTTAAAGGTTAGCGAACTGACGCAGAACTGTCAAATGAGATGTGTGTATCCGTTTTATGAATTCTATCGTAACCCAAAGTATTTGAGCCTGAAGCGCAAGCGAAGGAGCTTGCTGGCATCACCCTGAAATCATCCTTCGCTTGCGCTTCAGGCTTCGATAAACGGGGAGTTTTAGTCCATTCTCCAATCTGAACACTGAAATGCGCAACTTCAAAAAGCGTAAGCGACGACCAAACTCATTTTCTCACTTACGCATCGGATTACCATGACGCCGCAAAACAGAGGTCCGCCGCAATCTATTCGGCGACATCGACGTCGGACTCGGGGTCCCGCTCGCTCGGTTCCTTCAGCAACTGAAACAGTTCGCTGTCGGTGGACAGAATCAAGCGCGTGTCGCTGCCGAGTGTCGTTTTGAGAACTTCCAGTCGGCGCAGAAACTCGTAGAATTCAGGCGATTGGCCGTAAGCTTCGGCCGTCATCCGGATCACCTCGGCATCGGCCTTGCCGCGAATCTCTGTCGACTCCTTCTGCATTTCCCCTTCAATCTGGTCGAGTTCCTTCTGCGTCGCACCAACAATGCGGTTCTCTTCTTCCTTCGCTTCCGAATCGTACAGCCGGGCGATCCGCAATCGTTCCGAGATCATCCGCTCGTACACCGTCTTCCGCACCGACTCGACATAGTTCACGCGTTTGATGCGCACCTTGACGAGTTCCATTCCGTATTCTTTCAAATCGACGCCCTCGAGAATTTTCTCCTCGACGACATCGCGGCCATGATCCACCGGATCGGCTGCACTGCGGTCGGTGTCTTCAATCTCGTACTCGAGTACCTTGTTCGAGTCGCGGACGACGTCGATCAGTTTGTGCTGCGCGACCACGTCGCGGACTGCCGAATCGACGAGGTCGTCGAGAATCTTTTGTCCGCCCTGCTCGGTTCGCACCTTTTCGAAAAACGTCATCGGCTCGACGATCCTCCACCGCGCCCAAACGTCAATGTCGATCCGCTTCTTGTCTTTGGTCTGCATGCTTTCCGGTGCACCGTCCCACGGCAGCAGTCGCTTCTCCAGTGTGTGGACTTCCTGAATGAAAGGCGACTTGAAATGCAGCCCGGCGGTCCGCACGTCGTTCACCGGCTTTCCAAACTCCGTCACAATCACCTGTTTGCCTTCCTCAACCACGTAGGCACTTGAGGAAAACACAATGGCGGCGATTCCAAGCAACACAACAACAATAAGGGCAATTTTCGTCTTCATCGTTGGCCCCCTTTCTCCGTGCCAGGTATCGTCGCGCCGTCGTCGAGATTGAGTAACGGGAGCACGCCGCGAATCGATTCGTCAATAATCGTTTTCTTACCAACCGTCGAGAGAATTTCTTCCATCATATCCAGATAGAGCCGCTTGCGGGTCACATCCTTGGCCGCCTCGTATTCCTTCCACTGGGCCAGAAACGCCTTGGTTTTCCCCTCGGTTTCCAGGACGATGCGGTTCTGATATCCCTCGGCCTCGGCGATTGCCTGATCTCTCGCACCGCGTGCGGCGGGAATCTTGCTGTTGCGTTCGCCCTGCGCTTCGTTAACAACCTGCTCCTTCTTCTGCCGGGCACGGTTGACTTCCTGGAAGGCATCCTGCACCTGTGGGGTGGGCGGCGAAGTGGTTTGCAGTTTGACGGTGACAATATCCACGCCTGCCTCGAAACCGTCCAGTTCTTCCTGAATCAGAATCTCCGCCTGCTTGGCAATCTGGTCGCGACCGATGGTCAGCACGTAATCGACACTCGAATCGCCCACCAGTTTTCGCATGACCGACTCCGAGACGTCGCGAATCGTATCGGGGACGGCCGGGTTCACTTCGGCCGACGACCCCGACCAACCGTCACCGCCGGAGCTGCCCACCTTGAACAGATACTGCAGCGGGTCCTTCACGCGATATTGCACAATCCACTCGACGTGACCGAGATTCAAGTCGCCGGTCAACATCTCCGAGACCGCCAACGATTCGTTGGTTTGCGGTCGATACTGCGTCACGCGACCCGGCTCATCGGTTTGGAAACCAAACTCCAGCGATTGAAT
>CAUZOL010000376.1:0-6626 GCA_963581435.1 Planctomycetota bacterium
ACGCCGAGATCGCAGTCAAACATGGTTTGGAGGGATTGATCGTTTCCAATCACGGTGGTCGACAGCTTGATCGAGGACAATCAACCGTCGTTCCTTTGTACAAGCTCGCGCCGGAGTTCGGTAGCAAGTTGAAAATGATGATCGACGGTGGAATGTACTCGGGAGCTGACATCGCGGCGTGCCTGGCGTGTGGGGCCGACTTTGCGTTCATGGGACGCACTCCGATGTTTGGCGTGTGTGCCCTGGGCAGGTACGGTGGCCATCACACTTTTGAAATGCTCAAGAAGCAACTGCAACAGGTGATGGAACAGGTCGGTTGTGCAAGAGTACGTGACTTACGTGACCATCTGCTTCCTGAAAGCGTCCCCATCCGTTTATCGACGGAAGACGTGAATGACCCAAATACTGGTACCACCCGCTGACGACCAATGCCCCTCCCCGTTGACGCTGGGTGACGATGCCGCGAGGTTCGTTGCTGAGGTAGAGTCGGTCGAGCTGTAATCGAGATGCCCCCGGTCTGAGCAATCGGGCCTGGGACGTCTTCGTTTTGGCGACGACCGTTTTCATCATCGTGATCATCGTCGTCGGCGTCGTCATCATCGGCGGTGTCGGTGGCGTGCTTTCGCAAGTGGTCAACCAACGAGGTGGCTTTTCTTAGGATCGGACTTACTGCCCACGAGTTGGGACGCGGTTATTTTCCTGAAAAATACCACTTTCCCATTCAGGAAAATATGATACAATAGGAAAGTGTTCCGGTTTTAAGCATCAATTTCCTGATTTTCAACTATTTCCCGGATGGGAAAATGTCCAAAAACGAGAAACAATTATCAGGGAAGCTGCTCCTGGACTTCCTCCGGGGGATGGATGACGGATTTCCCCCCGTCCGGATCAGTGTCATCGAAACCGAAAAGCGAGCCAGCGAATCAGAACGCATGATCGACGCCCTCGTCGATGTGTCGTGGAACGACGTTCGCTCCGTCTTCGCGGTCGAGGCCCGGCTCCCATTCAATCCGAAGGCTATTCAGGAGGCCGCAGAGCGGATTACCACGCTCGCCGAGCAACTCAACGTCAACCCGCTGATCCTGACTCCGTATCTTTCCAACGAGCAACTGCGTGTTCTGGAAGCCCAGCAGGTGAGCGGCATCGACTTGTGCGGAAACGGCGTCATCATCGTGCCGGACCGACTGCTCATCTATCGAACAGGGAATCCGAACAAGTACCCCAGCAGCAGCCCAATCCGCAATGTGTACCGCGGCACAAGCTCAATCGTTTCCCGGTCGTTCTTGCTTCGATCAGAGTACGAAACTGCACAGGAGTTACTGGAAGAGGTCACAGGCCGAGGCGGAGAAGTCACTCTCTCCACGGTTTCCAAAGTCTGCTCATCACTGGCAGACGACCTAATCATCGAACGCAAACGGCAGGGACGCACGACGCGGCTTCGCCTGTTGCAACCGGAAAAGCTCCTGAACTGCCTAGCGGAAAACTACGAACCTCCTAAACCTCGCCAACAATTCACCGGGAAAATGGCACTCGACGAAAAGACATTCGAGGATCTTCTTCAAAATTGGAAACGCGACACCCCCGAGCGGGTTGTCAGAACCGGCACATCGTCATCGGACTGTTATGCGACAATGGCTCGCGAACCGATCAGTCGCTACTACTGCACGGACCTGACGGGCATCCTGAAACGTCTTGGGGAGTCATCCAGCGAGACTGATCGTTTCCCCAACTTCCAACTCTCGGAGACTGACGACCCGGCTGTCTACTTCGACATCCGCAACGACATCGACGCCTCTCCCCTTCAGGCTTACCTGGAACTCAGCGCTGGTGACAAACGCGAACGCGAGACGGCAGAACAGATACGGCAGCGATTGCTCAAGGATGTGAATCCTTCTCGGAGGAACCCATGAACGCTCTCGACGTATTGAAGACCGCTCTTCTCGATCTTGCCCGGGCGGTACTGGAACTTGCGAATTGAAGGCCCGAGCAATCGCATCGAGAGTTGACGGTCTTCTGAATTGTCAGAAATAAAGCCAATGATGGTTTCGCACTCGTCAGCCGTGATACCGTTGAATCCGCTTGAAGCGACCGAACGCATGAGGTCAAGAACTTCCTCATTTGTTGCCGACAGATCGAACAGATCGCATCGAGACAAGACCGCTTTGAAGGCGTCGTTTTTAGGAATCACATTGGCGGCAAAAATGATGCGGCTTGAAAACTCGAACCTGCTTGGTAAATCACGAAGTTGAGATGAGTTGTATGTGACAATTCGTGGCGAACCCCACAAAGCACTTCGAAGCAATCCCAAATGAGGCATTGAACTGAACATGGCGTCTGTGTCGTCGAAGAAAATCACGTCGTCATCACGATGTTGGTAGAGAATTCCATACAACGCCAAAGGTGTCACATGCGAGTTGATCAGGATCGGTTCGACCCCTTCCTCATCAAGCGTGCGAAGTACGGTACGGCTTTTGCCAAGGCCTCCTTGTGCGCCGAAACAAAATAAACTCGCACTCATCTTGCGAGCAACCAACCGCACATGGTGAGCGAGTAATTGCTGCCGTTCCTCAAGAGCCGTTGCAGGTTTTTCCACAATCGAATCATGGGAAAATGGATTCTGCTCCTCGTTGGGCATGTTCATTTCAAGTCCTCTATTTCAAAGTTGCTGTGTTGTTTTCTCCCTTCCCGGTGTCCTGTTGTGATCAGGCCGGGAGCAACTGCGACTCAACCGGCGAAGAGCGAAACGACAGGAGATAATCGGCGGCTTTGCTGGCCTGTGTGCTGGCCCTGAAGATGAAGCTCGGATCGTTTTTCAGAGGCTTCAGCCAATTGCTGACATAAGCGGCGTGATTCGCTATTCCTTCCCCTTCAGCCAGCGAGATGCCGAGTTCCGAAAAGACAAAAAAAACTGTCATTTCGGCGATCAGTTCGCCAAGTGCGTAGCTGTTCTGGTCATCATCCCGATCCCAATCCAGCCGGTCAGGATGTTCGGCCCAATGCGCCATTTCATGGAACAGAGTTTCGTAATAGGCCGAACCGTCGAATTGGTGTCGGAACGGCATGTTGATGATGTCCATGGACGGATCGTAATTCGCTTTGTTATCCGCGACTCGCGTCATGAGTCACGGTGCTCAAACTGCCTTCCCGCCGGGTGAGGACACCTCGGAACTGGTTCGAGTGGCGGTGTCTTCGTGCGGGGCAGGTAGTGCAGGATGTATTCAGCCGCCTTTCGTTGGATGGCGACCAGCCGACGTTCGGGACGTCGATGAGGCAGTGAGCGGCGGCAACGGCTGCGCCACCATGCCAGGGAAACGATGGGTGGTCCTCTTTGAAATTTGGGGAGTAACTCAAGCCATTCGTTGGCGAGTTGCGAGGACCCCATCAGTGGAGCCCGAGTTGTACTCGGGTCACAGTCGGACAACGTCGGTCCGACCATAGCGAGAAGCGGCGAAAGTCGCCGCGAGTCGAGGCACAAGGTGCTGACTAAACTATGATGCGCGTAGCATACGTTTTATTCGCCGGCTTTGCGAATTTCTTCCAAAGATTCCGATGATAAATCTCACACACCTAAGGTCCGCTGTGTGGGCGAACAAACGCACGTCTGGGGACAATGGAAAAGGCGGCGTAATACGTTCGGACTCAGGATTTGATCAGTCATTCCGATAGCCATACAGCCAACGTGCCGTTGTAGAGTCGATGTTTCGTGCCGAGTGAACCGCTCCGGCCGGGATCAACAGCACCTCGCCAACTTCGGGACGATGCACCGGGCGTTCTTGTCGGCGATTCAATTCGATTGAGTTACGCGTCGGTTGTCTCCAAACATTTGGATGGCAATCGCCGCTGGATCGTCAGACATACAGTCCGGCTTCCAGCGAAGAAAGGCGAGCCCAAAGCGGTCGCCATTCGGCTTGCAGCAGCTGAGCCTAAGAAACAAAAGGCGTGACGAGAGTTCGTTCCAAGCTCGTCGGTCTCGTGGCGCACACGTCGCCGCCAAATCAATAAGTCAACACGCCGTCTCGGAGCTTGTCACTTTCTCGTCCAAGTGACTTCAGCGCCTCAAGAACGGACACTGGCATGGAGCCGTCTGCCGCGATCGGCACGTCGAGTGTGACCACACCGGCTTCGGCGTTGATGGTGTCGATATGCTTCCGAAGTGTCGCGAGTGTGAAGCGGGGTTTTGTGCCCGCATTCCAGCCGTCGCTGATAGGCAGGAGAAGATGCCAGACGACTCCGTCCGGTGCTGGAAAATTCCTGGGAGTCAGTGCCGCTCCTTTTCCCTTCTTCGTCCTGGCGTAGAAATCGTGGTTTTCGCCAGAGGTGAATGTCTGATGCGGACATAGCCGTCCGTTCGTGCATAGTGACAGAATTGGATGGGCACCGGCATTGAATGCCAGCTCGGCGTCCGGGTTGCCGGAGCGGACTGCTGCCACCCAGGTATCAATGTTGTACTGCTCTTTTTGGAGCGATTCGTAAGCGTCCTTCATCTCCATCTTGTATCCGTCGAACCACCAGCCGGAGACCAGGCCGCCGTACCGTTTCGACCATTCGCCACACACTTCACCCCACGTCTTGAGAAACGCCGGAGTTGGAGCTTGGTTCTCGCTTCGTCGGAAGCCCTTGAGTTTTCGCGGATGCGACAGCGGATTGACCTTGGGGCCGGCTGGCTTTCCGTTGATCGTCGGAAGCGTGTCATTCATTGCTTCGATGATGTGGTAGTGTCGCATTGGTGCGCGGGCCGTCATGTAGAGGATGAGCCGAATGTCTCGCGACTTCAGTTCCCGGCCGATTTCCATGATCAGATCACGTTTCGATGTCCACACACCGGGACCGACACCCAACCGCTTTTCGTAGGCGTGATTCGGCGCACAGTATCTGCCCCAATGTTGGCCGACGACAAAGATCACATGCCCGGCTCCTGACTCTGCGACGTCATCACCGAATCGTTTGACATCGAACGAATCAACTGCCTTGTTGTAGGACTCGGCGCTGTGGTTTCGGAACGCCTCATAGTGGAACATCAATCCGAAGCCCGACTTCTCCAGCCATCGTTCCTTCGCTTCTCCCTGCGACGGAATAATCGACATCAGCACAAACAACACCGTTGCGATGCGAATCATGGAAACTGCAACTCCTCAGATTGGGAACTCACGTTCTCGCGATACTTTGTTCGCAGCCAGTTCGGCGCACTTTGCCTGGTGAACGACGCACAGGCACAGAATGGGAAGAAAAGTAATTTCACGTCAGCTCCGGTCGGTTCGATAAATGATCAAGGTTGATTCGTTCGCCACAAAGTTCGGCACTCCAGTGGGTAGTCGGTCAACATGCCATCAATCCCGGCGTCCCGAACTTGCTTCCAGGTATCTGGGTTTCGACGAGCGTCACCTGACCCGGCATAATTGAACAGCACCTGCTTCTTGCGTTCGTGCAGTCGTTTCACTTCTTCGCGTGTGGGGGCGAACGTCAGCAGGAACACATCCAGAAAGTCTTCTTTGAGCCGCTCATCGAGGCTCTGGCGATTCACGTTTTGTCCGATACGAAACTTTGGATCGAGTTTCTTCAGTCGCCGACTAATCTCCGCGTTCTGATCGAATGCGAATGACTCGCTGAGAAGACCATACTTGTCGACCATGGATACCGTGTCAACGCACACGAGTCAAACAATGGCAATGGTAGTTCGTCGAATGGTCGCAGTCCCCGGCAGGCAACCAGCTCGCAAGTGAAAGCGATCCACGCGATTGCGGGGAAGCGTATCGACGTTTCTCGACTCGTGAAGGACCGGTTCAACGTGCAACGTCCCGATGATCTGTCGATCAGTGATGCCAGCACGCTGATCGACGAATTGAAGGCCGCCCAGAGCGAGGCGTCGCGATGATCGCGACCACCAACACGCCCCACTCATCAGTCAGCACAGTCGGTCCGAAACGCGACTATATCTCGTACTCGTCTATATCGGCTTACCAGCGATGCCCGTTGTTTTACCGGTTCAAATACGAAGATGGCCGACCCGAAACCGTGTTGTCTTCCAGCTTGATCTTCGGCGGTGCGATCCACTCAGCACTGGAATTTCACTTCAACGAATTGCTGTGTGGAAACGAGCCACCATCGCTTGATCAGCTGTTGGACGTTTTTCAGGAAGCCTGGGAAAGTCGGTCAGCGGAACAGGCAGAAGTTCGATTCGCCAAGGGCGAGGATCACAACTCGCTAAGTGCGCTCGCCGATCGAATGCTGACTTCTTTCCGTGCCAGCCCCGCCGCTGAGTCCGATGAAACGGTGATCGGAATCGAGGAATCGTTGAGAGGAGAACTGATTCCGGGAGTACCTGACCTGGTGGCCCGCATCGACCTGCTTTCGACCACAGAAAACGAGCTGCTGATTACGGATTTCAAAACTTCCCGCAGTCGCTGGTCGCAAAATCAGGCCGAGAACTCCGCCGACCAACTTCTACTTTACTCTGAACTCGCACGGCGCATGGTGCCGGACAAGAACGTCCGCCTGCGGTTTCTCGTGTTGACCAAGACCAAGACGCCGGCTGTCGAGGCGTTCGATGTCGATGTCAGCCAACGTCGTGTTCAGCGAACGATCAAAGCGGTAGAGCACACCTGGCGAGCGATTGAGTCCGGGCATTT
>CAUZOL010000377.1:0-6562 GCA_963581435.1 Planctomycetota bacterium
AGCCGAATCCGCGGTTACGTCTCGACGCTCCGCAAAAACGACCTGAAAATCCTGGACGGCATCCAATCCGCCTTCCACCAGTCCCCCAACCTGCCAGCGCACATCTTCGTCACTGGGTAGTTACGATTCGAGAAGCAAAGGCAGCGTTGGAAGAACAAGCTCGCCAGAAGGCTGCGGCTCACGCAGAGAAGTTGAAATCAGAAGGCCGTACGCCGCGTAATAATCCAGATGAAGCGACTCCCAAACCGAAGGATCAACGAAACTTTACCGATCCTGAATCGAAGATTATGAAGACGTCGAACAAAGGCTTTGATCAATGTGGCAACGCTCAGGCGGTGACCAACGACGCTCAAGTCATTGTCTCGGCGGACGTCACCGATCAAGCTAACGACTCTCGACAAGTCGAACCGATGGTCAATCAGACGATGGAGAACCTGGATGCCATCGGAGTGGAAGATAAGGTGAGTGCTTTCACGGCGGATGCCGGTTACTTCAGCGAAGAGAATGTTGCCACGTTGGAACAGAACGACCGCATCGACGAGGCGTACATTGCAACCGGTCGTCTGAAGCATCACGAGAAAGTTGCCGATGCACCGGTCGGTCGGATTCCTCAGCATCTCACCGTGAAAGAGAAGATGGCGAGGAAGTTGCGAACGAAGAAGGGCCGAGCCGAATACGCTCGTCGCAAAGCGATTGTCGAACCACCGTTTGGCCAGATCAAACATTGCCGCGGGTCCCGCCAGTTTCAGCTTCGCGGACTCGGAAAGATGCAAAGCGAGTGGAAGTTAGTCTGCCTGACGCACAATCTGTTGAAGCTCTTTCGGAGTGGTGCGTTCGTGATGAGCTAACACAGTCCCCTCCGAGTAAATATCGCCTGATCCGGTAGTTTTCAAGCTTTGCAGACCGCCCATATTCCATTCTGCGTTAGCATCACGTCCCATCTGCGTGATGCTCGCCACCTCAACTCAAATCGTGCCATCGACACCAATCAGAAAATGGACGTATTCGGACAGACTCCTAGGTTGCGTTTGTCGTTTCGTTCGCTTCGCTGTCCTTGCGCATCTCGAAGAGAAACCGTGACGGAAGCGACGGACGCGGTTTTCCGAACTTCTTGCGTGAGGCGGCGCGGCACAGTGTCAGATGGTCTTTCGCGCGGGTGATGCCGACGTAGGCCAGGCGTCGTTCCTCATCGATTTGTGAATCGTCACCGTCAATCGAGCGGCGGTGCGGCAACAGGTTTTCTTCCATCCCAACCATGTAGACGCGGGGAAACTCCAGTCCCTTGGCGCTGTGCAGCGTCATCAGTTTGAGGGCGTTTCGCTCCAATTCCTTTTCCTGATCGCTCTCTTCGTCGCGTCCTTCGAGTGCCGCATCTTCCAGATAGCCGGCCAAAGAGGGATGATCGCTACGTTGAACGTATTCGTTGATCGATTCGATGAACTGGTCGAGCATTTCCGAACGCATGATTTGCTGCTGCGGATCTTTGTACTGCTTTTGAATCTCCGACTCGTAGTCGATTTCGTCCATCAGCTGGTGCGCGACGCGGGCCATGTCGTGTGGCGTCCGTTGAAATTGCTCGCGGTACCGACTCAACAACTGTTGAAACGACCCGAGTGCCGCTCCAGCCTTCGTCGAGATTTCTCGCTCCGCGATGGCTGCCGGCAGCACGTCCCACATACTGGCACGCTGCCTCACCGAACGTTCCAACAGTTTTCCGACCGTCGAATTGCCAATCCCGCGAGCGGGCGTATTGATGATTCTCAGCAGCGACACTTCATCCTTAGACTGTGCGATGGCTTTCAGGTAGGCGAGCATGTCGCGAATTTCGCGGCGGTCGAAGAACGACTGCCCGCCCAGCAGGATGTAGTTCAGTTTCGATCGCCGCAATTCGGTCTCAAACAGCCGGGGCTGCTCGTTGGTGCGAAACAGAATCGCAATGTCGCCGATGGAGACTTCCAATTCATTGACGAGATACTTGATTTCGCGGACGACATTCTCGGCTTCGGACACTTCATCGGGAAATTCGGCGAAACGAACAGCCTCGCCGGAGGTCTTGTGCGGAATCAATTTTTTGTCGTGGCGACCGCGATTGTGCCGCACCAAACGGTTGGCCAAATCGAGAATCTCGGCGGTGCAGCGGTAGTTGTCTTCCAGTCGCACAACTTTCGCGCCGGGGAAGTGCGATTGAAATCCCAGAATGTGTTCGACCTCGGCCCCCCGCCAGCCGTAAATCGATTGGTCATCGTCGCCCACAACACAAAGATTGTTGTGCTCGCAAACCAACGATTCAATAATTTGGAACTGGGATGTGTTGGTATCCTGGTATTCGTCTACCAGCACGTGATCGAAACGCTGCTGCTGCCGGCTTAGCACATCGGGGTATTCGTGAAACAGTTGATTGGTCAACAGCAGCAAATCGTCGAAATCGACGGCGGCCGATGTCTTGAGCGCAATCTGGTACTTGCGAAAGGCGACGGCTGACAGAAAATCGAGATCGTTCTCGGTGTGCGCGGTGGCCGTATCGGGTGTCACCCCGGCCGACTTCCAGCGGCTGATTCGGTTGACCAGATCGCCGGGACGCATCGTCTTATCGCCCACACGGATATCGCGGAGTGCTGTTCGTGCAATCGACTCCTGATCTCGCCGGTCGCAGATTGAAAACGTCAGCGGATAGCCCAGTGCTGTGATTTCCTGACGTAAAATGCGTACGCACAGCGAGTGAAACGTTGAAACCCACGGCTTCTGTGCGCGGCGACCGCCGCCTAATTGAGCGGCAATTCGCCCCTGCATTTCGCGGGCGGCCTTATTGGTAAACGTGACGCAGAGAATCCGATCGGCGGCGATGCCACTGCGAATCAATTCGGCAGTGCGAGCGGTGATGACCCGTGTTTTCCCCGTGCCGGCACCGGCCAGAACCAGCAGCGGCCCGGAAAGCGTCGTAACAGCGTCACGCTGGGGATGATTGAGTTCGCTGTGTCGGTCCATCGGTGCGGCTGTGTTTTCCGTGTCGTCGCTATTGGTAGCGAACGGTCAGTCTTCGAAGTACGCGTCGGCATCTTCGTAATCGTCGTCGTCAGCTTTGGCTTTGGCGTCGGCAACTTTATCGACCTTGCTCGACTTACTGCCTTCGGTGGTCTTCTTCGCTTTGCTCGACTTGCTGGTTCTCGTCGCCTTTTCGGCGTTGCGTACCTTTTTTTTCTTGCTGGATTTCCCGGCCCGATCGGGTTTGTCGACCTTTTTGGGCGCGACCGGTGGTGCTTCTTCGAGAAGTTCTACTTCCTCGTACTCGTCGTCATTGTCCGGCTCTTCAAACAGCGCCGCTTCTTCGAAGCCATCTTCTTCTTCGTCTTCGTCTTCCTGTACCCAGTATTTCACCTTCGAATTCTGCTTGGCGACAGGTTCGATGATTTCCGGCTCAAATTCTTCCTCGCCGTTCAGACGAGCCTGGGCTTTGCGGAATTGTACGAGCATTCGACTGACCGTCGCCCAGCGGTCTTTAGGGTCTCGCTCCAATCCGCGCATAATCGTCTCGGCGACCTGCTCGTCGATGTCATCGACCAACTCGCGAATGTCCTCGGGTGGGGTGTTGATGTGCTGCATGACGGTTTCGAGCGTCTCGGCGGCATCCCACGGCAGGCGCTTGGTGAACATCTCAAAGCAGGTGGATGCGAAAGCAAAGACATCGATTCGCTGATCGGTCTTCTGCCGTTTGATCAACTCGGGGGCCATATAGTTTGGCGTGCCGGTGCGGTTGCCCGGTTTTTGAAAGTCGGCCGTATTCGGAACGACCAACCCGAAATCGATGAGTTTGGTCTGATTCTCACGATCGACCAGCACGTTGCGGGGACAAAGGTCGCGGTGGATCCAATTCTCTTTGTGAAAGTACTCCAACGCCGATCCGAGTTGAAGGATCAGCTGAAGCCGGTTTTCCCGCATCAACTCGTTCTGCATGTCAATCAGGTAGCCCAGCCCCACTCCCTCAACAAACTCCATCACGAGGAACTGCTCGTCTTGAACGGAAACGCCGTGCTCGAATGTCTTGACAATGTGCGGATGCTTGAGCGTCACCGCAACCGTCCCCTCGTCGGGCTTGTTCAAGCCGATGAAACGCTGTTCGAGCCGTATCGTTTTTGCGACGTCGAGCACTTTCAGCGCAACGATCTTGCCCGTCATTGTGTCGCGAGCCCGCCAAACTCGCGACATACTGCCCTGCCCCACGCGCGCGACCAAATCGAACCGTCGGGTCAAATCGACCTTGGCAACGGCTGGTTTTTTATTGAACAGATCCTTCAGAAAACTCATACGCGTTCAGCTATCTGCTGTGAAAAATCCGGGAAGGTGGTGCTTTCGGACGGCCGGGCGTCTCCGTGCGCACTCCACGCCCGGCACTGTGGACCATTATACAGAGTCGGCCGCTCGACAACCACAGTTTGAACGCTCCCCTTCCCTTTCCCGTGACAGACTACGCGGAGAATTCGCACGACGCTACCATAGCAGCAAATCGATGGGCCTGATTCCACACGAAACAAACAAGAACAATTCCACAGACATTTCCACATTGGGCCGACCCGCTTGCGGGGCGTGGCACCAACAAGCTGTTGACGAACACGGCGGGCAAGCCAGCCGGCGAAATGACGAGACGGACAATTGAACGGTATTCTCTGATGGCACGCTACTACAAATACAAATCACCGGCCGACCTTATCGCCGACGCGGAGCAGTTGGGGCATCCCCTCGAATTGTCTGACGACTTTGCGCCCCTGTTTCAACCGCTGAACATCGGCAACCGTGAAGTGGGAAACCGGTTGGCCATTCAACCGATGGAAGGTTGCGACGGAACAACCGACGGGCATCCCGACGAATTGACCTACCGTCGCTACCGGCGATTCGGAGCGGGTGGGGCAAAACTCATCTGGGGCGAAGCAACCGCCATCGCCGAGACGGCCCGCATGAATCCCCGCCAACTCTGGATTAACGAGAACACCGCATCGTCCATCCAGCACATGATTGCCGATTGCCGGGCGGCGCATCGCGAACAGGTTGGCGACGATGGCGATTTGCTGTTCGGTCTGCAACTGACACATTCCGGCCGTTTCAGTTATCGCCGACCGATGTTGGCCACGCACGATCCGATTCTCGATCCGCTCACACTCGACAAATCGACCGGCAAGAAAGTCGATGCAGATTTCCCACTGTTGACCGATGACGATTTGAAACGGATTGAAGACCAATACCTCGTCGCGGCAAAACTCGCCCGCGATATCGGCTGCGATTTCGTCGATGTCAAACAGTGTCATCGTTATCTGCTCTCGGAAATATTGGCAGCCACCAATCGGCCGGGCGATTACGGCGGCAGCTTTGAGAACCGCACGCGAATGGTGCGAAACATCGTCGGCCGCATTCGCAGTGAGTTGCCCGATCTGCTCATCGCCACTCGCATGAATGCCTACGACGGAATTCCCTATCGCGGCGAAGGGGAAGAATTCGTCGGTGTCCCCTGCCCACACGAGTTGCCGTTGGTGACCGCCTTCGGCACCAATCCACAGAATCACCTCGAATTCGATTCGACCGAACCGGTGGAATTGGCAAAGCGTCTGCGCGAATGGGGCGTCGGCCTGATCAACATCTCGGCGGGCAATCCGTACGCAAACCCACACGTGGTACGACCGGCGGAATTCCCGCCCGTCGATGGCTATCACGCGCCCGAACATCCGCTGCTGGGGGTGCTCCGGCAGTTTCACATCGCGCGGACGATTCAAGCCGCTGTTCCCGATGTGCCGGTGATTGGCAGCGCCTACAGTTGGCTGCAGGACTTCGCCATGCACGCGGCAGCGGCGCACATTTCCAGCGGCGCGGTCGCCATCGTCGGCATGGGACGGGCCACGCTGTCGCATCCGGAATTCGCACGAACGCTGCAAGCCGAAGGAATGCTCAACCGCAAACAGGTGTGCCGTACGTTTTCCTACTGCACGAATCTCATGCGCAGCAAAGATCACCCGTTGGGCCAATACGCCACCGGCTGCCCCCCCTTCGACAAAGAAGTTTACGGCCCGATATGGGATGAAGCGAAGGGAGATTGAAGCAGGATGAGAGCGGTCGATGCTTGGAAAAACGCCCCTCATCCCAACCCTCCGCCGGAGGGAGAGGGTGTCATAAAATCGCCGCTAACAATTAAAAGGTTGACCGACCATTCGTCCTTGTGACCTGACCCATGCCTCGGCATCGCCGGCCCCGTCAAACGGGCCGGCAACGTGTTCGTTGTCGTTGAAGACGGGCTGGGTTCTGATGGAGTAAAAACACTTCTGCCCGTCGTTTTTCGGATCGGGTCGTGTCACAAGATGAACGTACATGGGTCTCTTTCATCCTTCATTGGCATGCTTGGGTTTCAATGGACGGTTACGAACGGCTTCAACAACTGGATCGCAAGCTCAATAAAAATGGTTCTTCACCGATTTTAATGGGTGTTTTCAGCACGGTTTGAGTTTCAGTTTTCCACAGAAGAACAGGATGCGGGTGCGGTAGTTCGCAAAGTTGCGGAAGCCGCGGGCGTTCGACTTGATGG
>CAUZOL010000378.1:0-6413 GCA_963581435.1 Planctomycetota bacterium
GACGGCGTTCTTGCCTTCCTTGATCCACTGCTCGGCCGTGCCTCGACCATTGTAGAACTTGACAACGTTCTTCGAGTGCTTGCTCAAGTTGGTCACGATGAATCCAACACGCGGGAATAACTCGCCTGCGTGCCACTCGATCTTGGCCACCACGCGGCGCGCTCGCTGCCACGACTTCGCTTGATACCGAAAGCTGTGATAGAAGACCTTGGGCTTGTGGGAAGGCCGTCCGACCGGACGGGTGAGCAAATGCGCGATTTCCCGCTCCAACACTGCGTTGGCTTTGAGGCGAATGGCGTAGCGATAGCCTTCTTTCTCCAGCACGCGATACAGCGCTGGAATGGCGAACGCCGCATCGCCGCGGAAGAACTTCGGAATGCTCAAATGGCGATACCGCTCGATCACCGGTAGCAGCACCTTCCGCCAGTATTTCGCACTCGCCTTGTTGCCGCGTCGGAGCATCGCGTACTCCAGATCGCCGAACTGGTTAAACAGAAACAGCGGATGGTAGCAGAGGCACTTGAAGTGTCCGTTGTAAGCCGAGCCCTCTTGCTCTCCGTAGGTCTCGCTGACCGAGCTGTCCATGTCGAGAATCAATTCACGAAGCGGCCGGTGTTGATGGGCCTTGTCGATCCACTGGCTCGAAAGATTCATCAGCGCCGTGAGATTGCGCTTCGTGCTGAGCGTCTCCGTCTCGAACCGGCCCACTTCGCTACTCGACGCCGCTTGCTTATCCGGCTGACTCGCCCTTCCGCCAACCACGTGGCGTAGCGCCGGGTCCACACACAACCGCTCGGCGTCGTTGACATCTTCGTAGCCTGCCAGTCGGCTGTAGATCGACTGCCGCAACAACGGCACGAGTTGGTGCTGCTTGTTGCGGCCCTGGCGTGAATCGGTCAGCACATCTGCGCCCATTTCCGTTAGCCCGAGTGCTTCATCAAGTTCTCGATAGGCCAGCAGCCCCGCGTCGCTGGTGACCTGGCTGCCGACGAACTTCAGCTTCAAGCGGCTGTCAAAATCGACCCGCAAATCCTCGCTTTGGCAGTCACCCATCGGGTTCCCCTGTCGGCATGGCATGAATTGGCAGAATACCCTAGTTTTGCAGGGGTCTAGCGTAAATCACGTGCCAAAGCGAAGGAAGTCATCTGGGAAATGCGGGTTTAAGATAGTCTTTCTAGCCTCGGATGATCATTTTCGTTCTTCGGTTCCTGTTTCAAAGCCGCGGCTGATCAACCAATAAGCGCAGGGCACAGACCCGGCGGCGAACGCTCTGATGAATCATCGATTCGGTTTCAAGCTGCGATTTCCAAAATCCATCAGCCGAGGCTGAGAAGTGCGTCCCGGAATGCGTCGGGTGCGGAAATCCCTACACGTATGCATAAGGACGCGGGTTCGATTCCCGCCGCCTCCACTGGAAGGCCGTTTGCGAATCATCGCAAACGGCCTTTTTTCATGGGCTTACGCTGGTTTTCATTTCTGCTCTTTCGACCAGATTTGGACCGAAATGCGAAAGTGTCGGATAACGAGGGGGTATTTTGTCGGATAAGGCCATGAAATTGTCGGATAAGGCGTTCAAATCGGTGTCGGATAGGCCCAATCTGCCTCCCATCTGGCCGATCTGAGGACATGGAAAAACCCCGCCACGAAACTTCGTGGCGGGGTTTTTCATCATCTTGATCGGCTCAGTCCGCGCTGGGGTGGCAAACCTCAACCCCATGCCCGCGCTGACATTCCCAACCCACTTCTTCAAGACGACACTTAAAAGCATCACGAAACCGCGTGCGCCTTCCAGCGAGAGTTCGCTGATTTGCTGAACCTTTTGGGAAGATTTTGGATGTCTTGACCAGCGCCGAATCCGTGTCCGTCCATTCGATTCGCTCGTCCTCACTGCGGCAGAGCAGTGCGTTCACGATTTCCTCGACCAACGGCTTAATCAAAATTCGCTTTGCCATTGGCGACAGTTGCCGATGGCCGGTCTTTACCAGAGAGCATGTCGCATTCTGAATGTCCACCTCCCAGTGTTGAAGTTCAGCGCGAGTAGAACCCATGACCGTCCCTCCGTGGCGCTCGATCTCAAAACTCAGAATCGGCGGATTCCACGTAACGTCCTCCATGCGACCGAGAAGTTTGCCACCGTGCATTCCGGATTCGTCACTCGTGAGTTGATCCCAAACTGCGGCCAGCAGCCGTTCAACTTCAACTGTGTCGGTGATTTTTCCAGCAGCAAGGCTCGACAGGTGTTGTTTCAGTCTTCGCATGGCTACTTCTGTCCTTTCAGATGCCGATAAACGGTCTGCGTCGTCACACCGACCTCTTCCGCAATCTTCTTCCGCTTGAATCCAGCCCTCCCCATCTGGGTGATCTTCCTTTTCTGGGCCGGAGTGATGTTTGGCCCGCCCTTCTTCCGTTTCGCTGGGAATGGGTCTTCCGGTGTTTCGTCGAACATCGGTTTCAAGAATTCTTCGATCTTCCTCAATGTGGCGTAAACCTTCCCGAACGGTCGGTTGGTGTATACGTCTGCCAGATCATCCGAACGAACAGCTTGACCGTGGCATAGGAAGACAGCGGCGATTTCCCCATCACCAAATTCACGGACCAGACTCGCCGCTGTTTTGCGCAGATGCTTGAAACTCAGAAACGGGAAATCCGCATGGTCTTTCTGGATACGTGAGATGAGGAATCGCCACAGGTTTGGAATGCGCTGATTTGCATTTCCACTTGCCGTTCGTTTCAAGTATGAACTGCCGTCTTCGGTGAGAAGAACGACACCGCTTTCGCTCGCCTCGGTCGACAGGGTTGTCAACCTGTTGTAACGCGACGCCCTCGGTTCGAGTGATCGGATCGGGGGCGTTTGTCTATGCCGCCTTCCGTCGAAACGATCGCGGCAGCTCGCTCGTCGGCCTGCACTTCACTGCGACTGGGCTGGCGTGCGATCAAAGGTGTGGCTGGCTACAATGTCAGCTTGTCATTCGCCCCCATCGCGATCCAATAGTGAGAACCCAACCATGCGTCGTTGCCATTTGTTACGTGCGGCCGTACTGATTGTTGTCACGACTGTAACATCTGCTGTCCTGGCCGATGTCAAAGTGCCGCCCGTATTCAGCGACCACATGGTGCTGCAACGCGACATGGCCGCGCCAGTGTGGGGTACCGCCGAGGCGGGTGAAGAAGTCGTGGTTTCCATTGCGGGACAGTCACATGACGCCAAGGCGGATGCCAAAGGCGATTGGCGTGTAAAACTCAAACCGCTCAAGGCGGGTGGGCCGCACGTGCTCAGCGTCAAAGGAGCGAACACGATCGAGTTGAAGGACGTGCTGGTCGGCGACGTTTGGATCGGCTCCGGCCAATCGAACATGGCCGGCGGTGTCCGTGGATACGCCAAGAACGACGAAGTGCTCGCCGAACTCGCAGCAGGAACCTATCCGCAGTTGCGTCTCTGCCGCGGCAGGGGAGGCGCTTGGCAGAAATCCAACCCGAAAACGAACGCCGGGTTTTCGGCAATCTTGTTCGCGTTTGGTCAGCGGTTACAAAAGGATCTCGACGTGCCGGTCGGGCTCATCCTGGGCGCGGTGGGCGGAACGCCGTCGGGCCGCTGGCTTACCGATGAGATGCTTGCGAGTAACGAGCAGACCAAGGCATACAAAGCGGCCAACGGAGGTGACCTTTACAAGCAGCATATTCTGCCCGTGGCGCCATACGGCATCCGCGGCGTGTTGTGGGATCAAGGTGAATCAGGTACGGCCATCAAGGGCCTCGACCAATTCACCACGATGGGCGCGCTGATCGGGGGCTGGCGCGATGTCTGGGGACAGGGTGAGTTCCCTTTCCTGTATGTGCAAAAGCCAAGCGGCGGCGGTTGTGCCTGGGATAAGTCGAATCCCACCACCCGGATGGCCAATGATTTCACCGCGCTGCCGGCAGCGCCTCAGCAGGGCAACGCGGGCGCACGCCGCGCGCATCACGTTCGCATCATGCGGCATCCTGGCACGGCCATGGTTACCGCCCGCGATCTTGGCCCCGGGATTCACCCGCGGAACAAGTCGGGTTATGGTCATCGGGCCGCACTGGCAGCCCGGGGCTTTGCCTACAAGCAAGATGTGGAAATTTACGGTCCCATCTATGCTTCGCATAAGGTAGAAGGAGACAAGGTTCGCGTGCAGTTCACCCACGTCGGCGGCGGACTGGCTACCAAGCACGGCGATGGCTTGCAGGGATTCGCCGTGGCCGGCAAAGACGGCAAGTACCATTGGGCTCAGGCAGTGATCGACGGCGATCGCGTGGTCGTCTCAAGCGCCGATGTGCCGAAGCCGGTTGCCGTGCAGTACGCCTGGGACAAGAACGCGCCCTGGGCCAACCTGTTCAACAAAGACGGACTACCGGCGTTGATTTTCCGCGCCGGAGAGTGACCGTCCAGACATTCTTCTCAGGATCGAACAGTTACTGGCCTGGATCAGACTTTACTCGGATCCTCATCGAGCTTGTCCCCAAAGGCATCGCCATGAAAGTTACGCGCAGCTATTCCGTTCTCACACTCCCTCTTGTTCTGACGTTGGCGTTGATGGCACTGCCCGCCTCAGCCGCGGACAAACCGGTCAAGGTCTATATCCTCGCCGGCCAGTCCAACATGGTTGGGATTGGCCAGGTCACGGGCGGAGGCAGCCGCTGGGGTTCGGAGTTCATCGACCCGGTTCTCTCGGTGTATCCCGGGAAGTACGACCCGGATGCCGACTACGAAAAGATGACGCCGACAAAGACGCTGAAGCTGGAGAGCTTCGGTGGCGTCAAGCCCACGCCTTACCTCGGCGGCGGAACGCAGATCGTGCGCGGCTTCATACAGATCAAGACGAAGGGGGTTTACGAACTTCGACCTGGCTACGGTGGATCGACCAACAACATCATGGAAGTCGATGGCAAGGAGGTCTATCGCAAAGAGCCCGGCAAGGAAGCGGTTCACACGCCCATCAAGCTGACCGCTGGCAAGAAGGTTCCGTTCAAGATCACCTATCTGACCAATCAGGCCAACGGGCTCGGCTGGATCGCGCGTATTGACATCCCCGGAACGCTCGCGACCGTTGTGAAGCAAAACGGCAAGTTCCCTCACCTCGTCGACAAGAAAGGCAACTGGGTTGAGCGGAAGGACGTTTGGTACAAGGGCGTGGTGACCGCCGGGGCGAACAAGTGGCTCAGTGTTGGCTGTGGGGCTGGAAAAAACAACATCGGCCCTGAACTCGGTTTTGGACATATCGTCGGCGATTTCCACGATGAGCCGGTGCTGATCCTCAAGGCGTCGCAGGGCAACCGCTCGCTGGGTTGGGATTTCCTGCCGCCCGGCAGCAAGCAATTCGAGCACGATGGATTCGTTTACGCCGGCTACAAGGAGTCACCGTCGCGATGGGAAAAGGGCACGAATCCGAAACCGATTAACTGGTATGCCGGCAAGCAGTACGATGACTGCTTTGGAGCGGCCCACAAGGTGCTGGACAACTTCGATACGGAGTTCCCACATTGGAAAGGTCGCAGCTACGAAATCGCCGGCTTCGTCTGGTGGCAGGGGCACAAGGATGGCGGGGAGCCGAACGCCAGCCGTTACGAGCAGAACCTGGTCCACCTGATCAAGACGCTGCGGAAGGAGTTCGACGCACCGAAGGTTCCGTTTGTCATCGCGACAATCGGATTTGACGGATGGAAAATGTCGGGGCCGCACAAGACCGTTGCCAACGCCCAGCTCGCCGTCAGCGGCGACAAGAGCAAGTATCCAGAGTTCCGAGGCAACGTGAAGACGGTCGAGACGCGCGGCTTCTGGCGTGAGGCAGAAGTCTCGCCGAGGAACCAAGGCTTCCATTACAACCAGAACGCCGAGACCTACATGCTCGTTGGCGAGACTCTGGGCAAGGGCATGCTCAAACTACTCAAGCCGGTGAGTGACGAGGCGCTCAGGCGTCCGGCCTTCAAGGTCATCGAAGTGCAGCAGACCGGCGGGTTCGCCGGGGTGAATATCAGCTATCGCATCACGCCCGATGGCAAGTTCGTCTGCAAGTCCCGACGAGGCACAGCCGCAGGCAAGCTCGATGCCAAGGACACCAAGGCGCTCTTGAAGGCGGTGTCCGCCATCGACTGGAAGAAAATGCCCGCGAAGCTGCGCGACCCCATGGTTGCCGATGACTTTGTTTACGACATGCACTTTGTCATCGGCAAGAAGACGCACCGTGTGACTGCCGACGGCACCTCGGCTGGCAAACACGCCCAGTTGAAGCCGATTCTGATGACGCTGGTCAAGACCCAGCAAGTGCCGGTGAAGAAAGACTGAGCCGGTGTCGGCTGCCGCCGTATCATCGCCAGGTTTACTCGCGAGTATGTGGGTAAGTGATTTCGTGTAATAGCTTTAGTAACGTATCGTCAGACCCATGCCATCC
>CAUZOL010000379.1:0-6410 GCA_963581435.1 Planctomycetota bacterium
CGACGATGATGCCAAGCGCACCAGCAAGAAACTTGACAAAAAATCCGCGCCGCGGCGGTTCAAACGCAGTCGTTGCGTCTGCACGCTCAGCGGGTGATTCAATCGGCGTGGAATCGGGTGAGGCGGAATCCATGTGTCCCCTCCAGAATTTTGTTGGGTGGGTGGGTTCGTTAGGTTTATCAGAAAAATCAGCGGCGTGAGGCGGGATGTCGCGTGGTGAATAGGTGGGCATTCCAATGGTGGCCGATAGCGACGCAACTCAACTCAACTAGTCATCGGCCAGGACTGTCTTAAACGCGGCGAGAACCTTTTCTTGTGCTGCTGCAAGCGGCCCCGGCAAGATGGCACCGGATGCCTGTTTGTGTCCGCCACCACCAAACTGTTCGGCCACGGCGGCAACGTTCAGGCTGGTCCGGCTTCGAAAACTGTACTTGATGTTCCCGTTCTGTTGTTCAATGGCAATAAACGCCGCCTGCGTGCCTTCGATTCGCAAACACTCGTTGACGATATCTTCGGTTTCAACCGGTTTGGCACCAGTCGCCTTGAAGTCAGCCTGCGTTACGACGGTGTAAGCCAACCGCCCTTCGCATACCAACTCCATGTCGGTCAACGCGCGACCCACCAACTTAATGCGGGTCGCCGAAAAACGCTCGTACAACAGCTGATATAATACGGCGGGCCGCGCACCGGCGTCAATCAATCGGCCTGCGATCCGCATCGTATCGGCCGTCGTCGAGGGGAATCGAAACCAGCCGGTATCGGTCGTAATTGCCGCAAATAACGCGACAGCAGTGTCGCGAGTGATCGGATAACCGAGCGCCTCAGCCATCCGAAAGACCATTGCGCCGGTCGCTTCGGCCTTTGTGTCCTTGAATTCGATGGCACCGAGATTATCGGAACTGACATGATGATCGATGACCACTTTCGTCGCCGTCGTCGTCTTCAGAACGCTGCCAACCTTCCCCAACTGCACCCAGGCACTGGTGTCGAGGACAATATGCACGTCGGTGTCGGCAACTTCGTCGGGCGTAATCCCCTCGCCGATTTTCATAATCCGCGCCGCAGGATCGAGAAACGTCAGGCTATCGGGCATGGCCGACGGGTTGACGATGCGCACCGATTTTCCCATCGACTCCAAAATGCCGGCAACCGCCAATTCGGAGCCGAGCGCATCGGCATCGGGTCGGGCGTGGCTCGACAGCACGAACCGGTTATTATTCTCAAAAATCGTCCGCAGAGGGGTCCAGTCGATTGTCATGGGCGTATCCTAACGGCCCAATTGACGCTTCGCCACCGCGCGGACCTGTTCCATGTCGCTCGATAACTGCTGTTTCAATGCTTCGACCGAATCAAACTGCACAATGTCGCGCACTCGCTCGAACAAATCGACGTCGAGTCGTTCACCATACAGATCACCAGTGAAGTCGATCAGATGCACCTCGACCTTTCGCATTGCTTCGTCAAAGGTCGGGTTATGGCCGATGTTGATTGCCGCCGCGAACGTTCTGCCGCTCACGTGAGCCATGCCGGCGTAAACGCCGTCGGCCGGCAGCAGCGTCTCGATCTGCTCTAGATTTGCCGTGGGGAAGCCGAGATCACTCCCCCGTTCGGCCCCTTTGACGACATTGCCCTGCAGCCGATAGGGATGCCCCAACAAATCGACGGCATGAGAAACGCGACCAGCTGCAATGTCCGAGCGGATCGCCGATGATGAAACCATTCTGTCGCCGAATTGCAGCGCCGGCACAACATCCAGCGACAATCCGGCAGCATCGCATAGCGAGTGCAGCGTTTCGATATCGCCAGCGCGGTCACGGCCGAAGAAGAAATTCGGCCCTTCCACCAGTCCCAGCACGTTCATTTCGCTGCGGATGATACGCTCGAAAAACTGCTCGGGCGTCAGGTCCAACAACGCTTCGTCGGTGGGATAGGCGATCACGCAATCGACGCCGCAGCCCTGTAGCAATTCCGCCTTGCGGTTTATTGTACTCAGGCTCGGTGGCGCATGTTGTGGCCGCAACAAGTGAATCGGATGTGGATCAAACGTGAGGACAACCGCCGGTACCCCGGCCTGCTGCGCCTTGGCCACCAGCATCGAGACAATGCTCTGATGCCCCCGATGCACGCCATCGAAGTTCCCAATGGAAACGTATCCGCCGCGAAAAGCCGCCGGATTATCAAAGCCGCGCTGTAATTCCATCAGGCAATCAATTCACAAATTCCAACAAATCATCGGGCATAACGCTTGCGGTTTCGCACGCCAAACCAAAACAGCCGCCGTTCACGCCCCGCGATATTTCTCGAGCTTCTCTCGATCAATCTCAATTCCCAGCCCCGGCCGATCGGGGATTTCGAGATATCCCTCATCGTCCAACACAAACGGTTCGACTGTGAGATCTTCGATGTACGCGCACGGCGTGAGATATTCGACATAGCGGGCGACCGGCATCGCTGCGGCCAGTTGCAGGTCGGCCGCCAGACCGACGGCCGTGTTCCACCCGTGCGAGACCATCTGAATGTTGTGATCGTATGCCGACCAGGCAATCCGGCGTGACTCGCTGAGGCCGCCATTTTTCGTCGTGTCCGGCTGAATAATATCGACCGCACGCCGTTCCAGCCACGGTTGAAACGATTGCCGCCGCGTCAGCACTTCTCCCGTCGCAATCGGCACTGGAGAAACCCGCGTCAGCTCGATGTACCCTTCCAAATCATCCGGTGGCAACGGTTCTTCAAACCACACGATATCGTACGCAGCCAGCATGTCGGCCGTGCGACGCGCCCAATTGAGTCCGTGCGGCCAAAACTGTTCGCTGCCACCGGCATCCACCATCAGTTCGACGGAGTCACCAACGGTTTCCCGTGCCGTCCGTACCAGCAATTCATCGAACTTGGAATCACGACGCCCAAACGGACGCCAACCCAATTTGATTGCGCGGAAACCGCGAGCGACCGTCTCTTCCAACTGCTGCCGTAGCGGCCCCGGCTCGTCGAACAGCATTGAACCGTACGGTTTAATCCGGCGACGATAATCGCCTCCCAGCAACCGCGAGACCGGCTGCCCGCACACTTTGCCCATGATGTCCCATAAGGCAATGTCCAGCCCGCTGATGGCGTGCTCGACACTGCCTCCCCGGCCCTGCCAAAACGTCGATTGCCGTAGCGTCTCGCTGACGCGTTCCGGCTCGACGGCCGATTCTCCTTTCAACAACGGCCACAACAGTTGCATCGCCGCCGAGACCAACCCGCCGGAAGTGAAACAACTACCAATGCCGGTGATGCCTTCATCGGTGGAGACTTCGATCAGTGCATGCAGGTGTTCCTCGGTCTCATGTCCCTGCGGCCATCCACCATCAACGGTCGCCCCGGAAAGAGGAATGACCTCAAAATCGACAATCTTCACAATTCTCACCCATTAGGAAACCAGCCCGTAGCGCTACCTGCCCGCTGCGCAAGCAAGGGTTTACAATCGCATCGCCGTTTGGATCGACAATTGAAAGAGATTTTACTCCCCATCTGATCGTACGATGACCAGAATCGCAGACCCGGCGGCTCGCCGCAACTCACCCCTCCGACGAATATTACAACACTACGATTCATCAGGTCGATGATATCCAGCATGCATTTGCCCAATGAACAGTCTCTCTTTGTGACATTTTCCAGTAGTTTCCATCGAAGTCGGGCCGTATTATGGGATGACGCCCATTTTATGAAGTGATGCAATGCAGAGCGCCGAATCGTATCCGGTTGGTCCGGTTTGGTCCGCTCTTGTGAATATGCCGCGTCTTCGACTGCCTGCGGAGAAGAGGTCACCCTATGCCCCGTTGTTCTCATTGTGGCGAATTGGTCAGCCGAAGCGAACTCGTCTGTCCCGCGTGTTCACAAACTCCTGTGTCAGAATCTGCAGACGGCATCCACGGTGAGCCGATGGTTGTGATAGCGCAATTTCGCAACGCGGCCGAAGCAGGATATTTCGCTCACGAGCTGTTGCGCGAGGCTGATATTCCCGCTGCGGTCACAATGGACGAGAGCTTCGATGCGCTCACCGGTTATTGGTCAACGCGATTTGTGTTGGCCGTCGCTGAGGAGTTTTCGGAAAGCGCATCACTCTGCCTGCAGCGATTGTCGGAGCATTCCACTCCAGACGACAGGCCATACCATTCAGAGTTCGCTGCCGATGACTTCAATGATCCGATGACGGACGACGATTGGATCCAGCCACCGTCGGAAAAGATGGCGGACGCCACCGAGCAGAGTAACGTCAATTGGGTTCCCATCGTCCTTACGTTAGCGGCCGGTTCCATCGTGTTTTGGGGCGTCCGTACAATGCACGCCAAACCCCAGGCCCAAGCCGCCGCCGCGGGTGAGAGAAACCAACCGGATGTGTGGAAACTGCTTTCGACACCCGAGCGCCCGTGGGTGCAGCAATTAGAAAACGGCCGCCGTGAACTCCGGTTCGATTCCGTCCGCCGCGAAGGAATTCTCTATGAGGACCTCGACGGTGATGGCCGATTTGAAACCAAGATTCGCGTCCGACAATTCGTACCGGAACGTTAGCGACCACCCCACGGTTTGCAATTTAACAGTTTTGCAATTTAACAGTGAGGGTTCGTAGTGACCGCATTCATGCGGTTCCGCTTCGCGACACGCAAGGCCAAAGCGTTTACGTTTCCCAAACACCACCGCAAACACAGCCCGATGGAAACGACATGAGCAAACCAACTGCGATCATCCTCGGAGCGAGTACGGACCGTCGAAAATTCGGCAACAAGTCGGTCCGGGCGCATCTCGCACAGGGGTACGACGTCTATCCCGTCAATCCCAAAGCCGATCGGATTGAAGGACTGACCGCGTATGCTTCGCTGGCCGACGTTCCCGTCGAACGCCCGGATCGCATCAGCATCTACCTGCCACCACAGGTCGGCATGACGCTACTGGAAGAGATTCGCGATCAGCAGGCGCATGAAGTGTGGTTCAACCCGGGAAGTGAAAGTCCTGAGCTTTTGCAGCGGGCGGAAGAACTCGGATTGAACGTCATCCAGGCGTGCAGCATCGTCGATGTGGGAATGTCGCCGTCGGCCCTAGACGACGAGTAATTCGGCCTCATCGATGCAACGGCAAAGCGGATCACACACAGCCATCAACGGTTTTCGATGATGTTGGCGGACTTCGCCCCGGCGACACCGGGAATGGAGATCGCAAGCGGTCGCTGAGGTGGTGCTTGCCTATTCTTGTCGTAGAGAACCGGGGCAACTTCGGCAATCACCCGCTGCATATCCTGTACGATCCCTTGCTCTAATTCTTCCGTTGAAATCCCGTCGCACGCGTTGACGCAGGCGTGTATGCGACGGACCATTTCCCGGTTTTCGAGCGTGTCTTCCCCGTGTAACTCGCCTTCATGCGTAATCACAAGCTGCGACGGCAAGGAAGAGGGCGAAGAGGTGGTCTTGTGAAAATGGGGGGACTTTTCCATTGATGGTGGCTTCCAACTCCAGATGGCGAACGGGGCTGCCTTGTCTGTCTACATCGGCAATGATGGGAACAGGAATCCAACATGAGTCGTTGTTTGTGAGGCAGCTAAGCCGTACTGCACATCGGAAGCCGGTGCGACGCTGGAGGGAATTTCCGCAATCTCCGCTTTTTTTTCAAAATCGATCAACATCCGTCACCCCGAATCGACGTACGCTAGAAACTGCCCAGACGTTCTTGGCCTAGATGGGCGACCGCGACGGCGCAGGCTGACTGTGCCACTGCTGGCGTTAAGCACTCGCTTAGCCGGAACGTGCGAGCAGTATTCAGTTGCCGGTGTTCCTTAACAATTGCTTCGGCGAGGAAACTCCCCGATCCCGAAATCAAAACGTGTTCGCACGGCTGTTGCTGATTTCGCAGCACGCGATCCAGTGCGCCCGTAATCCGCTGACGTTGCACATCCGCCAGAAAACGGGCAACGATTTCGGCATCGTCGCGCGTCAACTCACGCGTGTCGCAGCAAAGCATCCGCGACAGGCGTTCATGGGCAGCTTCCTTTGTGGCCGGCCGGCCGTCGGCCGTCTCACAATCGGTCGCATCTTCGGAAATCCAACCCAACGTCAAATAGATGTCCAACGTGGTCGCAAACAATTCGGCGGCAAGCGGACAGTAACCTTCACCGAACGGGACCGAATGCGCGATCGCGCACAACGGCGTGCGTCGCACGCCCGAGTAAACCAACTCGCCGGCACACATTCGCTCGCAATCGGTCATTCCTTCGGGAACGGGAAAACCGTCTTGCAGCGGAATCAAATCGGTCGTCGTCGAACCAATGTCGATCAACAACGCCCCCGAATTGGGTGCCATCCGCCCGATCCAGGTCGCCAGCGCATGCCAGTTGGCTGCCGCAACCAACAGTGGAATCTCACGTGCCACTTCGGGCG
>CAUZOL010000380.1:0-6365 GCA_963581435.1 Planctomycetota bacterium
AGTTGCATCAACATTTGCGGCGGCTGGAAGCCACCACTACGGCAGTAATTCATCCAACGCTTCCACACCGTCATTGCACAACGCGAATTGCGCGCAGGCGGGGGATGATGGCTGCGACCGATGCGGCGCAGACGATCAGAACAACGCTCGCTGCCCATCCAATCAACTCGGTTTCTTCGCCAGCATCAACGGAGCCGAAACACCAACTGCCGAGCAGTCGAAGGTTTCTCCAGAGCATAATCAGCAGCCAGCTTTCCTCATCCTGCACTCGGCTGAGAATTCTCCCGAGAACAGGCAACAAAACGAACAATGCCGCCCACGCCATCACCAACGGCACGGTCTTCTGCAGCCAGGCGGCCAATGCAAATAACACAAGGCTCAAAACAGTGGCCATCACCGTGCCATACCCGAGAATGCCCAGCAGGATCCGCCAGTTCTCGCGAAGGTAGGTCAGCGAATCGGTCATCGCGCCGTATTCGATAAACAGAATGACTGCGGGGATCGTCGTTGTTATTGAAACCAACATGCCGATGCCGAGCAGTTTTCCCAGGGCGTAATGCCGACGACTGATGCGGCGCGACAAATAGAACGTCAACCCGCCCTGCTGAAAGTCGCTGCCAACGAGGACTTCACCCGCAAAGGCCAGCATCAGCATGGTGACCGTTCCCTGCAGGAACATGAAATTGAGGTACGAATCGCCGGTCCCGGTCACTGAAGTCAAAATACGATCGACAAACCGCTCGATGGCGGGGTTTTGTGCGCTCAATTGTGCCTTCAAGTAAATCAACGCAAACATGAACAGAAAGTTGAGCAACGCCAGTCCCAGCAGAATCCAGAACAACTTTCGTCGCAACACGAGAAGAAGCCCGGTTCGGGCGATGGACCAACTGGCAAGCCAGGGGGATGCTAACTGTTCCGACCAACCGCGAAATCCAACGGAGTCAACGCTCACGATGCTGCCTCCTGCCCGACGGGCGTCGCTCGGTCGCTTCGCACCTCGTTCAAGTTGTCTTGCCGGCCGATCAATCGATGGTAAACGGCTTCGAGATTCTCTTCTTCCGGCTCCAGGGCGGTGAGCGAAATGCTGTGCCGGTGCGCCAGCGCGAAGATTAACTGCGTGGTCTTCCCATCGGGCAGGGTGACCCGTGCGGATGTCTTATCGACCGCTTCGAGTTGGACGCCAACCTCACGCAAGCCGTCGAGAAATCCGTCCGCCTCACCTTTCCAGCGCAGCGTATAGCAGCTGGGACGCGATGAGCGCAAGTCGTCCATTGGCCCGACGCCAATCACACGCCCGGCGTCGAGGATGATCGTCGTTTCGCAGACGCGTTCGATGTCCCCCAGCAGGTGGCTGGAAAGCACGAGCGATTTGTCCGGACGCGACGCCAACCCGCGAATCAGCGACAGCATCTTGTTGCGGCCATCGGGGTCCAGGCCGGCCGTTGGTTCGTCGAGCAAAAGCAGATCCGGGTCGTGTACGAGTGTCGCCGCCAACTTGAGCCGCTGCTGCATCCCCACCGAATACTGCTCGAGTTTGCGGTAACGGGCCTCTTCCAGCCCCAGATACGACAGCGTTTCGTGACCGCGCCGCATGGCTTCGCGGCGCGGCATACCGCTGAGTTCGCCCGCCAGCGCGACATACTCGAGGCCGTGCAGACCGGGAATGATCGCACTGCGTTCGGGCATAAAACCGACGCGCCCACGCAGTTCGACGCCGGCCTGCTGTACGTCCTGTCCGAACAACCGCGCGACGCCTTGGGTCGGTCGGTTCAGGCCGAGCAGAATCTGCATCAATGTCGATTTGCCAGCCCCATTCTGCCCAACCAGTCCAATCGTCCCCGGCGCAATATCGAGATTGACATCATCGAGGGCGCGATGCTGCCCGTAGTCGTGGGTGAGGTGTTCCAGTTGAAACAGAGATGACATTGGCGGTCGGTTCAAGAAGTGTCGGCAGCAACTCAGAAAATGGACTCGCTCATTTGGGGCTCGTTCTTCGTTCGCAACGATTCTTGCCCCCCCTCGATTGGACGATTACGATGGCAAGGCGTCAAGTCTCTCTTGTACCGGGAGTTCGCGTATGACGTTTCAGCCGCCTGAAAAACTGATGACGACCACCGCGAGACAGCTCAAAACTCGCACGACACGGCGGCGATTCGGCCGCAAGACTCGAAAAAACGCTCTTTCGTATGGCAATACAGAGTTTTAATGGGTGATTTCATTTCCGAAAATTTGTATCGATTCGCTGCTGTAATTGACGACTCTGACTGCCATTTTGGTGTAGGATGGAAATGCGGTGAACGTTTTTTCCGCGTGCGACTGGCCTTCCCTAATACTTTTCGGATAGCATCAAGAGACTGAACACCGCAACCGATTCTGATGTGACGAGCGGTTTTTCGACTTGGAATGGGGCCGCCCCGAGTCGCACAGCGCAGTTGAATCCTGGATTCACAAGTCCATTGGGTCGCGTTGAACGCAAAAAATGTCCGGGACACACCTTTTCCAAGGTGTGGCAATATTTCAAATCATCAATTCGTTTTGAGTGGCTGAGGTAGTATGGCGGGTTCCATTAAGACATGTCCGGCCTGCAGAACGTTGTTGCTCCGCGACACAGTGCAGTGTCCCGAGTGCAACCACGTTCTTGACGAGGAAGCGCACCGCAAACGGGGAACGGCAACGGCGTCGGACCAATCCGCGACGGCAGCCTCGGCGAACCAGGACATTTGCCCCACCTGTGAGGAAGGTGTTCGGCGCGGCATGGTGCGCTGCTGGAACTGCGGAAGTTTCATGCGCGAAGACATCGGCGATTTGTGTATGAAAATGCAGGCGAAGCCGGCACCCATCATTTACAGTGCCTCGCCCGGTGGCGACGAGGTTTACACTGTTGAAGATCCCGGCGATGCCGTCCTCACTGGCGAGACGCAGCCGCGCGCCGAAGATGATTTTGAACTCTCTGCAGAAATCACCGCCAGAGCATCCTCTACCGAGACGTCCGGCACGTACTCGTTGACGGAAGATCCACCGAAGAGCGAAACCGAAAAAGAAGAAACGGCAGCCGAGAGCAAGCCGGCAGCTGCCCCAGAACCCGCGCCGCCAGCGGCCGAATCGGATTCCGCTGACGAATCGGGAAAAAACGCCGACTCCGCAGCTTCGTCTGACGAAAGTCAACCCGACGGGCAGAAAACGCCAAAAGACAGAGAGAAACCGGAAAGCTCGACGGAATCGCATTCTGTTGCCACCGGAGGCGATGCGCTGCTGCAGATTGCGTTGGAAGAAGAGTTGGAAATCGGCAAGCGGCGCCGGCAACCCAAGAAGAAGCAAGCCAAGGGCCGCGCCATTACCGGTTTCCTGGTGTTTTGTGCCAACGGACATCGGATTGAAGTGCAGGACCGGCATCGTGGTAAGGCGGGGCGCTGCCCGCGATGCAAATCCTTGTTTATCGTACCTGAAAAAACTCGCGATACGGATGGCCAAGCGGCCGCCGCCGCGGCATCGGCAGACGGAACCGAACAAACACAAGCCAGCGGACGCTATTCACACTGGATGAAGGACGTCCATCTGCACACGGTGAATCCCGAAAAATTGCGGCTGAAGGCGGGAAGTTTGGAGAAAGAATTTCAGGCGGTCGATGTTGGCTTCGCCAAGGAAGACGTCCTCGTTGCCACGCTCCCCGCTGCCAAGGGATTGTTCGGGATGTCCGGAGGGGGCAAGAATGATGAGGCGCGCGCGGCACTGCTAACCAGTCTGCGCGAAGAAACGCCCATCGACGATATCCCCGTTGCCCAAAAACGTGTCCTGACAGCGGAGACACTTCAACAATTGGCCATCGATCAGCCGGTTATTTACGAACACGAGTCGATGTTTGTTGGCATTCCCGTTTTCGGCGCCGGTCGCATTGCCGTCCGCTTGCCCAAAGCTGACGCGAAAGAACTTCCCACGTTTCTTTCATTCGATCTGAGCGCGTTTCGCGAGTTTTCAAAACACCTCGAACAGCTGTACGGCATCGAAGAATTTGGCGTAGCGCACGAAATTCCGCTCGTCGAAGAATTCACCGAGCAGAGTTGCCATTACAGCGAAGAGAAGTTTCAATCGATCGAAAAGGCCGAGTTCTATCAAGCGGATTCAGAAAGCACAGTTAAGTTGGTCGGCCGCAAGTGTGAAGCGTGCGGGCTGGTCGTCAGCGAAGATTCGCGGAAGAAGGAAAAGATCGGCGGAGCAAACGGCCGCGGCATCGCGAAGGCCAAGTGTCCCAAATGCAATGAGAAATTTGGAGACATCTCGCTGTTCGATTTGGAAGCAAAGCCCGAGCCAAAGCCGGAAGATCAAACCGGCCAACCAGAAGCTGAAACCGCCGCCCAGGAATCGGCAACGTAATTGGCCCAAACTGTTGGGTTGGCATCGTGACCCGTTCGCAAAGCCCACGGGCTGCGCCCCGTGGGGTTCGAATCCGGTTCGTGCGTCTTTCACAATCAGAGCACCGATAGCCCACGTAGCGCCTTCAGGTTCATCTGATCGAATTCGTCGCCCTTCTCACCCTTGGGCGTCTCCATGTACATCGGCAAGTCCGCGAAACGCGGATCGTTGACGATGTGACGGAACGGCTCCAGCCCCAAATGCCCCTGCCCAATGTGTTCGTGCCGATCCACTCGGCTGCCGAACTCCTTCTTGCTGTCATTCAGATGAAAAGCCCGAATGCGGTCGATGCCCACCACGCTGTCGAACTCGGCCATCGTTTTCTTGTACTCCGCCGATGACGTGATCGCGTAGCCTGCGGCAAATATGTGACAGCTATCAATGCAGACGCCCAATCGACTGCTGTCGGCCACGTTCTCAATAATATACGCCAAATGTTCAAAGCGATGTCCGAGATTCGTCCCCTGCCCTGCCGTGTTTTCCAACCAGATTTCGACCGCCTGACCGTCGGTCTGTTCCAGCGCGATGTCCATACCATCGACAATTTTCTGAAGACCGACTTCTTCGCTCGAATCGAGAAAACTGCCGGGATGCATCACCACGCCAAGCAATCCTAACTTCTCGGCTCGCTCCAACTCGACGACAAACGCATCGATCGACTTTTGACGCACATCATCCTTGGGGCTTCCCAAGTTGATGAGATAGCTATCGTGCGCGCACGGCTTTTGAATGCCGGTCGCTACCAATGCGTCGCGAAACCGTTTCGCATCATCGTCGGTCAACGGTTTGGCTCGCCACTGATTATTGTTTTTGGTCAACAACCGCCCAAATTGCAGGACTGTTTTCACTGCTGGGAATTGACGGGGTGTCGCCGTGAGCATCGACACTCCACCCCCATGCGACCGCTTAGTTCCGCTTCTTCTTGATCAGTCCGCGAAGGGCCTTGAGGTTCATTGCGTCGAAGTCGTCGCCCTTTCCACCCTTGGGCGTCTCCATGTACATCGGCAAGTCCGCGAAACGCGGATCGTTGACGATGTGACGGAACGGTTCCAATCCAAGATGACCCTGCCCGATGTGTTCGTGCCGATCCACACGGCTGCCAAATTCCTTCTTGCTGTCGTTCAAGTGGAATGCCCGTATGCGGTCGATGCCGACCACGCTATCAAATTCGGCCATCGTCTTCTTGTATTCCGTCGGCTTCGTGATGGGGTAGCCCGCCGCGAAGGTATGGCAGCTATCGATGCACACGCCCAGCCGGCTGCTGTCGGCCACATTGTCGATAATGTACGCCAGATGCTCAAACCGATGCCCCAAGTTGGTACCCTGTCCGGCCGTGTTCTCCAACCAGACCTCAACCACCTGACCGTCGGTTTGCTCCAACACGATGGCCAAACCATCGACGATTTTCTGCAGCCCCTCTTCCTCGCTGGAATCGAGAAAGCTGCCCGGATGCATCACCACGCCCAGCAATCCCAGTTTTTCGGCACGCTCCAGCTCGATGACAAACGCATCAATCGACTTTTGACGCACATCGTCCTTGGGACTTCCCAAATTGATGAGATAGCTATCGTGAGCACACGGCTTTTGTACCCCGGTCTGCACCAAAGCGTCGCGAAACCGTTCCGCGTCGTCATCGGTCAACGGTTTGGCACGCCACTGATTATTGTTTTTTGAAAATATCTGGACGCAATCCATGCCGAGGGCGGCGGCGGCTTCGACCGCCTTGTAATAGCCCCCGGCAATCGACATGTGGGCTCCAAGTAACGGCATTGTTCAACTCCATGAAGTCTAAATGGTCCATCGTAACGAGTCTGGCACTGCTTACCACGCAGGGCAGGGCGATTGCGCCACACTGGGTAACTTGGCATAATTGGAGCATTGGTGTTTTCACCGCTTGCTGAGGAGAAGCAAGGGTGTTGTGAAATGCTATATACTCCGGAGCCTATGTGATGTCC
>CAUZOL010000381.1:0-6349 GCA_963581435.1 Planctomycetota bacterium
GGCTGAGACACGTCGACAATCGACCATTTTCGCTTGCGCGATGTGTGACCAGAGTCGATCCAGGAACGGTCGAACGCCGCCAATGTTCGATTCTGTTCGCGAAACTCGTCGAATCGCGGACACCAAAACAAACGACCCTATTAGCGGATTCCCTACCTGCACGCGAACTCATGGGTTTTCGCGGAATTGGACTCGACCTGACGATTTCCGTCAGACCGGGCTTCAGCATGCACGCTTTAACGAACGTATTTCGATGTGACAATGCGTTCTTTAGTCAAAGCTGAAATATCCAACAGTTTTGATATGATACAATCATGACATACGCGAATAGGTTCGATTGCCGGTGACTCGGCAGTTCTTCTTTCGGAGGCAGGTATGAGGGGTTGGCTGTTTTCGTGTCTGATGATCGGTCTGGCCGGGCAGGTTGTTGCGGCCGATGGTGTTGACTATCAGCGCGACATCAAACCACTGTTCGCCGAGAAATGCGGCGTATGCCATGGGGCGCTCAATCAAGAGGCCGGGCTGCGGCTGGACGCAGGAGTGCTGATTCGCAAAGGCGGCACCGACGGGCCGGTTATCGTGCCCGGCAAAGCCGCCGAGAGCTTGCTGATCGGCCGGGTGACTGCCAAGGACGTTGACGAGCGCATGCCGCCGGAGGGGGACGGCGCAGCTTTGAATGCGAAAGAGGTCGCGCTGTTGTCGGCGTGGATCGATGCCGGGGCAGTCGTGCCTGCCGATGAAGTCATTCCGGCCGACCCTCGTCAGCACTGGGCGTACCAGGTGCCGAAACGTCCTCCGCTGCCCGCTGTGGAAGATTCTAACTGGTCGCATCCGATCGATGCATTTATTTCCCGCGAACATCGTCGGCTGGGACTCACGCCCGTCGAAACGGCTGATCGCCATGCGCTGTTGCGTCGGGTCTATTTCGATCTCATCGGCCTGCCGCCAACTCGAAAACAGATGCAGGCCTACCTTCAAGACGAATCGCCAAAGGCGTGGCAGAACGTGGTCGATTCTCTGCTGGACAGTCCACAATATGGCGAGCGATGGGGACGGCACTGGATGGACGTCTGGCGATACAGCGACTGGGACGGTTACAAGCAGCAGTTGCGTGGCAGCCAGCGGCACATTTGGCACTGGCGCGATTGGATCGTTCAGTCGCTCAACGACGACAAAGGCTACGACCGCATGATCGTCGAAATGCTGGCCGCCGACGAAGAGACGCCGAATGACACGTCGGTGTTGCCCGCGACCGGTTTTCTGGCGCGTAACTTCCATAAGAGCAACCGCAACATCTGGTTGGATGCCACGGTCGAACATACCGCGAAGGCATTTCTCGGGATGACATTGAACTGTGCCCGCTGCCACGATCACAAGTTCGACCCGATCGCTCAGACCACGTATTATCAGTTTCGCGCGATCTTCGAACCGCACAACGTGCGCACCGATCGGCTTCCCAATCAACCCAACGTGATGAAGGACGGTCTGCCTCGGGCTTACGACGCCGACCTTACGGCCAAAACGTTTTTGTATCTTCAGGGCGACGACAAGCGCCCCGACAAGGATCACCCGATGACGCCGGCGGTCCCTGCCGTACTGGGGGGAAATTTCGACGTCGAACCGGTCGCGCTGACAATTGAAACCTACTATCCGGCACTCGTGGCTTCTGTCGAGAAACGGCAAGTCACCGCAGCGCAGAGACAGTTGACCGCCGCACAGAAAGCCCTCGCTGCTGCAATCAAAAACTCGAACGGCAAGCCAGATTCGTCCGACGCAAAGCCGCCTGAGATTCAGACACTGGAATTGAAACGAACGGTTGCCGAGTTGAGAGTGAAGTCGTTGGTGGCCCGCTTTGTCGCCGACCGCAGGAAGTTCACCGGCGGGGACAGTGCCGACGATGTGAAACAACGCAACCGGCTGGCCCAGGCGGCATCGACTACCGAGCGGCAACTGAAACTCCGGCAGGCCGAACTCGTTCTGAGTCAAAAACAGGCGGCTGTGAAAGCCGCCGCGTCGAGCGAGGAGAAAGACAAGAAGAAAACACAGGCGGCGATGGCAGCTGCGAAGAAAGAATTGGCGACCGCGCAGAAAGCCTTGAAGACCGCGCAAGCGGCTTCGAAGAAATCGGGCAGTAACTACACGCCGGTCGGCAAGCAGTATCCCCGCACGAGCAGTGGACGACGTTTGGCGCTAGCCCGCTGGATTGCCAACGACAACAACCCGTTAACCGCACGCGTTGCCGTCAATCACATTTGGCTGCGGCACTTCGGCGAACCGTTGGTCGATAATGTGTTCGACTTCGGATTACGCAGTGCGAAGCCCCGGCATGTCGAATTGCTCGACTGGCTGGCTGTCGAGCTGATGGAAAACCAGTGGAGCATGAAGCACATCCACCGTTTGATCGTCACGTCGCGGACTTGGCGGTTGGCGTCTTCAACAGGGCGAATTGCCAACCCGTCAGCCGAGAAAGACCGCGACAACCATTACCTGTGGCGGATGAACGTCCGCCGCCTGGATGCGGAAATTATCCGCGACAACGTGCTGGCGGTCTCGGGCCAGTTGGATAAGACTCTGGGTGGCGCGGACATCGACTATCTTGAAGGAGAAACGACGCGACGCCGCAGCATCTATTTGCGACACGCCTACGAAAAGCAGATGACGATGCTCGTCTTGTTCGATGCTCCCAGTCCCAACGATTGCTATCGTCGATCTGAAAGCATTGTCCCGCAGCAGGCGCTGGCGTTAACGAACAGCTCGCTGGCGCTCGGTCAATCGCGACTGCTGGCAGGGCAACTCTGGCAGGAAGCCTCGGCCGATAAAACGCCGCAGACCCGCTTTGTTGGTTCGGCATTCTTGCAGATTCTGTCGCGGCCACCGGCCGATGCGGAGTTGACCGCCTGCCAACAGTTTCTAACCACTCAGGCAGCGACTTTCTCCGACACGTCTAAGTTGACAACATTCGTCGGCGGTGCCGCCCCGAAGATCAAGCCGGCAACCGACCCGCATCAACGCGCGCGGGAAAACCTGATCCAGGTGCTGATGAACCACAACGATTTTGTGACCGTTCGTTAGCTGTCGAAATCTGAACGCGAAATGACGATGGACAAGCAGCAAGGCAAACTGGCAAACCGCCGGACGTTCCTGTCGAACTTCAGCACGGGTTTCGGCGGGGTCGCGCTGGGGAGCTTGTTGGCTCGCGACGGCCTGTCGGCCGATCCCGCGTCGGCGTCCCCGCAGTTTGCGCCGCGCGCGAAAAACGTCATCTGGTTGTTCATGGTCGGCGGCACGAGTCACATCGAATCGTTCGATCCCAAGCCGGCTCTCAACAAATACGCCGGAAAGTCGATCGGCGACACACCGTATAAAAGCGTTCTCAAATCCCCGTTTCTCAAGAACGAACGCGACTTCTTCGACAACCTCGAACGCAAGAAGCGGACGATCATCTTTCCCATGCAGGTCGGCTTTCGCAAACGAGGGGAAAGCGGCTTGGACGTCAGCGACTGGTGGCGGCACGTCGGCGATTGCGCCGACGACCTCAGCGTCGTCCGCTCGGTGTGGACCGAAGACATCGACCACGGAGCCCAGCTTCAGTTTCATACCGGACGACACCGCAACGACGGCTTCTTTCCAACAATCGGCTCGTGGGTGAGTTACGGACTGGGAACACTCAACGGCAACCTGCCTGAGTTCATCGTTCTCGGAAAACCACCTGCCGACTGTTGCGGCGGCCAGGAGGCACATCGGGCCAATTATCTGGGTCCGCAATACGACGGCATTCCACTCAACGTCGACCCGAAAAACGCCACGCCGTACATCGCTCCCGAGCAGGGCGTTTTCGTCGAGGAACAACAGGGGCAGCTCAATCTTTTGCAGCAATTGAATGGAATCACCTCCACACAGTACCCGGACGACTCGGCAATCCGCGCGCGAATTCGCGCCTACGAGCTCGCCTTTAAAATGCAAATGGCCGTGCCCGAAGTCGTCAACCTCACGAGTGAAACACAACAGACTCAGGAGTTGTACGGCATGAATCGGCCGGCAACCAAACCGTACGCGCGACAACTGTTGACCGCGCGGCGGCTCGTCGAACGCGGCGTCCGATTCGTCCAGGTGTATCACGGCAGCAACGGCAGAGCCGGCGGCTGGGACTCGCACGGCAAATTGAAAGTCAACCACACGCGAATGTGTCAGCAAGTCGATCAACCGATCGGCGCGCTGTTGAAAGATTTGAAGCAGCGGGGGCTGCTCGATGAAACGCTGGTCGTCTGGGCGACCGAATTCGGACGCACGCCCGGCTCACAAAACGGCGACGGCCGCGACCATCATCCTTTTGGGTTTTCCGTGTGGATGGCGGGGGGCGGCATCAAGGGGGGCGTCGCACACGGGGCGACCGATGAACTCGGCTTTCACGCCGTCGAGCATCGACATTACGTGACCGATATTCACGCCACAGTCCTCAAGCAGCTCGGTCTCGATCCTCGACAGCTTGTGGTTCCCGGCAGAAAACGCCTGGAGCGAGATTTCGGCAAACCAATTCAGAAGATCATCGCATGAGAGATGAACAATGACCGAACCGTTTATCAGACCCGACACGAACGCCATCAGGCGGCGCACATTCCTGCAAGACATGGGGTTGGGTTTCGGCGGTGCCGCTTTGGCGGCGATGCTCAATCGCGACACTGCGGCGGCCGAGTCGGGCAACGCGCCAGTTGCCGACCTGTCGCATTTCGCGCCGAAGGCCAAGCATGTGATCTGGCTGTTCATGATCGGCGGTGCCAGCCATCTTGAATCATTCGACCACAAACCGGCTTTGAACCGCTATGCCGGAAAGACGATTCCCGAAACGCCGTTCGCCGACGTGTTGAAGTCGCCCTACCTGGAAAACGAACGCGTGGTGGCGTTCGACCCGAATAACGGTTTCGTCCGCAACACCTGCTACCCGTTGCAGGTCGGCTTTCGCAAACGCGGGCAGAGCGGGCTGGATATCAGCAACTGGTGGCCGCACGTGGGCGACAGTGCCGACGACTTGTGTCTGATCCGATCGATGTGGACCGAGGATAGCAATCACGGCGCTCAGCTTCAGTTTCACACCGGTCGCCATCGTATCGACGGCTTCTTCCCGACAATCGGTTCCTGGGCCAGTTACGGCCTCGGTTCGCTGAACGAGGATCTCCCCGAGTTCATGGTGCTGGGAACGCCGTTGGCCGATTGCTGCGGCGGACGCGAGGCGCATCGGGCGAACTACCTCGGCCCGCAATACGACGGCGTGCCGCTCAAGATCGACCCCAAGGACAGCATGCCCTATCTGTCGCCCGAGCGCGGCGTCTTTGTCGAAGAGCAACGACAACAACTCAATTTGCTGCGGCAGTTGAATCAGTTCACTGCGAATAAGAATCCCGACGACGATGCAATTCTGGCCCGAATTCGCGCGTACGAACTTGCATTCCGTATGCAAACGGCCGTGCCAAAAGTCGTCGATCTGAACGTCGAGACGAAAGAAACGCAAAATTTGTACGGCCTCAACCAGCCGGAGACGAAAACCTTTGGACGTCAGATGCTGACGGCGCGTCGCCTCGTCGAAAATGGTGTCCGCTTCGTTCAGGTTTACCACGGCAGCAGCGGCGGGGCAGGGCGTTGGGACGCGCACAAGGGACTCAAGAAAGGCCACTCACGTGTCTGCCGCGAAGTCGATCAGCCCATCGGCGCGCTGCTGAAAGACTTAAAGCAACGGGGCCTGCTCGATGAAACCATTGTGGTCTGGGCCAGCGAATTCGGCCGCACTCCAGGTTCTCAGCACAGCGACGGCCGCGATCATCATCCCTACGGCTTCACGGTGTGGATGGCCGGCGGAGGGATCAAAGGTGGAATCGCACACGGCGCGACCGACGAACTTGGTTTTCACGCTGTCGAAGATCGGCACTATGTGACCGACATCCACGCGACGGTGCTGCACCAACTCGGCCTGGACCCACATCGTCTTGCAGTCCCCGGCCGCAAACGCCTGGAACGCGAGATCGGACAGCCGATCCAGGAGATCATTTCCTAACGCCAGTGGGAGAATTCCCGGCAAACGACCGGTTTCGCTTGTGCGGCGGTTCGGCCGAGTGCTTCCGCGAATGATCAACTTCAAGACTGATCCAAAGCAGGCCGAATTGGGTTCGCTGCCAATTCTGTCCGCGAAACTCGTCGAATCGCGGACACCAAAACAAACGACCGTATTAGCGGACTCCCCACCTGCGCGCGAAACTCATGTAAGCGTTCGACGAATCCATACTTGTCAGGTCGTGTAGTCTTGGGTGTTGAAACTTCGCACTCTTGGGAGACACGATATGGGACGGCCACCGAGCGA
>CAUZOL010000382.1:0-6342 GCA_963581435.1 Planctomycetota bacterium
ATCCATCAAGTCGAACGCCCGCGGCTTCCGCAACTTTGCGAACTACCGCACCCGCATCCTGTTCTTCTGTGGAAAACTGAAACTCAAACCGTGCTGAAAACACCCATTAAAATCGGTGAAGAACCATTAAAATCAAACAGGATCATTGACCTCGCAGTCGATTAACAGTCTTTTCGGCGTGGCGGGCCTTGTCCGGTTCTCCATTCCGGCGATTCAGTTCGGCTAAAAGGTCGTACAACTTGTTCATGGAAGGATCGAGAACAACGGCCCGCCGGACGGCAAGAATCGATTCTTTCGGCCGCCCGAGATTTGCCAGCACCTGAGCGTGCAAGAAATGTATTTCAGCACTCCAGGAGTTGACCTCAATCAAACGGTTAAACATCTCGAGGGCCGCCGGGAACTCACCTTGTCTCGCCAGGAAAACCGACACGTTGTACAAACTCACCTCGTGTCGCGGGTCAATTTTAAGCACTTGTTCCCAGTACTCGACTGCTTCAGCCGTACGGTTCTGGAGCACACAGACGGCTGCCAGTTCTTCGAGTACGTCGATATCTTTGGGCGACGAACGCGTGGCCTGTCGAAGCATGGTCTCGGCAATTTGAGCAGTCTTGATGCTGCCATTACGCTCCGCGATTCTGGCGAGCACAATTCCACGAGATCGATCAAGGTCTGACATGGAAATCGGATGTGCCGCGAGATCGAAGATTTGCAGATCAGCAAGACTCACGACGGTGGATTGTCTCGGCGTGCTCTGTTGTGCAGCCTTTGAATCCGGCTGGTCGAGTGGCGGTTTGCGGAGAATGCGGTGTTCGGTCTGTGCGGTATGCGGGATATCGCTGGTACCGTACGCGGGCATGTGACAATGAATGCAGGAGTTGCGGGCGGGGGGTTTGTGACGCTGTTGTTCGGTGAGAGTACAGGAAGTCTTCGGCTCGGAATGACAACTCAAGCAACGCACACGAAAAAACTCAGCCCTTTGCGAATCCTTGGGCACCGAATGTGGATCGTGACACGAGGTGCATCCCATTTGTCCGAGACTTTTCTGATAGCAGGTGCTGGAACGCATCTGCAACACCTGATCAACCGCCGTCCTGCCGTCGCTCGTTTTTCGACCGGGATTCTTCCGAACAAACACCGACATGAGTTCGTTCAGGTGTTGGCCCGGACGGAAATCGTATGCCGTTTTTCCAGGGCGGAGAATTGTTTCTTCGCCGCTCAAATGGCATTGAATGCAGATGCTCTCGCGCCGAGCGTGAGAGAGACGCCGAGGATTGACGATAGGATCTGCCACTTCTGATTTGTCGCCGTTGCGATGAAAGTCGATGTGCTCTCGGCCCGGCCCGTGACAATTCTGGCAACCGATCGACATTGCGTGAAACGCCGGCGTACCTAACGTGTCGGGAGAGTTGGGCAGGCGATTGACGCGGCCGACATGACATCGCAGGCACATGTCAATCGCACGCCTTTCGAATCGCTCATTTCGATCAGGCGTGTAGCCCGGCGCGAGATCCCAACGTTTTTTTGTTGAGTACCAAGCAATCGGCGAGACGAACAACTGGCCATCCCGATTAATGAGATACGACCGTCCCCGTTTCCCAGAGCCTAGCGCAAAATGCACCGGAACCGCCTGGTCGTAGATTTCTTTTCCGTCACGATCTTTGCGAATCTCGTGATGAAAAAACTCGTTGCCCTTCCGTTCAATGCGGTATTGCTTGCTGTCGAGCGGGGAGAAGGACAACTGGTTGACGTAGTCTTCGACGAGCGGTGCGGCCGACACGCTGTTCAACGACTGCGACATCGGATGCGCGCTGTAGGCTTTTGCGATCTCGGAGTGGCAATCGCTGCAGTCGTTGTCGGAAACGTAACTGGCAGTCCCCAGTTCCAACTTGCGTTGTTCGCGATCTTCGCCGGCCTCGTTGTTCGGCCGGGTAACAAACCACAGCAACACGGCCGCGGATGCAACAGCAAGGCTGCCAGCCGCCCAGAGAAACTTCCGGCCGATTCGTCGAGGTTGTCCTGTTGGTGGAGCCGTCTCGGTCATTTTGCGGAGATTTATTTTGAGACATGCATCCGGCATGAGCGGGAGAGAAATCCGCATCCCGTCGTCGTAATTTTCATCTGCGGCCGAATCCATCGACAAGTGTTTTGAGTTCCGCTTCGTCGATGAAACCGTCGCCGTTCTCGTCCGCCCTATCAAAATTCTGCTTGAGCCGATCGGAAGCTTCGTCCTTGCTGATCTTGCCGTCTTCGTTCTTGTCGCTCTCGAGTATTCGAGAAATGATCGCTTCGGGGCTCGGTGCGGCGCCGCCCCCACCGCGACCGGACTGTTGGCCGTCCTGTCCACCGCCGCCGCCGCGTCCACGGGATTCGAGTTCGCCCGTCAACTTGAAAACCACTGGGGTGTTCTTGGAATCCGACGTGACCACCATTCGCAACGGCGTGGTGCTGTGCATGAGGTATTTCTGCGGAACCAATCCGGCAGGCATTCCGCCTCCCCCCGAGGCGGCGAAACTGAAGATGGCAACTGTGTGTTCTCCAATATAGACTCCGTCTTGATATCTCCCTTCAACTTGAGTCATCAGACGAAAACGCCCTTCTTCATCAAGGATCGACAAACCACCGAACAATCCTTCCTCACTGTATTCGGTTACAATGCTGCCCTCAGTGACGGGTTGGCCATTGTAGAGAACCTGCCCCGTCACCTCGACGAGCTTCGGCGGGTTGAGCTGAAAAGCGAAGCTTCTCCAATCGATCGTGCCATCCTTGCTGTTCCACCAGACGTAACCGGCCCAGCCAAACACCGACACGATGATAGCCAGCAGCAGGATAACGAGAGTCAGTCGGACCGGTGTTATCGACTCCTTTGGTTTTGCGGTGGCCGGAGCGGGAGTTTCAGACGTCGAATTGATTTCGCTCATCACCGGACCTCGAATTCAGAACATTTATTCTCGAAGAAGGCGTAACGCCGAGCTTGATTGCGTTTCTTGTCTGGGTTCGATGATGACGTATCGTCCACCGGATTTCATCCCTGAAATGCTCGAACGCACTCCGCCGGGCCAAAAGACCTCGCACTGAATTTGCTCTTCCGGAGTCGTCGTTGCGATGATGCGACGCAGATCGTGCGCGGAGAGATAACTTCCGCCCCCTTGGATCTGTTCGATTCTCGTTCCGGTACTGTCCGAGATTCTTAAGCTCGCCCCCACGGCGTCGCGATTGCCGGACGTGCCGATGAGCTTGATCGATATTGAGCCACGGCCTGTCTTCGACGCCGACCGACAGTCATTCCTTAAAAGAGCCGGACGTTGATCCTGTTGGGTGACAACAACGTCCGTATCTCCGTCGTTGTCCAGATCGACTGTGGCCAGACCGCGACCGGGATGCGCGAGTTGGAAATACGATCCGACGACTCCGCCGAGTTGATGAAACATTCCGTCACGATTGTGCCAGACAATCGCAGGCTGCGAGTACTGAGCATCGCGGCCGAGTTTTTCAAGATTGTCATCGACGTTTCCGTTGGTGACAATCAAATCTTTCCAACCGTCGAGGTCAAAATCGACAAAGGCCGTCCCCCACCCGATCCACGGCCGGCTTCCATCGGCCAGGCCGGCCGACCGGCTTTGGTCTGCAAAAATGGCCGCTTGATTGTTGAGATACAGCGTGTTGTATTCCCGTTCAAAATTCGTGACAAAAAGATCCCAGTGGCCATCGCGATTGACGTCGGCTCCTGCAACGCCCATGCCTGCCTGTGCAGTGCCACGATAGCTGTAGGCAACTCCCGATTGCTCAGACGCGTCAAGGAATCGCCCTTGACCATCGTTGATAAAGAGTGAATTCGGGTGCAGGTCGTTGCCGACATACAGGTCGATTAACCCGTCGTGATTGACATCAGCCGCCAACACGCCTTGCGCCCGACCGGGCCGTGAGCCGATCTGGCACTCGTCGGTGACGTCGCCAAATGTGCCGTCACCCAGATTGCGAAACAGCCGGTCCGATTCAGGTTGAACGCTTCTTGGGCTACAGAAGATGCGAACGCCACGATCCTGGTTTCCGCAGAACCGTCTGTCTTCATAATTCCACTTCGCGTAATTGCAAACGTAGATATCGAGCAAACCGTCTGAGTCGTAATCGAGAAAGGCCGCCGACGTCGCCCACTTTTCGTCGTTGGACCCAGACGATTCGCTGACGTCCTGGAACGTGCCGTCCCCCAGATTGCGATACATTCGGTTGGCCCCAATACATGTGACGTAAAGATCGGGGAAACCGTCGGAATCAAAATCGCCGACTGCGACGCCGGCGCTGTAACCGCTGTCGGGCAAGCCGCACAGACCGGTGACATCCTCAAACTTCCACTGCCCGAGATTGCGATAGAATCGATGAACGGCCTGCCCGGGTTTGCCACTGAGTGGAAACGGTTGTCCCGTCGCAAAGAACAAGTCGTATCGGCCATCGAGGTCGTAATCGATCGTGCCCACGCCGCTACCGTTTGCGGCAGGGAACGGTTTCTGATCTGAATTCCCGCTGACGTGCTGAAAGTCGATTCCGGCGGCATCCGTCATCAATGTCAAATGGATCGGGCTCCTCTGGTTGGATGAGTCCCCCACGTTCTGCGTGCCAACGGGATCGGACTGTCGATTGTTGCCGGGAGTTGGGTTGTCGTCATTGTCCCGGTTCCAGGCCAACAGTGCGCACGAACCAGCGACGAGACCAACAATCAAGGCACAGGCGACTCGTTTTCCAGGCGTTCGAGAACGCATGCGCGACCTTTATTTCTCACCGCGAAAGGGCGAAAGTCAAAACTGATCTATTGGCAAACGATCTAACAACGGTGGTTTGCCGCGTGTGCGAATGGCGGTCGCGAGATCCTGCAATAAGGGAATTCCCGCTTCATCTTCCAGCAGACCATTAACGAGCAACGCTGCCTCGTTCCAGTTTCCCGCCGTGGCAAATCGGTGCGCGCGAATGTATCGCGACCAGAAAGAGTTCGGCGTCTCAATAAGACTGTGTTCGATCGCCGCGCGGCGACCCTCTTTTAGCCGCAACTCCTTCACTTGTTGCCGCCAATGTGAACTGAGTTCGTCGTCCTTTAACAGCGAATAGGTGCGTTGCAGAAAGTAAGCGGTGCTGCTGTGTTCCACATTGCCCTCAACCAGCGGAGAAAGCCAGTCCAAGGCCTCTTTGGGGGCTGATTGTTGTAAGGCGGCATTCGCCAGTTCTTCGCGAGACACGCGATTCAGATGATCTAAAGCAATGGCCTGTTTCCACGCAGCAATGGCTTCGGGTTTTCGATTAAGCTGTATGTACGCCTTCCCAATCATGACGAAGGTTTCCGCATGCGGTCGAGTTTTCACACTCCGCTTGAGCATTGAAACAGCCTCTTCAGGTTGGCCACCATCCAATAAGGCCGAACCGTACATTGCCGTGAATTCCCCCGGAGAAACCTGAAGGCCTTCCGCATCCGGGTGGATCTCGAGGACCCGCTTCCAGAATTTGATTGTCAGGCGGGTGTTGTTCTGCGTCTCATGAATCTTACCGAGAAGAACATTGCCGCGGCCTGCGTTTCCGGAAATTGCAGCCAGGCGATGGGCGCTTTCGAGAGCCTCATCGCCTCGCCCGAGCTTTATTCGGCAGACCGTCAGTTCATGCAGCGCGTCCTTTTCGTCGCCGGTCATTTCAAGTAGTACCTGAAGCACACCTTCGGCGGCCGACCATTGCTCCAGATGCAATAATGCATTGGCGAAGGCGCGGTGTGCGCGGGCATTGTCCGGACCGACTCGCTCGAAGATTTGCGCGGCTTCCTGCCATCGCCCCAATCCGGTCAATGCACGCGCCCGTAAGACAATCAATCGGGTGCTGCTTCCCTGCTCGCGACGGTACTCATCGATTGATGTGAGGGCGCGGTCGAATTCTTCGTCTTGAAGATGCAACTCGATTGCTGCAAACGGCCGATCGTTCCACCAGAGCACTCCCCAGATCACACTCGCGATGGATCCCGATGCGATGAGCAACAGCACCAGCGACCGCAAACGCGACCGCCGATCGCGCGTAACGGATCTTGCTGCTGGTTTTGCACACATACCATCTCCGCCCGTCGCGCGGCTCCAAAAGGGCCTGCGAGAAACTTCTCGCAGTCAATCAAAGTACAAATCTATCCCGTTGTCCCACGGGTCGTCAAGAAGGTACTCTGCGGACGGTCGTTTCATCGTGACACTATCCATCGTGGATGTCCATTCTGCAAAACAGATGCTGGCGCAGATTCGAGAATTTGGTAAGACTCCGGCATGGACAGGGTGCCGGAGATGGAACTCGATCGGGATCAGTTGATCTCGCTTGTCATGCAGTTGC
>CAUZOL010000383.1:0-6316 GCA_963581435.1 Planctomycetota bacterium
GCCGATTCGATCATGTAGTACACCTCACCGGCCTCGTCTTCACCAAACGCCAGCACCGGAATTCCCCCGGCCACAATCTGCCAGTTCTTCTGTCCTCGGCCGGTTTTCTCATCGAATCCGAGTGCCCAGATTTTCCCGCTGACAAAGTCGGCGTACAGGTACTTGCCCGTCAGTTCCGGCAGGCGCGAACCGCGATACACCGTGCCGCCGGTGATTGATTTGCCGACGCGGTGATCGTAAACCCACACCGGCTCGATGGGTGTTTTTGGCGGCCTTGCTGTGCTGTTGCCGAACCCGTAATTGGCTTCGCGAATGCTCCAGCCGTAATTGCCGCCCGATTGAACGACGTTGATTTCTTCCCACAAATCCTGTCCGACGTCGCCAACCCAAAGCCGCCCCGTTTTTCGATCGACCGACAGCCGCCAAATGTTGCGGAAACCGTAAGCATAGATCTCCGGCTTGGCTCCCTTTTGCGTGCGAAACGGGTTGTCGGCGGGAATGGCGTAATTGCGTCCGTCTTGTTTCTTGTCGATATCGATTCGCAAAACCGAACCCATCCAGGTCTTCAGATTCTGAGCATGATGGAGTGGATCGTTTCGCCCGCCACCATCGCCTAAGGCAATGTAAAGATAGCCGTCGTGTCCGAACGCAATCGATCCTCCGTTGTGATTCGAGAACGGCTGCGGGATCTTCATCACGACCTCTTCACTGTCGAGGTCGGCGTGATTGGGATTGTCCTTCGAGACGCGAAACCGTGAGACAATCGAAGTGCGCGGTTCGGCTGCCGAGGAATAATAGACGAACAACTCACCGGTTTTCTTGAAGTTCGGATGCAGAGCGAACCCCAGCAATCCTTCTTCGTTGTCCTTTTCCCAATCGTGTACCTTGGAACGCAAATCGAGCAGCAGCTTTGCCTGTTTGACGTCGGGATCGTTGGGGAAGACGTGCACCATGCCGATTTGGGATGCAACAAAAATGCGATTCGAGCCATCGCCCGCGTGAGTCAGCGTCATTGGGCGCAGCGGTTTGACTTTGCCCTGTTCGGTCACGCCCTGCCAGCCTTCCCACTTCAAATTTGGGAACGCCGGTTTCCCGACGAGCTGCAGGCGTCCGTCACTTGGATCGGGAATCGATCCGTCGGCGGCGATCTCGCGGATTTTGATGTTCCGATACGCGACCAGGTTGCCGTGATCCTGCAGGCAAATGTGTCCCTCTTTCGCTTTACCAAAATTTGGAAAGGCAGCGAACTTGCTTGCGGCAACGCGTTTGTTCCAATCATCGCTGCCGATTTGGAAGTAGTAATAACTCACCCCGTTCATCGCGACCTCGCACTGGTCGCGGGCGATGCGCAAGTAGACGTGATTCCATTGACCGGCAGGACGTGTGGCATCGTCCAGGTCGGGACTCTTGAAGCCAACCTGCTTTTCGAACCGCTGCGCCCAGGCGGGTTTGACGGGATGATACAACTGGTAAAGCCAACCCGCCTTCTGCGGATCGCGGCCACGTTTGTTGTCAAGAACCTGCACTTCCGGCCCGGAAAAACCGGGATCGTTGGTCGTTTCGGCCACATGGAACATGATGCCGCTGTTGCCGCCCGTAGAAATGTTGTATTCAAGAGACAACTCGAAGTAGCCGTATTTCTTCTTCGTGATGATGTCACCTGCACCATTTTGTGCGCGGGTGATGGCACCATCCTTAATGGCCCATCCATCACTCAGCGTCTGCTTTCGATAGTTGCGCCAGCTGTCGGCCGACTTCCCATCGAACAGAAGTTTCCAACCGCCCCGTTTTTCCGCCGGCGTGAGTTCGTTCAACGGAACATCGGCCAGAGCGGCTGCACTTGAACCGAACACCATGAAACCCAACAGGCTGAAAGCGAAGTTACGACTGCAGTACATCATCGGGGGCAAATCCTGATTTGGTGGGGAGCAGGAAAAGTCATAAAATGCACGCCGAATTCACGAAACGCTTGGCGATGGCGTGCCACTTTCGATTCAGCATAACACCGCACTGCCCCCCGCGTCACCTGTGGAGCATCGACAGGTTTTTTGTCGAGTGAGATGCGATGCCGTCGAGTTCCGCATACAACTGGTGATTCGCAGAACGAGAAGTCAGCGTTGGCACCCCCGGCAAGAGAAGTCAAACGAGGAATTCGACAGGCCCCCAGTTTATGAATCGGACCACATTTCGTCTGGTGTTATTGATTTCCTGCGCTCATGCGCTGGTGCATGCTTTCGAGCTTGCGCTGCCAAGTGTCGAACAGATGATCGGCGAGGACTTCGGCATCAGTCGCAAACAGACCGGCATGTTGGGTACGACATGGCGACTGCCGTTTGGTTTCGGCGCATTGTTGGCGGGATGGTTGGCCGACCGGTACGGTTCCAAGCCATTGCTGTTGGTGTTTCTGGGTGGATGCATCGCGACGTCACTGCTGGCTTACTTGTCGCCTTCACTGAGCGTGTTGTTCGTGGTGATGTTCGCCATGGGCTGTTTCGCCAGCATCTATCATCCGGTTGGACTGGCGTTAATCTCGCGCGAGACGACGCCCGAAAACCTTCCCGCGGCGCTTGGTTGGCATGGCATTCTCGGTTCGATCGGAATTACCTCAGCACCACTGATCGCCGCGATCGTCTTCGGAGCGACGGAAATCGGCTGGCGTGATTACTATGTTGTGTTGTGCATTCCGGCGGCAATCATCGCACTGTTGATTTTCTTCACCCTCCCCAACGACGGGCGGCGACGGAAGTCAACTCCGTCACCGAGTGATACAGCCGCGACCGCCGAACCGGAGACAGCCCGTTGGAAGTCGTTTTACCTGCTCGTCGCAGTCGGTGCCTTATCGGGATTTGTCTATGCAGCGTTCGTGCATTTTCTGACGCGGTATCTCGGTGCATCAGACGTTCTGAACAATTCTCAACTTCGTCCCGCGGGAATGTCGGCCGAGGGGTTTCGGAATTTGATGGCAGCCATCGTCCTCGGTTTTGCCATCGCCGGACAGGCCCTCGCCGGCAAGATCGCCCGGGCCGGTCGCCTGGAGCCGTTTCTGGCGTTCATAATGTTTGCAAACGTTCCCTGTCTGGTGTGGATGGCGTTTGCCGACGGACCGTGGCGGTTGGTTGCCGCCTGTACGGCGGCATTTGTGCATTTCATGAACCAGCCGGTTTACAACAGCCTGATTGCCCAGTACGTCCCCAGTTCCCGGCGGAGTGTCGGCTATGGGTTTAGCAACATGATGTGCTTTGGTATCGGCGCTCTCGGCCCGAGCTGTGCCGGATTCATGAAGAACGACCTTTATACCTACGGAGGAATGGCTGCCGTCATCGCAGTCGCCGGTTGCCTTGCGCTGTTCTTGAACCGCGAACAACCCGCATGAGCCGGTCATCGATTTTCAATGCGGCGAACAGCGACCGACAGCGTGCAACAACTCTGCCGCGGTTGAATCACCGCATTCGACCGCGACGACAAACGGCAATTCGTCATCACCAATCGGATCGTGCGTCTGGATTTGATGATCGAGGACCGACAGATCGGCTTCCGAAGCATCGATGCCGGCCTGCAACCGACGGACGATCCGCTCGCGCAATACCGACTCCGGTGCCTGGAAATCGGCGATAATGCATTCCACTCCCAACCGATCGGCCAGCCGGCGGAATTGGTCGCGATGAGATCGCCGGAGGAATGTGGCATCGACAATCGCCGGAAAGCCGGCGGATACTGCAGCCGCGGCCAATTCGGCCAGTTTGTCGTATGTACGATCGGTTCGATCGGATGTGTAGATGCCCGACGTAAGTTCTCCATCGACTTTCGTCGCCGCATCACCGTCAAACAATCGTTGCCGTTCGACATCGGAGCGAATGCGAACGGCACCGAACTGTTCTACTACAGGCTGCGTTCCGGTCGTCTTCCCGCTGCCGGAAAAACCATGAGTGATGATCAACGGCGTCGGTCGCGGCTCGGTGTATTCTTTCGCCAGGTCGATGTACTGGCGAAATTCCCGATCGAGCGTCAACCGTTCTGCTTCACCCACGTCGTTTTGTGCGCCGCGCAGCAATGAAACTTTCGCCCGCACCAACGCACGATAAACGAGATAGAAGCGAAGAACAGAAAGGCCGGCGTAATCTCCGGTCTGTTCGAGGTAACCGTTAAGGAACTGCCAGCCGAAATCGAGCCGACCGCGGTCTTGCAGGTCCATGACGACAAAGGCCACCTCGCTTAGCACATCGATCCATCGGAAGGACTCGTTGAATTCGATGCCGTCGAAGATCAGCACGGAATCCGTTGAGTTCCCGCCATCGGCCATTTCTTTCCGATGCAGGATCATGTTTCCGAGATGCATATCGCCGTGGCATTCCCGCACAAAGCCCAGTTGCCGACGACGGTGAAACTCGCTTTGTTGCGCGCCGAATTCGCGCCGGCTCCATTCATGCAGAGTTCCGATTGTCGATCGCAGTTCAACATCGTCATCTGCGATCGTGAGGTGCCGGAAGTTCTCTTCAACCGGCTCAAGGATCGCAGCGGGAGTGCCGAATTCGCTGGTGTCAGGATTGGCAACTTCGATGCGCGTATGAAAATCGGCGACTTCTTCCGCCAGGCAATCAATGTGTTCGGCTACCAACTTGTCACATGCAATCAGCCGGCTGAGCAACATTTCCTGTGAGAATTGCCTCATCTTGACGGCGAACTCGATCGGAGTGCCGATGCCCTCGACAACGGCACGCTCGAACGTGCCGGTGATGGGAACGGAGGCAAGGTAGAGATCCGGCGCAAGGCGGCGATTGAGCCGTAGTTCTTCTTCACAAAAAAAACGCCGCCGCTCCAACGTGGTGAAATCGACGAATCCGAAGTCAACCGGCTTCTTGATCTTGTAGGCGAAAGTTCCTGTCAGCAGAACCCACGAAATGTGGGTTTCGATCACCGCAACGTCGCCGACCGGATGAGGCCAGGCAGCGGCATCTTGCAGGGCCCGAATGAGCGGCTCTGCAGGCGTATCACACGACATCGAGCTTCCCGGTGCTATCGGCGAATTTGTTCGTCTTGACGCCGAGACGCTGCAGCATGGTGACAAAGAGATTCGACAGCGGGATGTCCTCGTGAGCGGCCTCTTTCTGCCACGGTTCACGGCCGCCGTTCCACGGGCCGCCGGCTGGATTGTCGCCGGCGTGGTTAAGGTATTGGCCGTGCTTGAATCCCATGTTCTTCCCGCCAGCGAGAATTAACGGGTAGTTGCGGGAGAGGTGAAAAGCGCTTGATGCGGAACCGAGCAGCAGCAGCGTGTTGTCCAGCATTGATCCTTCGCCGGCTGGTTCCGGCGACTGCTTGAGCTTCGTTGCAAATCGGCCGAATTCTTCGTTCAGGAATCGGCAGTAGATCCCGAATTTTTTCCAGCCGCCCGGGTTCTTGGTTTCGTGCGACAACGAGTGGGCCAGGTTGAATCCAACGGCTCGCGCGAGATGGTCACTTTTTCCGACGCCGTTCTCTCGGCCGATTTGGTAGGTGGCCACGCGAGTGGAATCGGTTTTGAACGCCAGGTAGATCAACTCGAACATCGTCTGAATGTAAAGACGAGGCTCGTCGGGTGTCAGGTTGAGATTGAGATGATCGGCATCCACTTTGGGAAGGGGCGTATTGATCCAATGTTTCGCCTTCTGCACCTTGACCTCGGCCTCGCGCACAGATTCCAGGTATTCATCCAGTCGCTTCTGGTCCTGCGACGAGAGTGTCTTTCGCAAAGACCGCGCATCAGCCAGCAGATCGTCCAGCGCGTTCTTGCTCAGCGCGAGCCGGCGGGCAGCATCTCCGTCACTCTTGACGAACAGCATGTCGAAGACTCGCTTCGGTCGGTGTTCGGCGGGGATCGCCCGACCGCTGCGATTGAACGACAGCGTATGAGCGCCGCGCGGCGTTCCGGTCCCCCCATCGGTGGACATCACCAACGAGGAAAACCGCGTCTGATCCCCGACGTGTGTCGCAAACTCCTGGTCCAACGAAATCGTGTTCTTGTACGGGCCGTCATAAGCTGTTGCGGCTGCGGTCAGGAATTGATCCGCATTCGAGTGACCATGGATTTTGCGCACCGGCGGGTGGGAAAAACCGGATAAAACCGTCAGGTCTTTCCGTAACGGCTCAAGCGGTTCCATGCATTTCGTGAAGGTGAACTTCTTGCCGTTTCCATGTGGGAACCATAACCAGTCCTTGTGTGCCGGATCTTTGGGGAGTGGCATGGGAACGCCGTCGGGGAAATAAAAGCAAGCCAGGCGTTTGGGATTGGCAGAATCAGCAGCGGCCCTCGCCAATGATGTCGTGACGGATTCGGACA
>CAUZOL010000384.1:0-6291 GCA_963581435.1 Planctomycetota bacterium
AGGGTCGGCACGTCATCGATCAACGTTGCCGATGTCTCCGGCAGGAACTCTGCCCCTTCGGCAATTGCGGCCGCAGCCAACTCGGTGTCGAAAGTCGCCCTGGAGACGGCGACTCCGGCCGGAAGCGAAATTTCACCTCGCCGCGAACCACAGCGAACGTGAAATCGCGTCAACGGAATTGGGGCGAGTTGGTCGAGAACACCGTCCAATCCGAGTAGATGCAGTGCCGCGACTGCGCGACCGTTGATGCACGCACCGCAAACCTTGTTTCGCGGAAACGCCTTGCGTTCGACCAGCAGCGTGCGCAATCCAGACAGTGACAATTGACGCGCCGCAATGCTGCCGGCGGGGCCGGCACCAACCACAATCGCATCCCACGACTCGGCCGCCACATTGTCTGGCTTTATCGTCGCTGCCAACCTCATGCGTGCCTCCAGGTCAACAGAAAGCGTTGAGGCCAATGGCGCGAAATCGTCACCTCACCCATTCCCGCCTGTTTCGCCAATTCACGTGCTTCGCTGTCGGAAAAGGCAGCCACCACCGATTGCGGCCCATCGTGATGCACAATCGGTGAACGAGAAAGCAATCGGCAGCCAGCCCAGGCAAGGACAAACCCAAACCGTGTTCGACGCAGATCGTCGATCAAAACCAGTTGCCCTGTCGCGGCCGACATCTTTTGCATCAAGGTGATCGCATCGGTCTCATTCAAATGGTGCAGAAACAACGAACAGGTCAGAACATCGTATTCCTGCGGAAATTGATCGGCGAGCACGTCGTGTTGGAAGAATGAAGCATCAACTTCCGCTTCCGCAGCCTGTTGCTGTGCATGCTGGACGGCCACGGAACTGATATCGCAACCATCAATCGTCATCTTGATGCCGGCACGTTTCGCGCGTTGTGCCATCGATACGGCAACGTCGCCGCCGCCACAAGCAACATCAAGCACGCTCAGCGGGCGATCATTTCTTTGCTTCGCCAGAGCCTCAATCGTCGGCCAGAAAATTCCGCTTGTCGCGCTGATGCGGTTCACGCGCCGCAAACCATCGAGCGCCTGCCGATGCTGTTGCTTGTCCAGCCCCGGTTGATCCATCAATTCGGGGACGCAATGTCGTGACGTGAAGTTCATGCCACCAGCATCACCAATCGGCTGGCGAAATGCCAGTGGCTGTGCATTTCGATGCGCAACGCGATTTTCATGTCAAGGGCTGATATGATACGGCTCGATGTTCGTATCTCACATCTGACGACATCTTCGAGGTTTTTCATTGCCCGACACAACGCCATTGCCGGACGAGACGCGTGTTGAAGCCATCGATCCGTATGCCCGCAGTGCGGCCAGCGCGCGTGAGCCTCCGGTCGGCTGGAAAGCAACGCTGCGCGAGCTTGGGCCGGGAATGATTCTCGTCGGCAGCGTTGTCGGTTCGGGCGAACTCTTGATGACGACCAAGCTGGGTGCGCAAGCCGGCTTTGTGTTGTTGTGGTTCGTCCTGCTTTCATGCCTCATCAAGGTTGTGGTGCAGGCGGAACTCACGCGGCACACAATTTCAACCGGTCGCACGTTTCTCACCGTCTTCAACACGCTGCCCGGCCCCAGCGCGCACCGTCCCGTCTGGTTGAATCTGGAATGGATGGCGGTGGTGGTGCTGTGCAGCATGGGCGGGCTGGCAGCATTTCGTTTTTTGAAGGATATCATTCCAGCGACCGGGGCAGTCATTTTGATTTCCGTGACGACTGTGTGTGTTCTTTGGGCAGTTGGAATCTCTCTGCGATCGCGCAGCAGCAATACGACCGCCGCGCAGGAAATCACTGGACATAAACGCCCGGTCTTGAACTGGGTGATCTGGCTGTGGCTGTTGACCGTACTCATCATGTTTGTGAATGGCGGGGCAATTGTTGGGGCGGCCGGGCAGGCGGTTGAGTTGGCTTTCCCAAATGCCCTGGGCGAATACGGGCACATCATCTGGTCGTTGGTTGTCGCGGTTGTTGCCGGTTCGATTTTGATCATCGGCGGTTATCAGACGCTCGAACGGATTTCCATTGGTCTGGTCGGCCTGTTCACGTTGATAACGCTCGTCTGCACAGTGCTGCTGAAGGAGACCGATCACGCGATCACGCCAGCGCAAGTTGCTGCCGGGCTGACATTCGATCTTCCCATTCCATTAACCGCCGTGTTGATTATGACCGCACTGGCCATGTACGCAGGGACCGGCATCGGGACCAGCGAGATGATGTCCTACACCTACTGGTGTGTCGAAAAGGGATACGCCCGCAACGTCGGCGAGCGAGAACCAAGCGACGCTTGGCCCCGCCGGGCGCGCGGCTGGATTCGCGTGATGTACACCGATGTCTTTCTCACGATGGTCGTCTATACCGTCAGTACCATCTGCTTCTATTTCCTCGGCGCGGCAATCCTGTATGCGAAAGGGCTCGATCCCGACGGACCGGCAACCGTCGGAACGATCCAGGCGGTCTACATCGAGACGTTGGGAAGTTGGGCGGCAACGCTGTTTGTTGTCGGCGCGTTCTTCGTGCTGTTTTCGACGGTCATCTCCGGAGTGGCCGGCACCACGCGGGCGCTGGCCGACGGCTTAGCCGTCATGGGCATTATCGACGCCCGAGATTTCGCCGCACGCAAACGCTTCTTTCACATTTTCACAGCAGCCTCGCTGATAATTCACGTCGTCACATACAGCCTGCTCAAGAACCCGCCGCTGATGTTGATGATAACCAGCGTCGTCGCGGTTATGCTGTATCCGGTCATTGGTTTGGGAACACTCTATCTGAGGTACCGCGACGTGGACGAGCGAATTGCGCCGGGGAAGATGGCATCGTTCTGGTTATGGTTCTGCGGCATCGCGCTGGCGTTGATTTCCCCCGCCGCCGCATTGACCGCCTTCATCGTTCGCGATGACGACGCGCCAAATTACAAAATTCATCGAACGGCAATGAAGATCACAATCGACGGCCAACTTGATGAGCCGGCGTGGACGGCAGCGAAAGACGTCGGCAAGTTCAAGTTTGCCTGGTGGAGCGAAGGGAAAAAGGAACAGACCGAAGCGAAACTGCTATGGGACGACCGTTACCTCTACGTGTCATTTCGCTGCAAAGACGCCCACATCTCGGGCGATCACACCAAACGCGACAGCCCCGTTTACAAGGACGATTGCGTCGAGGTCTTCACCGCGCCGAATCCCGACCGCCCCGACGACTATTTCAATATCGAAATGAACGTGCGCGGTGCCTTTCTCGATGGACATCATCCGAACGGCCCCAAGGAAAAATCGAAACAGAATTGGAACGCAACCGGCGTGACAATTGCCATCGCCATCGATGGCACACTGAACGACGACACCGACAGCGACCGCGAGTGGATACTCGAGGCCGCTATTCCGCTGTCGAATTTCCAAGGCGTTGCGAAGAACACGCCGCCTGCCGATGGCGACGTCTGGCATCTCAATTTGAACCGGCTGGGCGGCAAGACCAACCCGCAGTTCAGCCAATGGTCGCCGAGCAAAACAAAGACGCCGCAGTTCCATGCACCGCAGGACTTCGGCCGCGTCGTGTTCTCCAAACGGATCGTGACGGAGACCACATCGAAGTAAGCGAACAACCGGTCAGCCCCGTCGATTCGGTCGCTGCGCTTGCTCTTGCCTCGACGGCGCGCCAAAATAGGTAAGTGAGGAAGAGTGTTCGGCCCACGGCCGTGACTGTACGGCAGCGGGCTATTTCGTTCATTCGTTGCTTCAAATTCTGTCATCAGGAGCTGTTTTATGCGTCGTTCGGCTTGGTTTTTGGGCATGTTCTCGGCGATCGTTCTTGTCGGGGCTGTGACTGCTCATGCACAGGACAAGAAAAAACAGGCTGCCACCAACATCAGTCAGGTCGATGAGGATTACGCGCTGCAGGGCGAATACCTCGGGCAAGCCCGCATCGCAGCAAACGGCAGCTGGCGAACCGGTTATGTCGGCCTGCAAGTAGTCGCGCTGGGCGATGGCAAGTTCGATGCCGTACTGTACACCGGCGGATTGCCCGGCGCCGGCTGGAATCGGAAAGACAAGCAAAAGCTTTCAGGAATGCGGGAAGGAAATCAACTTCGCCTGCAAGATGGACCTTTCACAATCGACGTGCACAGCCGCTGGGCCGACATTTCTTATGAAGGTCAATCTGGAAGCAGCCGCATCGAAAAGATTCTTCGCATCAGCCCGACGGTTGGCCAACGACCGCCGCACGATGCCACCGTCCTGTTCAACGGCACGACCACCGATTTGTTCAAGAACGGCCGCATGACCGACAACGGCTTGCTGATGGAAGGTGCCGACACCCGCGACGCCTATCGAGATTTCACCCTGCACATTGAGTTTCGGCTGCCTTACATGCCGCACGCCCGCGGACAGGGTCGCGCGAACAGCGGAGTCTATCTGCAAAGCCGTTATGAAGTTCAGATTCTCGATTCGTTCGGTCTTGAAGGAGTGCACAACGAATGCGGCGGGCTGTACCGGCAACGGCCGCCCGCGGTCAATATGTGTTACCCGCCGCTACGTTGGCAGACGTACGATTTGACTCTCACGTCGGCGAAGTTTGACGAAGCCGGCAAGAAGATCAAGAACGCCCGGCTCACCGTGCGGCACAACGGCGAGTTGATTCACGACGATGTCGAACTGAAAAACAAAACCGGTGCCGGCCGTCCCGAAGGCCCCGAAGCTCTCCCGACGAAATTACAGAATCACAGCAACCCGGTTCGCTTTCGCAACATCTGGCTGGTGCAGCATGATGGAGGAGCGTCCCACCTGGACTGTCCGCCAATTCAATTCGCCCAACCGCGTGGCTATGCACCCGCTGCCGGTTACTACGCCCGGCATCCCCGGTATTCCGGCGGAGCCCGTCACGTCATCGACTACCGCCAATTCGCACACCCCCGCTACTCGGGCGGTCGTCGTTAATCCAGGTTGATTGCAATCAGAATTTGGCCGCCCCGCTTGCGAGGCGTGTCGATCAATCTACAATCGGCCTCCATGAGCATTGACGCGAAAAAAGTCCGCGCTGCCTTGAAACACCTGCGCGCCGCCGATCCGGTGATGCGCGATGTCATTCGTCAAGTCGGACCGTTTCAACTGAAGTTGGAACGCGACCGGTTTGTGGTATTGGTGCGTTCGATCATCTCACAACAAATCTCGACCAGCGCCGCCCGCTCGATCCGCACGCGTTTGTTCGCCGCCGTCGGACCGGGAATGCCAACCGCCGAGAATTTGATGCGGATGCCCGACGATGAGCTGCGAGCGGCCGGCATCTCGCCGCAGAAACTCAACTACATGCGCGACCTGTGCGAAAACGTTCTCGACGGCCGGTTGGTATTGAATCACATCGGCCGCAAGTCCGACGAGGGCGTGATCGAGGAACTCGTGCAGGTGAAGGGCATCGGCCGTTGGACGGCGCAGATGTTTCTCATGTTTTCGCTGGGCCGTCTCGACGTCTTCCCCCACGACGACCTGGGCATCCGCATGAACATCCGCAACCTGTACGGTCTGGACGATCTCCCCGACAAGAAAACCAGCCACCGCATCGCCGAACCCTGGCGGCCGTATGCCTCGGTTGCAAGCTGGTACTGCTGGCGATACGGGGATGCGAAGCCGTAGGCGGCTACTCGTCTTCAACATTAATCGTAATGTCGCGCGTCAGTTCGTCTTCCACGTCGGGCCGTTCGACGCGGAAGCGGATAATGAACTGTGCCGACCCCTTGGGCAGGTGGAGTTTTCCTTGGGCGTAGTGGGCGGGTTCGTCTTCGGTTTACGGCTCGTAGATGGTGGGGACTTCCTTGCGGATGACTTCCAAACCATCGGCTGAAACCAAACTGTTGAAAACCTTGGCATCGGCGACCGCTGCCCCGTCGCGCGTGATGGAAACGGCCAGCTCCACAAAAGTGGCGAAATTTCAATCGCTGAGAATCCGATAAAGCCGACAGCCCCCCGCCTGAAGTGTGTTCGTGCCCGCGAGGCGGACGAGATGCGCAAAGTTGAAGGCAGAATGATTCTGAGCCTCTGAGATTGCTTTTGGTTGATTTCGGGGAGTTTATGGATTTTGCGACGTGGATGGTTGAATGAAGGTTACTACTCACCGGCGATTGGTATGGACTGGATTTGGTGATTTCGGTAGGAGCGTCTGGTAAGGAGTTTACCAGATGGTCGAATGTTTGCCGAATGTCTCTGAACTTTCCTCGGATGAAAAAACTGAACTCATCGTTCGTCTCTTTGCCGAGTTGCAACTTCTGCGGGATACTGTTGAGACGTTGGAAAA
>CAUZOL010000385.1:0-6253 GCA_963581435.1 Planctomycetota bacterium
GCCCAGAAGAAGTCGGTAATGCGCATTCAGAGATTCCATCGTCTCGACCTCGGAAATCCCCCATGATCCCGAGATCGATTCCACACGTCAAATCAAGCAGCACCCACTAAAATGCGCGAAGAACCCGATTTCGTGAAGTGTCAAGAGATTGGCGATTGGAATAATGGACATCCAACCCGGCTGGCCTGCTTTTTCGAAGACACGCCAGATTGCAACAATGTTAATGAGGGCGACGGCAACAAAAGCGGATAGGAAAAAGAAGAGAGGCTCACGCGTCGCCGCGCTTGCCACAGCGCCAATTATCACCGGTACGGCAAACAGTACCCCCAGGAGGATCAACGCATTTGCCTGGGAACTGCTTGCACGTCGTTTCTTTCGACGCTTGGGGCGTTTTGTTGTCAACCCTTTGCGCCTTGAACCACGCGAGCCCGATCGAGACTTCCTTTTGCGTGGCGACGATGCTGTGGCAAATTCATCCTCGAAATCGCCATCCAGTTCGTCCTCGTAGTCTTCCCCCTGATCGAAGTCGTCGCCGAAACCGTCGTCGGCGAACGAGTCGTCGTCCCAGGGGTCACTCTGCGGTTTGGGCTTGGGCTTCTTGCGTCGCGGTGCGGCACTGGCCGCCTGCTTTTTCTTTTTCTTCGGCCCGGCGGGAATCTGAATCGACGCACCGCATTTGCACTTGGCTCGTTTGCCGGCCATCTCGGGTTTGACTTTGTAAGTCTTCGAACACTCGTCACATACAATGGAGATCATGTGGCTGGCTTCATTCCCGCGAAAACGGTTGAGATGGGCAGACTGTCGGCTCGGTTCAATTGTAGCCTAATCGACACTTCGGATGCCATTCTGCCAACGCAGCGGCTCACGACCAATCGCGCAAATCCAATCGCCTCACACCAACTGCGAGATTGGCTGCCCATCGTACAGAATGGGAATTGGTCGGCCGGAAAAGTTCACCAGACCGCGTGTGACATCGATTCCCAGATGGCGGTAGATGGTTGCCATCAAATCCTGCGGTGTGACGGGATCGTGCAGCGGATGTTCCGCTTTCGAGTTTGTGGTGCCGACCACTTGTCCCATTCTCAATCCACCACCGGCAATCAACGCGCTGAACGCATTGGGCCAATGATCCCGACCCAACCAGGGGCCGCCTTTCTTCCCCGGAAACGTTGCCCGGCGGGTCAGTCGCGGCGTGCGGCCGAACTCTCCGCAGGCAACAACCAGCACCTTGCGGTCGAGACCGCGCTCGTGCAGATCTTCGATGAGCGCCGTGATGGCCTGATCGTACTGCGGGAACCGTTCGAGATTGGCATGCACGAGGTGAAACGGCCCGGCGTGATCGTCCCAACTGAAATACTTGCTCTTGTTGGAAGGTGCGGTTGCGTCAACATTGATAACGGCAGAACCGGCCTCGGCCAGCCGCCGCGCCAGCAAACAATTCTGCCCCCAACGGTGACGGCCGTAGCGATCGCGAAGCGTGTCGTCTTCTTTGCTGAGGTCAAACGCGTCGGCAACTTTGTTACTGGTCAGCATATTGAAAGCGGCTTGACGAAAATCTTCCGTCCCTCCCATTGAACCGGCGAGATCGAGATCGCGGCGAAACCGGTCGAACTGGGCAACAAGCGACTTGCGGTCGTCCAATCGTTTGCCGTCGATGCCCGCTGCCAATGTCAGATTCTTCGGAGAGAACCCCTTGGCCGACGGATCGCCGGAGTCGAACGCCTTGTGACTGAGTCCCAAATAATTTGGCGCCGTCATAAATGGCGCTCTGTGTACGCCGATGTATTGCGGCAAACCGTCAGGCCGTGGGCCGCGCACGTAACTGGCAATCATGCCAAAATCGGGATGCTGCGATTTGTTGGTCGATGTGGGATCGGGAGCCGGCGGTTCCTTCCCGGTCAACACGGTGATGCTGCCATCGTTGTGAGCCGACATGCCGTGATGCAGCGTGCGAACGATGGAAAAGCGATCGGCGATTTTCGCCTGCAGCGGGAAGTGTTCGACCAGATCCATTCCCGGCACTTTGGACGAAATGGGATTGAACGGCCCACGATATTCGCTGGGCGCATCCGGCTTCATATCGTACGTTTCCAGTTGGCTTGGCCCGCCCCACATCCAGAACAGAATGACCGACGTCTCGGGGTCGCTCACGCCTGCCGCCGCCCGATAGGCGAGCAAGTCCGAAAGCGTCATACCGCCCAACGCAAGCGTGCCAACCCGCATGAACTCGCGTCGTGGCATTGGGCCTGGGCAAATCGCGCGATTCATCAAGCACCCGCAAAGATTATTAGACCTGCCGAAACTCCCGCAAACCGACATATTTTTGCGGCACTTCAGTTACTGTTCGTCCAACAAATTCACCTCGAAGATGAGCGAGGCTGACGACGGCGGATATTGTAGCATCGCCCGGTAGTGGTCTCTAGCGCACTTCAGTTGTGTCGAGTTGGATGTGACGGCGCGACAGCACAGACAATTGTTGGACATTGTCGTGTCACATCAATTTGCGGGCCACAGGTAACAGAGCGGTCGCGATTGTGAGGTGGGCGTCATCAGCCGAACACGAAAGGATTGCCGCTCGAAAAATATGCAGCCAAGTGCTGTGGTCGGCCCCCCGGTCAACACGCTACAATTCGGCGCGGATGTCGCGCGCCGTCATTCATTCTGCAATGTGAAGGAGTATGCTCATGCGATTAAGTCTAGGAAGAACGTTCGTGGTGGCAGCAATTCTTGGCCTCTCTCCGGCGGTATTTGCTCAAAGCCCACCAGAAAAAGTCGAGCAGGCGCAAGCCGCGCTGGAGAAAGCATTGAAGCAGCTGAAAGACGCGGAGATCACGCTGAAGAAAGCCCAATATTACGCCAAGACCAAGGGTGCTGATTCGAAAGAGGGACCGCGACGCAGAGTGTCAGGAAGGCCAAGTCGCGAGGAATCCAAGCAGCGGATGGAAGCGCTCCAAAAGGCCATGAAGAATCGTACGGAAAAACGCGGGCCTCAAGGCGGACGACCAAGTGGTGAGGATATCAAGAAGCGGACGGAAGGGTTCCAGAAAGCGATGAAGGAACGCATGGAACATCACAAAGCCGCCCACTCCAAAGAGGGTGCGCGAAGCAAGGGCAAAGGCCCAGGCGATCAAGGTTCTCGATTCGGTCGCGGACCGCACGGTCGCCCCGGATTCGGTCAGCGCGGACCCGGCGGTCCGGGACGTTCCGGTTTCGGCTTCGGTTCAAGACGTCCGGGGTTTGGTCCGAAACGTCCAGATTTCAAACCAGGATCGCCTTCCTTCAAAGGTCGTCCCGGCCCGGGACCGCACGAACGCCCCTCGGCGGATGCCAAATCGGGCAAGCGACCGTCCATCGAAACGAGGCTCGACAAACTCGCCCGGGAAATCGAAGCAATCCGCAGAGAGTTAAAAAAGTAACATTCGACGTTGGATCACGATCGAGACAACAACCTGGCCCTGCGCAACGCCCGTTGTGCAGGGCCGTTGTTTTGCGCGGCGTCCAATATTTCTTCTTTGTGCAAGAGCAGCTGCAACATACGAAATCGATTCAATAATGATTACAATGAAAACCCAACTTAATCGATAGAAGAAAACCCAAACGAGATACACAACCGTGATCAATACCACTCGAATCGCCTGCATCGGGTTTGCGTTTTCCCTGCTCCTTTGCGTCACTGCGAACGCAGAAGACAACAAGACCGTGCGGGTCTTCATCTTCGCCGGACAGTCGAACATGGTGGGGTCCGACTCCAAGGTGAAAGACATCAAACGCTTTCCGCCGTTTGCGGGACTCGAAAAGGCCCAAGCCGGCGTGAAGTTCTCCTACTCCATAGGCCGCCAGAACAAGATGAATTCAGACGGTTGGGTTGATCTGCAACCTGTCAAAAACGTCGTCGGTCCGGAACTGAGTTTTGCCCGCAAAGTTTCGCAGAACATCGACGCACCAATCGCCATCATCAAGTGCGCCGCCGGCGGCACGCACCTGGGCGGCGACTGGAATCCTGATGAACCGATCGGCTTCAAAATGTACCCGCTGGCGATGGAGTTGATCCGGTCATCGCTGGCGGAATTCGACAAACAGAAGATTCCCTACCGCATCGAAGGGGTCATGTGGCATCAGGGCGAGAACGACATGTTCAAGCCGGAGTACATGGCGAACTATGGCAAGAACCTCGAGAACTTTCTGGCCAAATGGCGGCATGATCTGAATACGCCCAAATTAAAATTCTACATCGGTGAGCTGTGCACCAAGACCATTTGGGGCATGGACCTGCGGCCGCGGATGTATGCCATCAGCCTGGGGCAAAAAGAAGTCACCCGGGCCGACCCGCTGGCGGAGTACATCTCGACGTCCCATGTCGGCGTCGAGATCGGTGGTGGCGTCGGACTGCATTATCACTACGGAACACTGGGGCAACTCGAACATGGCGTCAATTATGCCGACGCCTACCTGCGAACCATCGGCAAAAGCAAACAAATCGCGCGGCCGCTAAAGAAATGGCCCTACAAGAAGGGCAGCAAGATCAAACTGTTTGTCCTCGCGGGCCATCGCAACATGGAAGGCGAGCGGGCATTCACGCAGGAACTGAAGTCACTCGACAGCGAACTGCTCAACAACAACCAATCGATCGCCTACAAGTACAGCATCGGCGGTGGCTACAAATCGTCCGCCGGCTGGGAACCGCTCGGTCCCGCCGGCTACTACGACACCTTCGGCCCGGAACTCAGTTTCGGTCGCACGCTGCAAAACAAATTGCCCGGCAACATCGCCATCGCCAAGTTCACCCACAGCGGGTCGCAAATGAATGACTGGACCCCCGAGGGCAGCATGGCCAAGACCCGGCACATCTATCCCCGCTTCATCGCATTTGTGAAGAAATCCATCGCGGAGCTTGAGGACAAAGGTCACGAAGTGGAACTGACGGGCGTGTTTTATCATGTCGGCGAGAATGACATGTCGATGCCGTCATACAGAAAAGTCGCAGGCCAACGGTTGAGTTCGACAGTCGCGCAGAGTCGCAAGGATTTGGCGCTGCCCGCGCTCAAGTGGTACGTCAGTCAACAACCACCGACCGATGACAAACGCGTTAACTCCATCGACGTGACCAGCGAACTGGAAAAGGTTGCCGCCGCCGACAGCAATCTGATTCACATCAAAGCCTTCGATCTTCCCCAACAGGAAAAGAAGCTCGTCATCGACACCGTCGGCATCGTTCGCCTGGGCGCAGTGATCGCGGAGCGGTATCTCAAGCAGCAGTAGGCCGGCAATCAAAGCACCCGACCGAGCGACTTACGCGACACGGCAGCGGAATCGAAACCGGGTTTCAATCTGCGCTGGGCGGTTTGCTGGTGGCGAAGCTGTGTCCGCAGTCGCAAGTTGATTTGCGGACATGCACCTGAATCCGGCATTTCGGGCAGAGTTTGTGCCACGGCTTGACGGCATCGGGCGATGTGACCTTTGGCTTCGTCTTGCTTTTGGCGGCGCGGCTTTCCTTCAACTTCAACTTGGCAATTCGCACTTCATCCGCACGCTGCTGGGAACACTGCGGATGAATGCCTTCGCGTGAGTAGCTGACGGTACCACAGACGGGACACACCGGCCGCTTCTTCTCCCCCGCGTTCAAAAGGGGGTCGGGCCGTTTGTTGCCGCTCATCGTTTTATTCCCGAAGACGCCGCTGCAGGGCAGCGCGTCAAGCAGCAAGAAGGATCGACTCGGACGGAACGCAGATAGTCATGCAAATGCGTTCAGAGTCAAGGTGAAGGATTCGATTATTGGTGTGCGAAAAAACAGTTATTGGCAGACCAAACAAACAACTCCAGTGAGCATGATGTCGAGACAGGTCGTAAACCGCAAGAGCAAACGCGATTTCGTTGAGCCGCCGGGTACGGGAACTGAGCGGAAAGTCATGGGCATCCGACATTTGCTGCCTCTTTCGAGGACCGAAATTGGGGACCATCACTCCGCAAGACAGGCCATGCGAGAAACACACCCCAAACGCCCACAGAAGGACAGCAACGGGGATCGGGACCGTCAGAAACGCTCTGTGACTACCGCTCGATGTAGCAATGCCAAAATGATTTTTGCAGCATCTTCACGCCGTTGTCAGTGACGTGTGTGTTGGCGAGCGACAAGTATGTAAGATTCGTCAAACCTCTAAGAACGTGTCTTCAAATTGCATGAATTGACAAAAATCGCTACGACTCCGTGTCTTTGGTTCTCAGGTCAAGGACGACGGAGACGCAACGATGAAGC
>CAUZOL010000386.1:0-6237 GCA_963581435.1 Planctomycetota bacterium
TCACGCGTTGGTCTATCGAAATAAGGTGCGACCCGTCGTTACTGGCCGGGGCACGGTCGTGGCGGGCCCCTGTTTGCTGGCTTGGTATGGCGGCGACGCACTGGACAAACCGGCGTGGAGCAAAATCGCCACGATGGATATGCATCACAATCGGGGCGGCGTTCCTCCGAAGCCGCCGTTCGATCCACTGGTGGTCGGCGGGCGAATTATCGTCCGTTGTGGCAAAGATCTTGCACCGGCGGATAAGAAGAGGACTAACTTCATCCGGATGAATCATCATGCGGCGCTGAACCTCGATTTCTTGGAGTACATCGACGCCTTCGATCTCCATACGGGGCAGAGGATTTGGTCGACCAAAGACGCCGCGGGTTGGAGGAATTTGTTTCCCGTAAACGCACCGATCTACCACGACGGGCGGCTCTACTCGCTCGCGATGCTGAGGAAGGCCGTAAAAATCCATGGTTGGAATGACGGCGGTCAAATCCTTATTGGAGGCAGATCGCCGATTTTCCTCATCATCTCCGACGCCGAAACGGGCAGTGTCCTGCGACAGCGGGAACTGTTTGCCTATCACGCGAAATTCAAGGCCTACAACCCTTCGCCCGACAAAACCAAAGCCGAGCCGCCACCAGTCAAAAAACTGAACCTTGCGGCGGATGCGAGCCAGCGGGCGCCAGTCGTCCACCACACCCAGCTCAGTGTATATGGCGATCGACTTACGATGCAGGACGGTGCCGTTTATATTTCTACGGGCATGGGCGGTGTAGCTCGCTGCGACGCGCGAGACGGATTGATCGATTGGGTCAGCACCTATCCGCAATTCAGCCTGCACTTGCACGATACTGCGGCCATCTGTCGTCGGCACGGACTGCCACCGCTGGTCAGCGATCGGGTGGTCGTGATCTCGCCTCGTGACAGCGTGGCCATCTTTGCACTCGATCGCGAAACCGGCGCCACGCTGTGGCAGAAGACTCGAATTGAAGATGTTGAGGGCGACGATCCTCCGACTGCTAGCGAGAAGCCGGTTTCAACTCCAGAAGACGGGCAATTGCTAGATGGTTCACTGGAAGTATTGGGGCTGTTTGGTGATTCGGTCCTGGTGATGTTCGATCTCCAAATCGCCGCGCTCGAGGCGACGACCGGAAAGGTTCGTTGGACACGGGAGCTGGACGTGCCGGTCGAACGGCCGATCAAGGTCGAGGGAACCACACTTTACCTCGCCACCGCCTTGGACCTGTGGATGCTCGACGGTGCGAACGGCAAGACACTGCAGACGCGGGCCCTTGCTCCATTGCGTTCAGACAATGGTTTTGTGTGGGATGAAAAGGGCCTGATTATCGTCAAGCCCGGCAAGCATGGCATTACCCCCTATGTCGATTTTATGGCTGGTCAAGATCCGTTCGCAAAACCCGAGGTAAAGTGATTTGAAGATCATGAGAACGATTTTCCCAGCCTTCATCGCCTTCATGTTGTCGACGGGTATTTCGCCGGCGGTACTGGCAGAGGAATCCTTTGCGGCGCTTCGATTGGAGTTCGATTCGCATTGCATCAAATGTCACGGCAAGGCTGGCAAGGTTAAGGGCAAGGTCGACCTGCTGGCGCTGAAATCGGACAATGACCTTCTGGCGAAACCAGAACTGCTTGAGAAGCTGCTCACGGTGTTGAAGGATCACGAGATGCCGCCTGTGGACGAGCCTCCACTGCCGGAGGCCACACGAACGCAGATGGTTGTGCCGCTCCAGATGATGCTTCGAGATGCTCTGAAAAACCAGCCGTTTGAGCCCACGCAGATGCGACGAATGAACCGCTTTCAGTACAACAATGCGGTGGTCGATCTCCTCGAGCTGGACCGCGATATCTTCCGGCTGAACGAGCGGCTCATGCGGCGGCGGGATGATTACTTCCGTCCGGAAACCAAAAAGATGCCCGATCAGATAAAAGTCTCCAGTCGTCCGCTCAGCAAGGACATCGACAATCAGCGGCCCGAAGGATTCAAAGGCGTTGCGTCGTTTCCACAGGACAAGCGCTCCGAGCACGGTTTCGACAATCGCGCGGATCACCTGACACTTTCGCCGCTGTTGATGGAGTCGTTTCTCAAACTCAGCCAGACCATTGTGGAGAGTCCTGATCTCAATCCCAAAGAATGCCGAAGCTGGAAGTGGCTGTTCGCACCGCCAGATCTATCGGCTGTCGGCCCGGCCATTGACACTGAGAAAACCGCCATGCGCTCTAGGCTCAAGAAACTGCTCCGACGGGGGTTTCGACGCCCGGTCGATCCCGAAACATTCGATCGTTTTGCAAAGTTCGCTGAAGATCAGCTCGCCTCTGGAGCTTCGTTCGAGCAGATGATGCGCACCATGGTCGGAGCGGTTCTCGGGATGCCGGACTTCCTCTATATCTACGAAACACCAGACCAAGAGAGTTCAGGCATCAAAGACCAAGGTCGTCAGCGTATCAATGATTTCGAGCTGGCCGCGCGGCTGGCCCAATTTTTCTGGAGCAGTATCCCTGATGATGCGTTGCTCGACCTTGCTGAGTCGGGCAAGCTGAGCGCTCCAACGACGCTCAGCGCGCAGATCGACCGGATGTTGAATGATCGGCGGTCGAGTCGGTTTTGTGACAACTTCCCTGCACAATGGTTGCAGCTGGAGCGACTGATTACGTCGGTTCCGGATCCGAAGAAGTTTGCGTACTTCTATCACGGTGATGGATACCGCGCCAGCATGCACATGATGGCGGAGCCGTTGCTCCTGTTCGAGACCTTGTACATCGAGGATCGGTCCGTGATGGAACTGCTGGATCCGAAATTCACATGGGAGAGCAACATGCTCCATGCAAACTATGCGGGTAAGGCGGGAGCCCACGACCTTTCGGTGCAGGTTTTCAAGCGCGTTCCATTGACCGACCCGCGTCGGGGCGGCGTGATTACCAGCGCTGCCGTCATGACTATGACCGCGACTCCGACTCGCACCCAGCCGATCACCCGGGGCGCTTGGGTCAACGCGGTGATCTTCAACGATCCGCCCGAGCCAGCTCCGGCCGATGTTCCGCCGCTGCCTGAAGCCAGCGAGGAGGAACTGTCAAAACTTACCATTCGCGAGCGCTTGGCCGTCCACCGCAATCGCGAAGATTGCGCCGGCTGCCACAACAAAATTGATCCCTTTGGCTTTGCCTTGGAAAACTTCGGGCCGACCGGCGTGTGGCGCGATAAGTACGAGAACGGGCGTAAGGTGGATGTCAGCGGGGTGCTCTTCAATCAGCATGAATTTGAGACGTTTGTTGAGTTTAAGCAGCTGATCTTGGAAGAGAAACAACGGTTCATTCGCGGATTCACGGCACACCTCCTGTCCTACGCGCTGGGCAGGGAACTCGGCCAAGCAGATTCGCCCACGCTGGATGACATAACTACGGAGGCGATGGCAGGTGGGGATCAGATGCGAGCCGTACTCAAAAATATCGCGATGTGTGAGCCGTTTCTTCACAAGAACACCCTCACGCCGGCTACACCTGAGAAGAAAGTACACCCCGGAAATTGATACTTCGGCGCACCAGCGAGATTTCACGCCTCGCCAAGATCACCATTCACATCATCCGCTAAGATCAATCAACCAAGGACAACAAGATGAGCCACCACCAAGACCGACTCCCCTCTGTTTCACGCCGCAGCTTTCTAACCTGTGCTGGTGGCGCGGCACTCGGTCTGCCGTGGCTTGAAAGCTTTGCCAGTGCCAAGGATCAAAAAACAGGGGTTCCGGCACAGCGCTTGGCCTTTTTCTACCTGCCCAATGGCATTACGCGTCGTGGCTTCTTCCCCGGCGAAACCGACCGACCGTTACCGCCGTTCGCGGGCCAGAACAACGTCTGGCGCTTCGAAGGCAAGACCGTCCCGGCGGGCAAGCATCCCCTGACGCTCACATCGACTTTGGCGCCACTTCACAAGATGCGGAACAAAATCTCGCTGATCACCGGCATGGACCGCACCTTTCAGCACGGTACCGACTCGCATGCGCAATGTGCGTCCTGCTTCCTCACCAGTGTTGCGCCGTACGAGGTCAAGGGCTCCGCCTATCCGCTGACCCGTACACTGGACCACATCGCAGCCGACAGCATCGGGCAGTCGACCCCTTACTCGACACTCGAACTGAGTTGCAACGACCACAAGAACAACATCGAGTCGATCTACTTCGACAACATGTCTTGGTACGGCACCGGTCACGTAGCGCCGTCCATGAGAGACCCGCGAAAAGTCTACGACCGGTTGTTCGGCACACAAGCGAACACGCGTTTTCGTAACATCACCGATCTCGCCCTCGGTAACGCCCGCCAGATGCAAAAACGCTTGAGCCTCGATGACCGGCGGAAATTCGACGAATACCTAGACTCGGTCCGAACCATCGAAACGCGAATGGACCGCATCGAAAAAATGAAATCCGACTTGGCTGCCGCAGACGTCAAGCGTCCAGCTGAGCATTTGCCACGCAATGAGTATATCCATCTGATGGGTGACCTGTTAGTGACTGCGTTGCAGAATGGCCTGACCAACGTAGGCACTCTGATGGTGGGTCCCGAGCGTTGGACGACGGCCACCAACTGGGAGGGCATCTTAGACAAGCCGTACAGTCATCACGCCATGACCCACGCCATAGGTAAACATATGGAACAACTCCTCAAGCTGGACCGCTTCCACGTCTCTGCGTTCGCGCGGTTACTCGAGCGGATGGACGGCATCGAGGAAGCCAACGGGACAACGCTGCTCGACAATACTATCTTCACCCTCGGGGCCGGGATGGGCGATGGTAGCACGCATCAGTACAACGACTTGCCGCTGGTCGTCGCCGGTGGCGGGGGCGGCACGCTTAAACTGGGTAGCCATATCCACTGTGAGAGAGAGACTCCTCTCGCCAATCTCTGGTTGACCCAGTTGCATGCGTTGGGCATTGAGCGTGAAAAATATGCTGACAGTACCGGGACGCTCAAAAACATCCTTGCTTAGAGTTTATGAAACGACTTTCCACATCCTACGCGAACGCTGCGTCATGCACGATGAATAACTTGCTGATACCCACGCTATTGATCCTTATTTCCGCCGAGGCCGTTTACACCGCCGAACCGGCTAAGGAAATTACAATCGACTTGGGCGGCGCGAAATTGGAAATGGTGTTAATTCCAGTTGGTTCCTTTACGATGGGTGCAGTGCGGGGCGATCGGGACGAGTATCCACCGCACAAGGTGAACATCACCAAGCCCTTTTATATGTCCAAGTATGAATTGAGGCAGGATCAGTGGTCGGTGGTCATGGATGGCCCTGCTCCGGGGAAATTCAAGAACCCGAAAAACCCCGTCGAGTCCGTGGATCGAAAGCAGGCGGCGGATTTCCTCAAGAAGCTGAACGAGAAGTTGGGTGGCAAGCCATTTATTGGGCGAGGTTCTCTTGATCTTATGGATCTTCCCCGGACGCTGGGAACCTATTATTTACCATCCGAAGCGGAGTGGGAATATGCGTGTCGTGCTGGTAGTGCTTCTAGGTATTGTTTTGGTGATGATGAAAAACGCCTCGGCGAGTATGCGTGGTTCCATGCGAACTCAAAAGGCAACTCACAACCAGTGGGACAAAAGAAACCCAACGCGTGGGGACTCCACGACATGCATGGCAACGTTTGGGAACTTTGCCGCGATGAGTACTTTGCGGATTACTACACAATTTCTCCAACGGACGACCCCCAAGGTTTCTTGACAACCAAGCGACATGTTACCGTTGTTCGCGGGGGTGGTTGGAGCTACTCTGCTAAGAGTAGTCGATCTGCTGAGCGCGGTTACCTAAACATGGCCCATCATCGGGAACGCAGTGATGCCCTCGGTCTGCGCATCGCTAGAACAGTCGAGGAAAAATAGAAGACTGGAGAATCTATGATCTTTTCACGAAGAATGAGATGCCTCCCAGTCTTGCTCGCTCTTGCATGCTGGAGCAAGCCAATTACGGCATATGGTGTTGAGGAAGGGTTTGTGCCCCTTTCCGGTCATGAATTTCCATCCATGTTCGCGCTTCAGGATCAATGGAATAAGTTTCGGCGGGAGCCATTTCCGAAGGTGGAGGTGATTCAGGCGTTGCTAAAAAAAGATGCCGATGGTGGTCACGTCGTACCGGTAAGTGAATCGACGCACAGATCGGTTTGGGTAATCGTCGACCGCTGGCTGAAGGATCATCCCGAAACATTGGTTGCATTGCGGGCGCGACAG
>CAUZOL010000387.1:0-6188 GCA_963581435.1 Planctomycetota bacterium
CCATCGACACCGGCGGATGACCCCTGATAGCTAAAAAGAAAACCGGCATCCCGGCCGCTTCCGGCGACCGGGACACCGCAGAAATCAGGGTGTTTGGGAGACTCTTGGTGGAAAGCAGCGCCTGGATCCTCACGCGTGGCGCTCGCCTGAGAGATGAGGCTCATCTTCGGCGCGCATCCGCAGGACGTCGTCTCGCCGAAACACAGATGCCCCCGCTCCGGAATGCGTGCGGCGACTGTAGACGGCGTTGATTTCTCCAGCGGTTTCCCGCCGCGCCAACGTCGAGCGGCTGATTCCCAGGATGCGGCACGCGTCTTCCGCAAGGCAGTACGTGCTTCGAAACCGTTCGACTTCGTCCAAAGCGACGTGCCAGATTCGTCCGCGACGTTCCGCCTGGAACAACCCGGCCTGAATCCACTTCCGCAGCACCGACTCCTTGAGGGGACGCCCCGGAATCAGCACACGGCCAAGCCGGTTCAGCGGATAACCTTCACAACGATCTCGTTTTTCAGAGATCTCGGGACGCGCGGACTGCAGATCCTGAAGATGCACCCGTAGGCCGCACCAACCAACCACGTGCGATTCGCGACAACTGCGAACATGTCCGTCTCGGATCAATTCCACCAACCGAACGAATGTGAGACCACAGCGACCGAAATGCCGCGTCGCTTCCCGTGCGGGAATCCAGTCCGATGAATCAGAGGATTCCCAAACCGGCAATGATCGATAGAGTTCTTTCAATTCCGTGACGGAGGCCCGCGGAATCCGCCAGCCGGTTTTTGTACGCACGGCACACGGCAATAACTCGGCCCGAATCAACTCAAAGACCCGACTGCGTCCGATCCCCAATTGCCCGGCGGTCTGATTCACAGAGCACGCGTCGGCCAGTTGATCTTTCAAGACTCGGACAGACTCCCGGGAAACGAGTCCCACCGACCGATTTCCCGCCGGCTGCAGATGCCCTTCAAGGACGTGACGCCTGAGGAGTTCCGCCACCGCACCGTGTTTGAACCCGAGAGTTTTGGCAGCTTCGGTCTGCGTGATCCAGGGACGTCGTGAGAAAACGTGTTCTTTCTTCCGAAACAGACAGCACTTCACTGTGAGATGCCCGTGTGTGTAATGCTGCAGCAATTCGGAGCGCAACACGTCGGCCGGCGTTGAAACTCCCAACTGTTCCAGCTGCGCGGCATCGCGCAGAAGCAGCCCAAAGGATCGGCTCAACCCGGTGACGGTGGTGCGATGCCTGGTGACAGTCTGAAAAACACGCAGAAATTCAAGGAATCGGGTCGGCCACGCGTCAAGCATCTCTGCCGCAGCCAACCAGGCGGCCATCGATTCGTCGACTTGCTCTGGCAGTGAAAAGCGATCACGAACTTCTTTCAACCACTGCGGAGTTCTCAGAGCGGCCGATGCCAAGCGCTCGGCCCACCAGAACCCGGTGGCGACGGATGATTCCGGCAGCAGCGAAACGCCATCCGTCATCGCCTCATGAAGCCGCCGCATCAATCGCAACACTTCGGCAGTAACGGTCTCCGGAACAGTGTCTGTCATGGCCGTCCCGCAACGACAGTTACACAGATCAAGCCGGTTCCAACGCCACGCGCGTTGGCAGCCCGGGCAGAGGCGGATGAGTAAACACCGATGTTCCAGGCAGACAGGTGCCGGACGAAACCCCCATAAGAGCCGTTCATAAGGTCGATCCCCCCGACGAAAGCAATCGCCTCCCTACGTTGCATTCACCAGCAGGGCAGTCATTCTTCCATCATCACATCTGCGGTTCGGAGCTTCACAGCGGAAACTAGCCGGAAATCGAGTCGAATCTCAGATTCCCGCATGGAAAAGTGGCGAGAACTCGCGCAGAAAACTCCAGAATGTTGTGACGGATAGCAGGGCTATCATGCACAGCAAAAACGTCGCTGCGTCCGCCGCTGTGAAAAACAAAAGGTGGCAGAATGGTCCGAAATCGCAGATTTCAATTCTCCAACGCCGCGCCCCGCCGGCCGCACATTTTATCAGTCGTCGCTGGTCAATCGAAGTCTGGTGTCAGCAGGGCCTACCTTATCCTGGGACGTGAGTTGCGATTCCCTTCCGCCGGAAGATCCATAACGCCGAAGCGGATGACATTTTTTCCGTAGATCGGGTCGTAATAGTGTCCGCCGTCCTTGTAGTCGTCGTTCGACTTGCGCGTTCCGTCCGGCTTTGTTCGGTAGATGTACGGCGACAGGTGCAGTCGTTCTCGATGCCATCGCCCTGCCGCGCCGGATGGAATTGTCGTGCCTCGCCCGTAGATCATGAGACCACCCTCGCCTCGCACTTCAAACTGCGGACTGATCGTCCGATACTCGTGACTGACATTGATCAGTTTATGTCCGAGTTCGTGAGCAATCGTCCGACCGCCTTGTCCACTCTGTCGGCAAATCGTGATCACTCCACGAATGCGTCGCGGAATTCTCGTTTCGAACAAATAGGACGGCAGAGAGAGTCCACCGGTCGGAATCGACTTGATCGTCGGCTCGCCCTGCTTGGACCGATCGAAGTAGGCCATGCGGACTTGCTTCAGGTACAGCAGATAGATTGTTCGGTTGTTGTTGGGCTGCTTTTCGATGACTCCCTCGAACACCTTCTTCGCGTCCGCCGTCAACCCCCATTTGGCAGCACGATAGCCGACGTACGCATTGATGCTTTGGAGCACTGCAACGCCAGCAACTTTGTTCGCTTGCAGCGACAGCCAGGGCGCCGGCACGGTCGCTCGTTTGACCCAAAGAAAACGCAGTTGCACTCCTGCAGCGGCGAAAATGTTCTTGGCGTGCACAAACGACTTGGACAATTCATCGGCGGCCGCAACGTAACCGTGTGGGTTGTCGGCCGTTTCACACAGGTAAATGCCGACATCGACCGTGGGAACATCGGCTTTCAAATCCTGGTTAATTGTCGCCGCACGAATGGTCTCAAGATCGCGGTAGGCAACTTCGTCAGCACGCGGCGTCGAATCGCTCTGTTCTGCAGCGGCCAAGTCACCGACTTGGCCGGCCAGCAGAAAAACAACAACGAAGCAGACTCGTATGAATTGCAGGAGAGAACCCATGTTCTGTTCGCCATCCCTCATTGACATATCGGGTTAATGCCGTAGGTCAGGCTGAAGCCTGACGTCCTTCGGCGATGTTTCACTTCGCATAACGTACTCATCGAAGATGATTCCCTTTGGAAGCGTTTCATTGTCACAACGACCTGGATTGCGTTAGCCGTCAGGCTCTAGTCTGACCTTATAGTTCTCCCCAGGATGGTTTGATTGACCGCAGCCAGCGGGAGCGGGACGTTCGATCGATCCCGGCGGACGATGGCAGCGCCAAGGCAATCAACCGCGCCTTTTCAGATCGTTTCCCCGCGCCCGGCTCGACTTGCGCAGACACTTCCGACACGCTGAAGTACGCACGCATCGCCCCGCTACGAATTCCTGACCTCATCGGCCAGACGATTCAACGTAGACTTTCGAGCGGGGCGATGTTCTTCGGAACATTAACGAATCACTCAGATGCCGACGCAGCAACGTCTCGGCCTATAAGGTTTTCGATCGTCCGAAGATTGCGTGCTTTCCAAAACCCTTCCCCAGCATAACGGAGCCGAACATGATCGACCACAACAACACGTCAGAATTGCCCGCCGATGCCGTCATCGTCGGCATCGATTGGGCCGACGCCGAACACGTCCTCTGCCTCATCGAACCGGACGGCCGCCCGAACATCGACACGCTCGAGCAATCCCCCGCAGTCATCGACGAGTGGGCCGCCGATCTAAAGCGGCGCTTTCCCGGCCGCACGATTGCCGTCGCGCTCGAACAGACCAAAGACGCGTTGATTTACGCGCTGATGAAGTACGAGCACATCCTGCTCTACTCGATCAATCCCAAGCAACTCGCCCGCTATCGCGAGGCGCTCAATCCGTCCGGCAGCAAGGACGACCCGACCGACGCCGCCCTGCTGGCGCAGTTCCTGCAGCACCACGCCGGGCAGCTCAGACCCTGCAAGCCAGACACCGCAGCCACCCGCAAACTGGCTGCATACGTCGAGCATCGCCGCAAAATCGTCGAGGAACGCAAGCGATTGAGCCAGCAACTGACCAGCCGGCTCAAGCTGTACTTCCCGTTGTTGATCGAACTGTTCCCCCGCAACATCGAACGGATCGCCGCACTGGTTAAGCGCTGGCCGACGTTGGCGAAACTGCGGCGCGTTCACCCCCAAACGCTGCGGACTTTTCTGAAGCAGCAGGGCATTCGCAATGAACAAAAGCGGTCCGAGATCATTGCCGCGATTCGCGCCGCCCTGCCGCTGACCACCGATGAAGCCATCGTCGAACCGAACGCGCTGTTCGCCGTGTCGCTGGCCAAACAGATCAAGCAACTCAACCAGACTATCGATCAGTTTGACGAACAGATTGCCAAGCTAGTTGCCGCACACGACGACGCGGCCCTGTTCCGCGCACTGCCCGGTGCGGGTGCCGCGCTGGTCCCGCGGCTGATCGTCGCCCTGGGGACCGATCGCGATCGCTACGACACGGCTGAGGAAATCCAAAGTCATAGCGGCATCGCACCGGTCACCCGGCAAAGCGGGAAGGCGCGGCACGTTTCGCGGCGTTACGCTTGCCCCAAATTCCTGCGGAAAACCTTCCACGAATTCGCCGACCACGCCCGCAAGTGGTCTGCCTGGTCGAAGGCGTTCTACAACATGAAAATCGCCGCCGGTTTCAAACACCACGCCGCCGTGCGGGCCTTGGCGTACAAGTGGATCCGCGTTATTTTCTATCTCTGGAAAACCAGAACGATCTACGACGAAACCGTGTATCTTGCACAACTCAAAAAACGAAACAGCCCAGTGATGAATTTCCTCGAAACCGCTTGACGAATAACCTCAGATGTCTACGTTACTGACGGACAAGCCGACCAGTGGCACCCGGCGAGTATCACGGAGCCTTACGCACCCACATCTTTGCTTGAACGCTTCTTCCATTTGGCGACCCGCCGGCAACGATGAACTTACCGTCAATAATGGCGGCGGCTGGTGACGAAAGCGGCATCGGTAACTTTGCAACCGCTTTCCACTCGCCACCCGATTCCAGCATCAGTACGTCGGCATCAATACTCTTTCGGCCGCCCGTGGGCGTTGTATGTCGTCCGACCACGAAGATCCGGCCACTGCTTATGAACGTGCCGCCTTCGGCGTGTGAATGACCTTTGGGAAGTTCAGGACCGCGGGTCCATGAATCCGATTTCGGATCGTAGATGTCGACACGTGCCTGATCGAGCTGTTGGCTGTCGTGATGAAACTGACCGCCGATTGCATAAATCTTGCCGTCGAATGTGACCGTGGAAAACTGATTGCGCGGTGCCGGCATGGGAGCAGCTTTTTCCCACTGAGCTGAGCCTTTCGCCCGATCGTCCAGGTCGAGAACCCAGTGATCAGCGGCATCCGTGTCACGATCGGTCTTCACGCCGCCCATGTAATGCAGCTTGCGACCCACTAAGGCGAGGCCCCCACCACCCCGTGTTTCTGGCAGCAACGGAGCCGCCGTGTAGCGATCTTTGTTGACGTCGTAGTTCCATACTTCGGCGATCGTATGTCCCTTGTAACCATCCTTGAAACCGCCCGCAAACCAAACTGTCCGGCCATCAAGCACAGTGTTCATGTGCGAGATCGCGCTCGGCAAATCCTGAATCCGGGTCCAACTGTTATCCATTGGATCGAAGACGTCGCAGCGTTTGCTCGACCGCACACCTTCGGTGTATCCGCCGAAGAAGTAGAGCTTGTTGTCAAGAACGACGGTTCCGGCCTCCCATTTGCCAACCGGCATGTCTTTGAGTTGCTGCCAACCGTCTTGAGCGACGACATTGCCGGGGATGCAAATCCCAAGCGTGATGGTCGACGCGAGAATCAACGCCGCCGTGAATCTGTGGTTCGTAGGTGTCATTTGCGTCTTCACTTGCCTCTGTCCAGTGCCGTAGGTCAGGCTGAAGCCTGACGTCCTTCGGCGTTGTTTCATTTCGCACAAAGTGCACATCGAAGATGAGTCGAGTAGCGACTGTCTTGAAGTTCAAGTGTTTTGCTGTTGGTTTTTCCATTCGGTTCCATTTCGAAGCATGGTGTTGAGGATGGTGAGTAGTTTTCTCATGGCGGCGATGAGTGCGACCATTTTGG
>CAUZOL010000388.1:0-6115 GCA_963581435.1 Planctomycetota bacterium
CCGAGGCCGCGACGGTCCGCAAGACTTCATGCAGAAGTTTCAGGGCTATCTCCACGCAGACGCCTATGCGGGCTACGACGCGATCTTTCTGGGATCGGGCAACTATCGGTGGATGATCGTCAGCGACTCCGCTGACCGCTGAGTACGACCGTCAGCTTGTCCTGTAAAGACGCTGCGGAATCCTGCTCCAGAAAGGCAAACAGGTCGGGCGGGGAGTTGCTGGACTCCCAGAGTTTTCCGAATTGTTCTGTGATTTCTGTTGGCATACCTGAACCTTGTCGGAAGTGACCGCCTGTCGCATGATTGTGGGACGCCGATTATCCGCCGATGCGGCCGAATCGTTGGCACAGTGGTTTGGGGGTAATCTGAATCTCAACGGCATCACGTATTTGTCCAAAGATGAGGCACAAGCACTGGCGCAGTGGAAAAACGGGGAACTTCATCTCAACGGCGTCTCGCACTTATCCGCCGATGAGGCCGAAGCACTGGCACAGCGTAACGGTGGAGATCTTTATCTCGATGGCATTACGCACTTATCCACTGATGAGGCCAAAGCACTGGCACAGTGGAAAGGTACTGGTAGCAATCTCGCTCTTCATCTCAGTGGGATCACGCAGTTGAACGCTGCGATCTCTTCGTCGGTCGGCTCGTGTTCCAACATCACGATCCGACTACCCAACGCTCGGGCCAGTGGATCTTGCCTCAGCGGAATGTTGCTGATGGCAATGATCGAGCCGGTGAACTCAAACCGCACCTCTTTGTCCTTGCTCTTGTACGTGATGGTACGTGGCTGGCCCGGCGTACTGGCGCTCTTGCCGGTGCCGTGTCTCAGTGAAACTGCCCGTTTCACGACTCGCCGACGTTGGCGAGTCAACTGATAGCATTGTCGGTGTCTCCTTCACGAAAAACATTCTCTGAGAGGCAGGTGCGACTTCCATAACCTGAGCCCTCTTTGTGAGTTGAGATGATACGACCACGGTTCCCTCCGCACGAAATTGGGGCAGTCACAGTTTTTTTTCGCCCGCTTGTCCGGTTGTTTCCTCTTCACGTCGCTCAGACGGGAAGCTGCCGAACTCGGAGCGCTCGTGACCACTCCTTCCATTCGCCAGCATGGTTGTCCTTAAAGACGACCCGCTCGCCATCTCGATGAACCACCGACCCAAGCCATCGCTTGGACGAATGTGTGAGATGGTTGATCCCCTGTTGGAAATACAGGGGATCAACCCAGCCCTCTTCCGACACGGATCACACGGGCACAAAGTCCACTTGAATCGGCTGATCCAGCTTCTTGTAATTCTTCTTCTGGTTGGGCGGCATTCGCCGACACCATTGGTCGTAGGCCCGGAGATAGGTCGCTTCGGGAAGCAGCACTCGATAGACGTGCCTGACGATCCGAAAGAGTTGGCCGTTACGCCGCTTCGTGACTTTCCATCCGGGCTCTCGGTGGCTGATTGGAATCGCCTCAGTGCGTTCAAACCGGACCACCACACCTCGACGGTCAAGACCGGACTTTGCGCTGGCGACATTCTGTTTCCACTTGGGGTGCCGTTGGCGTCCCCATGGTTTGAGGTCTGTCGGTCCCCAGAGCTTGCCGTAGGCTTCCTCGATCATCTCGTCCAATTCGTCGTCACGAACGATGCCACAATGTTCGGTGACGACTTTGACGATGAACTCTTGGTACGACTGGGCACTGGTGGCTTCACCTCTTCGGTTCTTCAGTTTCATGGGATCATTTCTCCAAACATGCGCAGACTTTTCAGGAAACCGGCGTGCCAAGTGTTCCCGCTCGGTGCGCACTCCGAGCGCACCCGGCACGCCGGTTACAAAAATTGGACAGTCAAGAACTACGGGCTGTCAGAAATGGCTTCCGAAATCGGAAGCGACAGCCACAACATGATTAGCCGACGAGTTTGAGGGGACTCGGCGTAGGCTGTTCCCGAGACGGGAAGTTGGCGATCTTGAACGACTCACCAACGAGTTCGATGAGTTCATCCAAAGTCATGATGTCCTCGTCCACGTTTTCGAGCCGAAAAGGGCAGCGACGGCGGCTATTGTGTGAGGTCTTGAATGTGACGGTGAACGGTCGTCTTGGATAACCCGACTTCTGCGGCGATGTCTCGGATCGTTTTTCCTTGATCGTGCAACTCAAGAATGCGTTTCTGTTTCTTCACTTCCCCAAACCTCTGCGTCGAAAACAAATCTGGGGCGGCGTCAAACATCGGCTGCAACTTTTCTTCCAGCACCTTCAGGGCATCGAATACTTTGGCAAATGGCCGGTTGGTGTAGAAGTCAATCAAATCATCGGACTTCACCGGTGAACCGTGACAGAGAAATACCCCGGCCACTTCACCACCTGAAACCTGTCGAACGAGATTGCCTGCCGTCTTCCTCAACTTCCCAAAACTGAAATTGGGGAAGCCGTGATAGTCCTTTTGGATTCTCTGGGTGAGACTAGACCATCTTCGGTTGAAACTTTGACCACGGTTCCCACTTTCGGTCTGATTGAACATCGGGGTGCCACGGGTCGTCACTAGAAGAATCGCAGAAGATGTTGCGTCCCCGAGTTTCTCCCGCCGTTCACGTCCCCATCGAATGACATCAACAGTCTGCTTCCACAACATCCATTCCCCGTAAACTCCAGTCTTGGGTCGGCCCATGAAGATGAAGCTGTCATCAGGTGTGGACTCGAATTTTAATAGACCGGCATGGGGATGTTGCTGATTGAAGTGAATGTCTCCCAGTGTCAATCGGCCTTGCTCTGCTGCGCCGAAAGCACAGTTCAATCCGAGAAGCAGCAGCAGTCTTTCAATGGGTGTGGCGTATTCGTTCAGCAGCTTCAATTCGTTGATGTCGTAAGTCTCGACCTGCGTATGATTGTGTTTCTCTTTTCTCTCTTGAGGAGTCTCCTTGACCCGTGTTTCGAGTTCATCGAAATTGTCTGGCTTTCGCCACTCGAAAAAGGCTGTCCGATTCAGCCAGCGAAGGAAACGCACCAATTCGGAAATGTGGTTCTGGGCAGTTGTCTTGGTGATCGCTTTTGGCGGATGGGAGTTTTTGACTGGTGGCCGACTTCGCCAAATGTTAATCATGGCCTGCACGGAATCGAATGTGTGGAGTGAAGACAGGGCGACATTTTCTTGTCTCTCTTTCAACCGTTTCACTGTTCTGATTTTGGAATTGCCACCATCGGTGACAGTATCCGTTCCGGGAATAACGTCGATGGCTTTAATTTCTTCGAGGTAAGAATCGAAAGCCTCGTGGAGCGTTTCCTCCCCGGCGTAAATCTCATTCGTTGTGAGACCACCGCTTCGAAGCAGTTTTTCTTCCATACCAGATCGGGTCTCGGCCACTCTTTTCCTGATGGACGACATCGCCACAGATCGTGCCTGCTCTGTTCCTTGCTGATGGGTCGTTGCCTCATCAGCTTCGGGAATAAACGAGACCATCGGGAAAGCATTTTGAAGTCGGTTGATGTATCGAGCGTAAGCATCAGCGTGGTTGCTCCCTCGTGGGACCACAATCTGATAAATTCCTTTGGAGATTTCCATGCCGATCATCAGGGTGAGGTCATTCCAGAGCAGCGGCCATCCGAACTTCTCGTGTTCGATCTCGATACACTGCCACAGTTGCTCCAATCTCATGTTGCGGAGTTTTGCTTCTGTGAGGTCTTTGCCCAGATAGAATCTCTGGGGGAGTGTCTTCCCGTTCTTCTTTTCAATTTGGCCGATGTTTCGGGAGTAAAGCCCCCGGCTATTTGGCGTCCATTTCTTCTTGGATCTGACAGGCATTGTGTCCCGTGTCTACGCAGGAGTGGTGTGTCACATTGGGGCTTGTTGGTTTTACCCCAATGGTGACACGCTTGCAAGCGTTAGGTGACACATTTTGGTGACACAAGGGGTGTTTGGGACAAGATTTTGTCCCGAAGAAAATGACGTAACATCAACAAAAAAACCACTTGCGAACAATCGCAAGTGGTTAATTCAGCGGAGAGAGGGGGATTCGAACCCCCGGTCCCGGTTGCCCAGGACACGGCATTTCCAGTGCCGCACAATCGGCCACTCTGTCATCTCTCCGGGTCTTGTATTACAGTGTTTAACCGGGGTTTCACTCTTCCTGCACTAACTGTTTGACACCCAGCGTGACACCCGGTAGACTGAGAATGTCAAAAACGACACCCGCGAGCGGTGAACTCCGGGTGTCAAACACCACCTGACCAATTGAACGAAAAGGTGATGCGGTGGCTCAGTCTACCAAATTTCGCCGTAAGGGCAAATCGCAGAAGCCCTATCCGGAATTTCCGCTCACGGCCCACCCGTCTGGACGTTGGTGCAAGAAGCATCGTGGCAAGCAGTATTACTTTGGACGGATTGACGATTGGCAGGCCGCTTTCGGCCGTTATGAGCGGGAGTGGCCTCACATCATCGACGGTCGGACTCCGCCGCCAGTTGATACCGGCGATGGCTGCACTCTTCGCGACCTGTGCAACGCCTTTCTCACGTCGAAGCGAAACCGGCTGAACAGCGGCGAGTTGTCATCACACACATTTGCAAAATACTACGAGACGTGTGAACTGTTGATCCGCCAATTCGGGCGCGACCGCCGAGTCGATGACTTGCGGCCAGATGACTTCGAGACGTTTCGGGCGGCACTCGCCAATGGCTGTGGGGTTGTCACTCTCAAGAGTAAGATCAACCGCTGTCGTGTGATCTTGAAATTTGCGCACGACAACAGGCTGATTGACGTGCCGGTTGCCTTTGGAAAGGCGTTTGATCGCCCGTCAGAAAAGACGCTGCGTAAGGCACGCAACGAAGCTGGCCCACGGATGTTTGAATCCCCTGAGATTCGCGCCATGCTGGACAACGCTGACACCGTTCTGAAAGCGATGATCCTGCTGGGGATCAACTGCGGATTCGGAAATACGGATGTCGCCAGTTTACCGCAATCGTCAGTCGATCTTGAATCTCGCTGGTGTGATTTCCCACGCTCAAAAACAGAGGTCAATCGTCGCGTCCCTCTGTGGCCTGAAACAACTGCGGCACTCCGTAACGCTCTCGCAGTGAGACCCGAACCAAGAGATTCGGACGATTCCAACCTGTTCTTTGTGACGCGGCAAAGAAACCGCTTCGTTCGCGTGCGAGAAAGTAAGACGACACCGGGCCGGTACGTGACAATTGATGCAGTCGCGAGGCGCTTTGGCCCGTTGATTCGGAAGTGCGGCGTCAACGGGCGCAAGGGACTCGGCTTCTACACCTTGCGTCACGTCTTCGAGACGATTGCCGGTGAGAGTCGAGACCAAGTGGCCGTGAACGCGATCATGGGTCACGTAGATGGCAGCATGGCGGGCGTGTACCGGGAACGGATCAGTGACGAACGGCTAATCAAAGTGACTGACGTAATTCACGATTGGTTGTTCAAGTTGCCGGAGAAATCGGATGAATAACGGAAGAAAGAATGAACCTCTCGGAGACAACTTCGACGACACAGTTCCCCCGACCGACGAAGAATTACGCAGTCAAAGCAAGTCGATAGAGCAGATGCGTGCCGAGGCAGAACGGGCGCAGACTCATTACGTCTTGCAAAAATGCCGAACATCAGCACAGGCCGACCTCGAAGGCAATCTATTCCGGACCGTTCCTGCCGACTCTACTTCACCGTCTGCTGAGTCTGGCGACGGACCAATGCCACCAAATTTTTTCTTTTGGCAAGGCGAGCGTTTTCGTCTCGAACCAATTCCGTGGTGGGTCCTGAACACGCTATGGGGCCGTCCAAGTGTTCCGGTTGAGGAAGTCGTCAGCGTTGCTTGGGGAAGCGGGGCTGACGTTGCGGATGGCTCCGTGAGATCAGCGCTGTCAAGAGTGAATGGGATTCTTGGTGAAGCCAAGTTCGCCGAACGCCTGAGCCTGCAAAGCGCTCACGTTTCTTGGAGCTAGATATGGAATTACGAGTTCGCAACCGGACCGTGACAGCTTCGTGATAGTCGAACGATAGAAGGTTCTTCGCGCATTTTAGTGGGTGCTGCTTGATTTGACGTGTGGAATCGATCTCGGGATCATGGGGGATTTCCGAGGTCGAGACGATGGAATCTCTGAATGCGCATTACCGACTTCTTCTGGGC
>CAUZOL010000389.1:0-6082 GCA_963581435.1 Planctomycetota bacterium
GGAGTGCGACGAACCGGAAGCCATCCAGGACATGCTGGTGCGATTAGTGAAGGAACGGATTCCGGCTCGGTTTGGGTTTGATCCCAAGTCGGACATTCAGGTGCTCACGCCGATGAACCGGTCACTGCTGGGTGCACGAAACCTCAATCAGGTCATGCAGGCGGCGATGAACCCCAGTGGCAGCGGGTCCGAAATCGAGCGGTTTGGTTGGACGTTTCGGATCGGAGATCGAGTGATCCAGACTGAAAACAACTACGACCGGGATGTGTTCAATGGTGACCTTGGCGTTGTTGAGAAGATGAACCGCATTGAGCAGGAGCTGGTCGTTAATTTCGAGGGGCGCCCCGTCAAATACGACTTTGCTGATCTGGACGAGTTGTCGCTGGCGTATGTCTTGTCGATCCACAAGAGTCAGGGGTCGGAATTTCCGTGCGTTGTGATCCCTCTGCACACGCAGCATTACATGATGCTACAGCGGAATTTGCTCTACACGGCGGTGACGCGAGGCAAGCAATTGGTGATGCTGGTCGGCACGAAAAAGGCACTCGGCATGGCCATCAGGCGGGCCGACACCCGGCAAAGATATACGGCATTGCGGCGCAGGCTTCAGGAACGCAGTTCCACAGTTCCGCGGACCTGAGCAAGCCCTCACTGACCCGCTGGAACTTGCTCAAGGATCTAGCCGTTTGTTGCTTGTGGGTTCTCGACTAGCCCTCGTCGAGCCTCCGTTCCGCCTACCGGCGGCTTCGCTCTAGGACTACGGTTTTCGTGTGGCGTGGGCTTACCGCTGAATTGGTCACACTTCCCGCTCGACCACGAATTCCAACGTCAGAAGTTGTTGCGTTCGTTGTGTCGAACATCTTGGGTGCAGCAACAGCCGCGATAATCCCTAAAATGAGTACAACCACCACGAGTTCAATCAGCGTGAACCCACGGCGCAGCGCGTCTGGAATGGCTTGAGATCGATGCATGTGGAAAACAAACGTCACACTCGCAGACCGGCAACTATTTCCGCCCGATTTCAAATTAGGGCCAGCGCACAAAAACAGCGGCCGACCCACAACAGTGCAGATCGGCCGCAGGCAGTCTCGACCAGAGATGCTTGACTCTATGTCGCTTTGAGTAATGTCACTCAACTATTTTGGGGCGAATTCATATTAGGACACCACCCATCCAGGACACCCCCGCAAAAGTCATATAAACCAACTGTCCAGCATAACCGGAGCCGGTTCCGTAGGGTGTGTCTGACATACGACTTGGGGCGAGTTGGGCGGTTGCGGGGTGGGGGCGAATAACAAGTGAGTTGCGCGGTTGGGGATTCGGGTAACGTTGTATTTGTTATAGACTTGCGCGGCGAGAACTCCACCTAACTTTCTTCCCATTTGCTTGACTGGGCTTGCGGCGCGGGTAGAATTGTGATGTCCCGAGTGTGTTGCACGGATGCGGGATAAACATGGACGGTTGTTGACTTGTCGAAAGGGTCGGGAGTTCAGAGTCTACAGTCGAGAATCAACCCGGTGCGGCTTGTCCGCTCTCTGTGTCTCGGCGTTTGACTTTTGACTCTCGGCCAACCCCGCTCGGTCTCTTGGAGATGCTGGTGCCGCCGTCCTCCCCTGGCTTTCCTACCGACTTCAAAGAACTCGTGCGTTCGCGAACCGACCTGGTCGAACTGGTCGGCGAGACCGTAACGCTGCAGCCGAAGGGCCGCGAGTTTGTCGGCCTGTGTCCGTTTCACGACGATAGCAATCCCTCGCTCACCGTCTCGCCCGAACGGCAATCGTACAAGTGCTGGTCGTGTGGCGAAGGGGGCGACTGCTTTTCGTTCGTGATGAAGACGCAGGCTTTCGAATTTCCAGTCGCTGTGCGTTTTCTGGCCGAGCGAGCCCATATCGAGATTCCGCAGAATCATCGTGGTGGGAACTCGGCGGACAGCGATCAGAAGAAGCGACTGTTCGGAATTCTGGAATGGGCTGAGAATGAGTTTCACCACTTTCTGCTCGAAGCCAGCGAAGCACAACGGGCACGCGACTATTTGGCGAGCCGTGGATTCGATAAGGAATTGATCACCAAGTTCCGCATCGGCTATCACCCCGACAATTGGAACTGGTTGGCGGGGCGTTCGCAGGGGAAGTACAAGCCGGCTGAGTTTGCAGCCGTCCGCCTGATGGGCGAACGTGACGGTGGTAACGGTTTTTACGACAACTTTGTGGATCGGGTGTTGTTTCCCATTCGCGACGCGCGCAGCCGCCCTGTTGCATTTGGGGGACGTATTCTGCCCGACACCAAACAGCGGACGGACGCCAAGTACTGGAACAGCCCTGATAGTGCGTTTTTCTCCAAAAGTCATCTGTTGTACGCTCACGACGTTGCCCGTGAGTCGATCCGCCGCAGCGAAACGGCAATCGTCGTGGAAGGCTATACCGATTGCATCACGTTGCATCAGCACGGTTTAGGAAATGCGGTGGCCACATTGGGGACATCGTTGACCGATTCGCATGTGAGTCTGCTCAAGCGGTTGGCCCAGCGGGTGGTGCTACTGTACGACGGCGATGCAGCGGGGCAGCGTGCGACCGAGCGGGCGTTGTCGATGTTTCTGGCCCAGAAGCTTGATTTACGCGTGTTGACGCTGCCGGATGGCATGGACCCGGCGGATTTTATCGCAGAACGCGGAGCGGATGAACTGCGGGAGCGGATCGAAACAGCGACAGAAGCGTGGGAGCACAAATTACAGTCGAGCATTGCAAGAAACGGCCTCGATTCGATCGACGGCAGCGAACGCGTGCAGGACGAAATGCTGGAGTTGATGGCCGTTGTGCCGGGTTTGGCGGGCGATTCTCGGGAGGACATTCTTCTAAATCGTTTGGCAAAGCGGACAAGCGGCAACGAACAACAGGTCCGCCGACGCTTGGCGCGTCTGCGGCGAAAAAAATCGGAGCGCGGGCCGAGCGGGCATTCGGAGAGTTGGGGCGGGCCGGAGAATTCGCAGAACCCGCAACACCCGAACGCAACCGGTTTGGGCGCGGGCGGGGTACCCGTGTTGGCCAACAAGCACCAGCGGTGGGAATGCGATTTGCTTGAAATCATCTTCGCGGCACCGGAATCGGTTGCGACAATTCGCAGCGAAGTGGAGCCGTCGGAATTTACACAGCAGCGACTGAGAACGATACTGGAGGTGTGCTTCAACCTGTCCGACCGTGGCGTCGAACCGAGTTACGAACGCGTGACGGCGGAGGTGGAAGATTTGGACCTGAAACGGCTTTCTTTGTGGATAGAGGAGGAATCGCGCGACAAGGATGTGGCACGCAAACTGCGGATGGATCGTACGGAAGAGCAGGGGGGGGAGCGTCCCCAGTTTCTGGAACAGGCGATCCAGAATTTGAAATGGCGACGAGAAGAGGCGTCGCACGCAAAGGCGAAGGGACAGCTATCGGGGATGTCGCCAAACGGCGGCAACTTAGATGGGGATGCCATTGAGTTATTGCGGCGTCAAACTGAGTTTCACCAACGACGGGCCACACGAAAATCAGCTCACTAGATTTGGGAGAATTGCAAGTGCATCGAGTCGATAACGAGCTACAAAAACTGATTGAAACCGGCCTCCAGCAGGGGTTTCTTACATTTTCCCAGGTCAATGACTACCTGCCAGACGAAGCGATCAATCCCGAGAAGCTCGACCATTTGCTGGGTTCAATGGAAGAACTCGGGCTGGATATTGTTGCCGACCTGGCACCGCCGCCGGTTGTCAAGAAACGCGGCCGCGGAGCCAAGCCGGGTCGACAGCGAATGGCGACCGAGGAAACGTCGCGTCGCATTGACGATCCGGTGCGAATGTACCTGACGCAGATGGGCGAGATTCCACTGCTGTCGCGGCATGAGGAAATCGCGCTGGCCAAGAAGATTGAAGTCACGCGGAAGCGTTTCCGTCGGCAGTTGCTGGAAAGCGACTACATGATGCGAATGGCAGTTGACATTCTGCTCAAAGTGCATCGTGGTGAGTTGCCCTTCGACCGCACAATTAAAGTGTCAGTGACCGAAGGACTGGAGAAGCTGCAGATTCTCGGCCGTATGCCACACAACCTGGAAACCGTTCAGCATTTGCAGGAAGAGAACGAGCAGGATTTCCGCAAGATGATTTCGTCGCGCACATCGGATAACCGGCGGGAAGAACTGTTGGAAGAGATGAATGTCCGCCGTCGTAAGATGGTGACGCTGGTTGAGGAATTGAGTCTGCGAACCCCGCGCCTGCAGCCTTGCATGAAACGGTTGACTCAGATTTGCGAACGCATGAAGGAAGTGCGGAAGCGAATCAAGAGTCTCAGGCGATCGAAAACGGCCAAAGATGAACGGGCCAACCTCCAACGCGAACTCGACGATCTGGTGGCGATGACGCTGGAAACTCCCGACGCGCTGCGGGCACGAATGGAGTCGATTGAAGAACGCTGTGCCGCTTACGAACAGGCGATGCGTGATCTCTCCGGCGGCAACTTGCGACTGGTTGTTTCGATCGCCAAGAAATACCGCAACCGGGGTCTGAGTTTTCTTGATCTGATTCAGGAAGGCAACACCGGCCTGATGCGTGCGGTCGATAAGTACGAATACCGTCGCGGTTACAAGTTTTCGACGTATGCCACCTGGTGGATTCGACAGGCGATTACTCGGGCGATTGCCGATCAGGCACGCACAATTCGCATTCCCGTCCACATGATCGAAACGATGTCGCGGCTGCGAAAGGTGAGCAAGCAGCTCCTGCAGGAAATGGGTCGCGAGCCGACGATTGAAGAGACTGCCGAGGCGGCCGGTATCAGCCTGGAAGAAACGCGACGGGTGTTGAAGATTTCGCGTCACCCGATCAGTCTCGATCGTCCGGTGGGCGAAAGCGAAGACAGCTACTTCGGCGATTTTATTGAAGACGGCGGAACGGAAAGTCCGGTCAACGCCGCCACGCAGGAAATGCTGAAAGACAAGATCGACATTGTGCTGAAGACATTGACCTATCGCGAGCGGGAGATCATCAAGCTGCGGTATGGTTTAGGCGATGGATACACATACACGCTGGAAGAGGTGGGCCGAATTTTTAAGGTGACGCGCGAACGTGTGCGGCAAATTGAGGCCAAGGCGGTCCGCAAGCTGCAACATCCGGTTCGCAGCCGGCAACTCAAGGGATTCCTTGAAGGGCTGGTTGCCAACGTTGGCAACTGAGTGTTTAACCGCCGGTCGGAAACGACCGGCGATTTTTTTTTGGTCGGTTTGCAAAACGGGGCAGGGCGACGTATTCAAGTTATCGCATGGTTGTTACTTTGAATAACCAAAATAACGTGCGATAAAGTGGCGGTTGGGATCCAATGGAGAACAGTGAATGAGGATGACGAAAGGGGCGCTTCGGAGCCTGCACCAGTTGCATCTGGAGTTGCGAGAGGTTCACGACAAGTTGAGCCAGGGGCCGCGGCAGATTGAAGCCCGCAAGAAGATTGTTGTGCGCCGACAGGAAGAACTCGAAAAACAGGGCGAACAGAAGCAGCAGTTGAAGATGTCGGCCGATGAGAAGACGCTGCAACTGAAGACGAACGAAGGGAAAATTTCCGAGTTGAAGGTGAAGCTGAACACGTGCTCGTCCAATCGGGAATTTGACATTTTTCGATCGCAGATTGACGCCGACGAAATGGCTAACAGCGTCCTTGAAGACGAGATTCTGGAAGCGTTTGAACGGGTTGACGGCGTACAGGATGCAATGGGAGTCTGCGAGCAGGATTTGCAGGCGGCACACGACGAGGAAGCTCGTCTGGCCGCGGAAGTTGCCGCTGGTGCTCCCGGTCTGCAGACAGAGGCCGACCGGCTCGAAGGCAGTCTGTCCGAAGCTGAACGGGAGCTTCCCTCGAAGATATTGGAGCAGTATCGACGATTAGTGCAGGCGCACGGAGCCGATTCGTTGGCGGCAGTGGAAGGCAAAATCTGCACGTCCTGCCACACGCACCTTTCGCCCAACGAAGGCGTCGAGCTGAACATGGGCAAGGTCGCGTTTTGCCGCTCGTGCGGGCGGTTGCTGTACCGCGGTGAGAAATAAATAGGGCGAGCAGGGAGTGTG
>CAUZOL010000390.1:0-6076 GCA_963581435.1 Planctomycetota bacterium
TGTACTCGTGAGACTTCACGGTCGGCCAGTAGAAACGACCGAGACAGTGTCACCGTCTGTTCCATGGAGACACCTGCTCGCCAGGTGTTTCGCACGAAACTCCCGGCGGGAATCTCCAACATCGTCATGCCGATGCCGTTGACGTGCCAGTATTTTCCATTGGCGGGCGACCTCAATGACGTGATTTCGGGGAGCTTCAGATCCCATTTTCGCAGCGTCCATCCTGCGGCGCTGTGCGTGAGCGTATCTGACTCATCCTTGTACCAACCCAAGAGTGCAGGCTCCCATGCCTGCTTCTGCGTGGGCAACACATCCGCAACCGTCACGCTCCCCGCCGCAAGGATCATCGCTGAGCGAAACGGACCGTCGTCACTGTCAGAAAAAAGCTGAACCAGCTTCGACAAATCCCCATGCCACGTCGAGCACTCTTCGACGAACAGGGTGCGCTGGATTGGGTCGGGGCGCAACCGGCACATTTGCTGAGCCAACGTAGGCGATTTCAACCACAGCGCCAGCATGGCCAGCCGCGCCTTGTATCGCCATTTTTCATGACTTTCGGCTGCACGGGCTGCTTTTTCAAGTGCCGCGACGGCTTCCGTCCTGTTCCTGTCCAGTGCAAGAACAAAGTTATCAATTTCGTCCGGCGAGGCATCCTCGACGTGAGGGATGAGGATGTCAATTCGCACGTCATCAAAGTGTGCCAGCGCATAGGCCAGCGGCAGTTTTCGGGCTTCATCGACCGTGTCGAATTGATTGCGTAACTCCGCCAGCACCATTTCGCGGGGAAAGTCATTCAGATCGTCAATCGCGTGCGGCACGAGAATTTCACGCGCCGTACTCATCGCCGCGACCGCCGTCTGAATCTCATTACGTTCGCTTTCAGCCTGAGCCGTTGCGATCGCCTCCTGATTGGCAGCGCGCTGGGCCAGCAGCAAACCGCCTGCAATCACCGCGACAACTAGAATGCCTACACTCAGCGACGACACAACCGGATTGCGCCTACACCACCGCCACACGCGCTCAATTCGTGTCACCGGTCGAGCCAGGATTGGTTCCTTCCTCAGATAGCGCCCGAGGTCTTCCGCCAGTGCCTGTGAGGTGACGTAACGCAAAGCGGGGTCTTTCTCCAGACACTTCAGGCAGATCGTCTCCAGGTCGCGGGGGACGTTGGCGTTCAGTTTGCGGGGACTGGGTGCGTCTTCGTTGATGACCTGATGCAACAGCATCCGCACGTCGCCGCGAAACGGTCTTTCCCCGGTGAGCAACTCAAACAGTATTGCCCCAAGCGAGTAAATGTCGCTGCGGCGGTCGGCCTGGTGTCCTTCGCCCCGCGCCTGTTCGGGTGACATGTAGGCGGGTGTGCCCAGGATTTTGCCCTCGACGGTCATGGTGATTTCGCCAGTCTCCCGCTTGGCCAGACCGAAGTCCATCACGTGCGGCTCGCCGTGGGCGTCGAGCATGATGTTGTCCGGCTTCAGGTCGCGGTGAATCACGCCCTGTTCGTGGGCGTGATGCAGAGCTTCAGCGATTTTGGCACACAACGTGGCCGCCTCGTGGACCGTCGAGTGTCCTGCGGTCAACTGGCTCGACAACGGCACGCCTTCAACGAAGTCGCTGACGATGTAGACTTGCCCGTCCTCCCTCCCAACTTCATGCACGGCCACAATGCCGGGATGTTTCAACTGGGCTGCTGACCGCGCTTCCCGCAGAAACTGCTCGGTCTCGCTCTCATTCAGTTGTCCCTTGCGCGGAATCTTGACGGCCACCGTGCGGTCGAGTTCTTTGTCTCGCGCCTTCCAGACACTGCCAAACGCCCCGACGCCCACCTGCTCGATGAGGTGAAAGTGGCCGATGGTCTGTTCCGTCGAACCGGCATGCGCAATGGTCTCCACGTCTACCAACAGGTTGAAGTTGCTGCCGCACGAGGGGCAAGCTACGTCCGAGAACTCGGACTGCTCAACCAGTTCAATCGGGTTCTGGCAATGTGGACAGCGGACGTGCATGGTTCCGCGATTATCTCAAATCGCAACGAGGAAATCACGTAACTTTCCAGTCGATCCGGCAATCCATACTGACAGTCGTTACTCGATTTCATCCTATGATTCGCGAAATGACCACAAGATCGTGCTTCAAGGATCAGGAAATCGTTGCCAACATGCCAGTCTGCATTGCTCATTGCGTTCCGCTCTCCGATAATAAATCTCAGTCAATGGACGTGACCCCGCAGGAAAGTTTGAGGAGACAAGGATGAAAGGCGTGTTGGCGCTGGTTTTGGCCGGTGGGAAGGGATCGCGGTTGGAGCCGCTGACCCGCGATCGGGCCAAGCCGGCCGTTCCGTTTGGCGGTGCGTATCGAATTATCGACTTCACGCTGTCGAATTGCATTAACAGCGGCCTGCGGCGAATGTTGGTGCTGACGCAATACAAAGCGGCCAGTCTTGATCGACATCTTTATCTCGGCTGGCGGTTTCTCTGCCGCGAGTTGGGTGAGTTCATCGACCTGCTTCCCCCGCAACAGCGAATCGACGAGCATTGGTACCAGGGAACGGCCGATGCCGTCTATCAGAACATTTACTCCATCGAGCAGTCGAAGCCGGAGTACGTGCTGATTCTCTCGGGCGATCACATCTACAAGATGGATTATTCGGAACTGATTCGCGATCACATCGACGCGAAGGCCGAATGCACTATTGGCTGCATTCCCGTGCCGTTGGAAGAGGGGTCACAATTTGGAGTAATGCAGATTGACGATGACCGTCGGGTCGTCAATTTTCGCGAGAAACCCGATTCGCCCGACCCACTGCCGGACGACCCCAGTCGCTGTCTGGCATCGATGGGTATCTACGTTTTCAGCGCGAACTTTTTGTTTGAAGAGTTGTGTCGCGACGCGACCGACAACGACAGTGTTCACGATTTCGGCAAGAACATTATTCCGTCAATCATCGATTCGCATTTGGTGCGGGCATTTCCGTTTAGCGATAAGAACACCGGCGACGGGCGTTATTGGCGCGATGTCGGCACGCTCGACGCCTATTACGAAGCAAACATGGATTTGATTGCGGTCGATCCGCAGTTGAACCTTTACGACCGTTCGTGGGAGATTCGCACCTACCAGCAGCCCAACCCGCCACCCAAGTTTGTCTTCGCACAATCCGGAGATTCTCAGCCGCGGGTCGGACAGGCTTTGGACAGCATGGTCTGCAACGGTTCAATCGTCTCCGGAGGCCGTGTCGAGCGGTCAATCATTGCGTCCAACGTGCGGGTCAACAGTTGGGCTCACGTGCAGGATTCGATACTGTTCGACGACGTCATTGTCGGTCGCCACGCGAAAATTCGCCGCGCAATTATCGACAAAGGTGTGTCGATTCCAGAGCACACTCAAATTGGCTACGACCGCGACGCCGACCGCGCCCGCGGTTTCGTTGTGACCGAATCGGGTGTCGTCGTCATCGGCAAGGTCGATTTGATCCGCGAGCAGGAACTGCCGCCGATCGCCATAACCTGATCGTCGTGGGAGCGTTTTCTGGCGGATGGCCGTGCAACTGGCTTGGTGCCACTGGCGTGTCGCCAGTGCAAAGCGATCAGCGCGCAAAAAATTCCCGGAAGCAGCGGGTCCCAGGGGGGCTAAGGACTCCGGCCACTTCCGGGAGCGATTGGTTCGCTGTAGGTCGTAGGCAGCGTGGTCGAATTGGAATCTCAGGCGGAGCGTGCGAGGCCGACCTCCCTGTCGGCCACTTCACTCCGAACGTCACCTGTCATCGACAGAACAACGCTCTCCGCGCGTATGCCTTGTAATTATTTGTGTGGGTGTGTTGGGTGGAAGGATGAAGGTCGTTGTGAAACCAGATCGTGTTTCGATTGAAGGGCGGAAAAATACGTTCTTCGCTGATTTAGGTCAACCCGGATATGAACGTTTTTTTGAAGCCGCTTGAAACACGATACAACTATCGGCAGAAACTGCCGATAGGGGCGGATCAATCAGAATCATCTATTAAGTTTCAGATCGTTCATTTCGCGTTTCAAAGCCCCCGGTCTGCGACCCGAGGGTTCCATTGTGTTTCCCATCACAACAGCGGTACGCTCGTTTCGGCGTTCCTAAGATTTTACAATCGTGAACCACGTTTTACTGCCCCCAATTCGTTTCTTCGAAAGCACACACCAGCATGGGCGACGTCTTTTCAACTCTTGACCTGGTGATCTTTTTCGGCACGTTGATTGTGGTGATGGCCGTCGGCTTGATCGCCGGCCGCCGCGAGGAAACTTCGGAAGACTACTTCCTCGCCGGACGCACGATTCCCTGGTGGGGTGTCGCCGGGTCGATCTTCGGATCGAACGTCAGTGCGAACCACATGGTCGGCATGATGGGAATCGGCTTCAGCATTGGTTTTGCGCAAAGTCATTTCGAGTTGGGGGCGATCTTTGGTCTGCTCGTTTTGTGCTTCGGGTTTTTGCCCGTCTATCGCAAGCTGCGCGTGTATACGCTCTCGGAATACCTCGGCCGCCGATTCGACGATCGCAGCCGCGTCGCTTACGCCGTCATCATGGTCATCATCATGGCGGTCGTGCAGATGGTTCCCGGGCTTTACATCGGCGCCCGCTCGGTCTGCGTTCTGGTCGGCGGCGACGCCGTGTACGAGGAGACAATCGAATACCAGCCAACTGTTGGAGACCTGTCTGCGGATGCAGAAACAGCCCAGCCTGAGAAAGTGGGACAGATCAAGCAAAGATCCGACACGACGTGGTACGCAGGATTTGTCATCGCGTTGGCTATTGTGTCGGCGGCCTACACAATTTTCGGGGGACTGAAAGCGGTCGTCTGGACCGACATGATCCAGTCGGTGCTGTTGCTGGGGGCCGGAATAGTCATCGCTGTTCTCACATTCAACCGGCTGGGCGGGTGGAGCGAGATGATGTCGCTCGACGCTGCCGCCGGCGATGCCGCCAAAATGCACCTCTATTTGCCGAGCAATCATCCGCAGTTGCCGTTCACCGGCGTCTTTACCGGGCTGATTGCGATGCACTGTTTCTACTGGGGGACAAACCAGTTCATTGTGCAGCGGGCGCTCGGTGCACGCAGCGACTCCGAAGCACGGCTCGGAATTATCGCGGCCGGTTTTCTGAAGCTACTGATTCCATTCTTTGCCATTGGTGGAGGCGTAGCAGCATTTTATGTGTTCAAATCCGAAATGCCCGACAAGACCATTGCCCCCGATGTCGCCTTCACCGAATTGGTCAAACTCGTCATCAAGCCGGTGGGCTATGGAGTCATCGGGCTGATTTCAGCCGGTGTCATCGGTGCCATTCTCTCGTCAATCGACTCAATGATGAACTCGGCAGCCACCATTGTTACATTCGATATCTACAAGAAGTTCATCAAGCCCGATGCCAGCGATCGCGAAATGATTTTTGTCGGCCGCTTGTCAATTGTCGCATTTGTTGTGCTGGCGGCGGTGATGGCGATCTTCGTACTCGATCCGAATTCCGAAGCAAACTTCTTCCTGCAAATTGCCGACTACCAGAACTATCTCACACCGGGACTTCTCGTTGCCTTTGTAATGGGCATGTTTTGGAAGCGGGGTACGGCGACCGCCGCCATTGTGACAATTGCCGCGGGAATTATTTTCTCGTGGGGCGTGGAAGCCGGCTACAACAATTTGCACGGTATGAATCCGGCTGTCTATCAGGTGGCGACCGACCAGATGCCGAGAGGCGCGGTGAAACTCAGCGATCTGCCGGAAAATGTTCGCGACAAGAATCTGAGTGAAATCAATCAGTACATCGACGCCGAAAGCCAGAAGTTATCAACGGTCAATCAGTTTCTCGGTGCGAAGCTAAACTTCTTTCATCGAGTTGTTGGGGTGCTAGCGCTGTGCATCGCCATATTTATTATCGTCAGCCTGTTGACGGCCGGGGATGCGGAGAAAAGTCGCCTGGTCTGGACCGATCTCGGCGGACACAGCCCAAGTGATCTGAAGCGTCTATTAACGGCAATCGGCGCGTCGATTTGCGTGCTGGCGATCCTGGGTTACATCATGTACCGCGGATGGCTCTCCCCCGCCTTTGCAGCAATCCTGGGA
>CAUZOL010000391.1:0-6049 GCA_963581435.1 Planctomycetota bacterium
TTGTTCCCAGTCGTGAAAGATTCTGAACGTAGTCCGGGACTTCCTGCGCACTCTTGATGGCCAACTGGCGACTGAACGGCCTGGCATCCGGGGAAAGCGAGACAAGTTGCTGAACCGCATCCGCGTTCAGCAGATGGGCGGCCAGCACGTAACCCGACTCGGTTGGGAGGGCAACGAGTGCACCATCGGCCAGCAACTGGACGGACCGATGAATCACATCGCGCGGGTCGTCGGCGTTGCGGATATCGACTACCTGTGTCATGACATTCGCATCGCTATGTGCTGAAGAGGAAGTTGACCCGGAAAGGGAAGGTCACCGGCAATGCAGTGATGTTGACTGTGGTTTATTGAATTCGAGACTGTCGAGTGTAACGGTTCGTCAATTCCGACGCGCAGACCAAAACCCGGTTCCGCATCTATGCCGGAAGCGCCGTGTAGGAAATGATAATGATCGGCGGGTGGCCGTTCAAGCAGATGGGGATGTCGAAAGCGTCTGATCGAGTTACAAAAGGACCGACGGCAGAGACGAGCCCGTCTTCCTGCATCTGTATTTCGGACCACTTTTTAACCGATTCGTCCTGCCAAGGCTCACTGAGAGGGGAAATTATGACGCGACTTGCCTATAACGTTATAAAGAAACCGTGTTTTTCGCCGAACAGAAACAGGGATCGCCAACCTGAGGCGGCATCAACCGAGATTCACTGACACCGAGCTCCCTCGTTGAACTGCGGTCGTTTTGCAGTTTTGTTGGGGAGGCACGCTGATGGAAATCGCCGTTCATGACGAAATTGAAGTCAGTTCAAACGGAATGGAAGGGCCGCCGGAAGAAAGGCATCCGCAATCTGGTGGAGTCTTCCGGTATTCGGCGGTTGAGCCTCGATCAATACCGTAGCCACATTCGTCAAATCTACGATGGCCCGGCCGGGGCGGTCTTGGCGATGGGAAGTATGATTTCGCTGCACGATCCGCTGATTGGGCGGGTGTTGCGCAAGCGGAAGTTTGATGTCAGTGAATCAAAGAGCATTCTCGATGTCGGGTCGGGAGCCGGGCAGATACTGCGGCATTTGTTGAAAGCCACACAGTCGCAGACGCAACTCGTCGCGTTCGATCTCTCTCAGCGGATGCTGGTTCGGGCCAGAAACCGACTGAAGAACGCGCGTCCGCATTATCTCTCTGGAGATATGCTGCGAATGCCGTTTGTCGATGGTGCCTTCGATTGCGTGACCTGTGGCTGGGTCATCGAGCATCTTCCCGATCCGGTCCCCGGTCTGCGTGAAGTGGGGCGAGTATTGAAACCGGGCGGCAGCGCGCTGATTCTAACGACAGAAGATACGTTTTCCGGAGCTCTTGTCAGCCGAACCTGGAAATGCCGCACGTACAATCGCGATGAATTGCAATCCGCCTGTCTCGAAGCGGGACTGCCGTGGAAAGAGCAATTGTGGTTTACGCGGATGCACCGCTTTTTCAAAATGGGTGGAATTCTGGTTGAAGCGACGAAGCCGAAGGCGGACGAATGCCAGCCGGTCGTCTCCGCTTCTCCCGTTCTTCAGCCCTCGTCCGCGTAGCCCGGATTATTTATGAATCTGTAGGCCGGAACGAGCAAACGCTGGCTGTGCCGGAACTGCGGCCGCTCTTCTCCGATCATTCTAAAAACCCGATCGTTCTGAAAACAGAGCGCGATCCCAATCGACTTCTGTTTGCGCTGTTCCGGCGACATGGAGCGCGCCCTTGTTCCGGCCTACGTGAATTATTCGGCGTAGCGATCCGAACTCCAGCCGGCTGCCACGTCGCAGAGGGTTTCGAGTGTCTCGCGGTTGTCGCTGCAGGCGACGATTCCGGGAAGCCGCAGCATGTCGACGCGGTCGTCGTTCCATAATTCGCGGAAGTTCACCGGCTGCCGATTGTGCGTCCAGACGGCATCGCCACCCAAAATACGCGCAATGTGCATCGTCACCGGGAAATCATAAATGTTCGGCGAATGAATCAGCGATCCGCCGTACTTTCCACGTGAAAACAGCTCAAAAATGCTCCCCGGCATCTCGTCGACCGTGCGCCCGAGCAAGCCGGCATCGGTAACCAATTGTGCTTTTTGTGGGTCTTCGTCCTGAAAGCCAATGAGATAAATCTCCTTGCCATCGGGACGAGTTGCCGGATCGACGGGCGTGATTGACCGCAACACGTCTTCGGCCGGCCGAGTTGGGTCGTCCTCACCGCAAACAATCTTATTGCCGCACGCTTCAACCCACGTGCCATTTGGCCCCGTTTCGGGGATATACACCAGCGAGTAGACCACGGTTTCTTCCGTCTGCACGTTCAGCATGACGGCATAGCCGTCGCCCGTTTTGTCGCGGTAATGTTTGGTCCCGTCGATTGGATCCAAGGCGATGGTGTATTCGCTTTCCTTGGCGAAATGCTCCATGTCGCCCGTGTATTCTTCCCCTTCAATACGGCAGCGGCGAAAAATGGGGTCGCAATCTCGCAGCGCTGCGACGAGCAATTCCTGAACGATCAAGTCCGCCAACGTCAGTGCGTCGGAAGTTGGACTGCCCGAAGTCTTCCCCGTCACGGCGACATCAAAATGTCGCAAACGCTTGGCCGCAGCCCCGCACCAGCGAAGAACCGACGGCATGTGGCAAGATAAAGCATCGGTGAGCGTTTGCAGGTCGATTGTCACGAACATCTCCACTGGTTTCAGTTCTGGAATTGCGCTTCGCCGGTGTCTTCCCCCAAAATAGGCTCTGGAGTTCAATTTGGGGAGTCTCACCGCCTGAATTGTCTCCTTGGCGTCATATGTTGCTGTTCATTTTACCCCGTACCGATTAAAATCAAGGTCCTGCCGCGAACCACTTTTAGGTTTGCCACTCCAGTTTGTTGAACCCACTCCAGTTTGTTGAACGAAGTTTCCATTTTATTTTCCCGATGCCCCCTTTTTATTTCCCGACGACAGTACCCCTCCGGCTGTTGTTGCGGACCTGGCTTCGCCGAGGTCCTTCATTTTCACAGCAGCACGGACACCGTCCGCATTTGGCCAGAATGAGCACGACACTACTTCGCGATGCGCCGCCAGTTCGGCAGCAATCGGTCTACAATTCCATTTTTTGGATGTCCTACGCGGCAAACGTTGCGTTGGTGATGGCCAACGCGCTGACGTTTCGGTTTGCGGAATTGGTCGCGTATCTCGGCGGCAGCGAAAAGATTGCCGGGGTGATTGTCAGCGTCGGCGTTCTCGGTGCGCTCGTCGTCCGTCTCGGGCTGGGACAAGCGATCGACCGGTTTGGTACTCGCAAACTGTGGATGTTGAGCGGTCTGCTGTTCATTCTCAGCTGCGGCGTGTTCATTGTTTGTCGGCAGCTTTCGTGGGAGTTGTACGCTGCCCGCGTGGCATTTTCCGCTGCTTTGGCAGGCATGTTTACTTGCTCGATTGTGCACATTCAGAATCAGGTACCACCGGAGCGGCGCACGGAGGTCATCGGCAGTCTGGGAAGCAGCGGTTTTGTGGGGATGATCATCGGTTCGCAATTCGGCGATGCGATCTTCAACGGACTGCCTGCAGGCAACCAGCGGTTCGTCGCCTTGTTTGGCGTCGCAGCCGTTTTGGGAGCCATCTATCTGGCGCTGGTTGCCCGGTTGACACATCGTGATGTGCACCGTGCACCGCGTGAGACTCCGCCCGCGCACCGGTTGCTGTTTCGCTATTGGCCGGGATTCTCCGTGCTGGCGGCATTAATGATGGGAGTTGGCTTCACAGTCATCACCGTGTTTCTGACACGGTTTACCACTCACCTGCAATCATCGGGTTACGATGTCAGCGGTATTGGGACATTCTTCACCGGGTATGCATCGTCGGCGTTTGTCTTTCGGTTAGCGACGAGGCAATGGAGTCGAACCGTTGGCCGACATCGGATGATCCTGTTCGGGTTGGCCGGCCACTGTGTTGGGCATTGCATGTTGCCTTGGGTGACTGCCGAGTGGCATTTTATTATTCCCTCGATCGCCTGCGGGTGGGGACACGCATTGCTGTTTCCTGCGGTCATCTCACTGGGGTCGGGTGCATTTCCACCGGAGTATCGTGGCAGCGGAACGACGTTGGTACTGGGATTCACCGAATTGGGGGCGATGATCTCCGCCCCGCTGTTGGGTGGCATTATCGACTATTTCGGCGCAAAGACCGGCTTCATCGCCATGTTCTACGCATCGGCTGCGACGGCTTTTTGTATTGGTGTTGTGTATGCACTGGTCGCTGGCCGGACTGTCGATAACGATGGAACGCATGAAGCCTCGCCGACTGACGGAGCAGCCTCCACCGACTCTTCGGATGAAGAAAAAGGTGCCGGAACCGAGTCGGTCATGGCGCCATTCCCCCACTTGGGTCGCAACGCGTAGTAAACCGTCGATTCTCAGTTAATGGGTGCCACTGGCGTGTCGCCAGTGCAACGCGTGGGACACTGGCGACGCGCCGTATGCCACCGGTCGGCTTGTCCGCCAGTGCGAGCGTCGTTGCTGTGTTCAAAGGGAATTCGTCACCGAACCTGATTGCACGTCGTCCCCGTATCGGCACGGGTGGCAAGCCACACGTGGCACCTGGCGTCAACCCCGCACCTCACTCACCGAAAACTCCAAGCCATCCGGATCGAGATACTGCGCCAGTCGCACGCCGACGGTTTCGTTGGGTTCTTGAATACAGGGGACGGTGTGTTCGATCATTCGCTGATGGAATTCGTCGAGGTTGGGGACACAGAGGCCGGGGATGCAGCTTCCGGCTGGGTTGGCGGTGTGGTCGGTGGGTTCCGGTTTTGATAAATCGCTGATGTGTAACGCGATGGTGCCGCCCTCGCCAGCGAATTCGGTCCATTCGGGGGACTCGAATTTCAACGGCAGCCCCAGCACGTCGCGATAGAAGGCGACCGATCGCGACATGTCGCTGACGAAGATGATTGCGAAATTCAATCGCAATTGCTGATCCCCCGCAATCACTTTTTCTTCTTCGCGGCGTCGATCAGTTCCTGTGTCGTATGCCGACGGCGGGTGGTTCCCGGCAGGAAGGCTTTGACTTTGCCGTCGGTTCCCACCAGGAACGTGCCTGGATAGGGGATGCCTGCTTGCCGTCCGCTTGCCTTTTCGTTGAGGACGCCGTAGGTCTTGATGGTTTTGCTCTTGGGGTCGGACAGCAGGCGGAAGGATATCTTTCGCTCTTGTGTGAATTTCTTCAGCAGTTTGGGGAAATCGTAGCTGATGCCGACGATTTGAATGCCGGCCGCTTCGATGGCTTTGATGTCTTTCTGCAACTGCACGAGTTGCCGTCGGCAGAAGGGTCACCAGTCGGCCGAGCGGTAGAACACCAATGCCACCGGTTTCTTTGTGAGCAGAGTTTTCAGCGAGGCTTGCTTGCCGTTCTGGTCCTTCAGTGTGAATTCCGGCGCGGTATCGCCCACTTTGACTTTCGGCTCGTCTGCCAGTGCCGTTGTTTCTCCCGAAAACCAGACGGCACACAGGACTGCCAACAAGAACATTGTTCGTTTCATGAATGCGATCTCCGAATTGGTTGCGAGAAAATGTCCCTCTTATGAACCGATAAGCATACCCAAGTTGCCGCAGCGACGCCAGAAGTTTGTACTGCCGTGACTGCAAAGCTTTCCGATTCCCAGTCGCTCGTGAAACTTCACCGAACCGGGATTGGGTGGGGCATACGATCCCGGCAAATAGACGTCGCTGTGGAGTGGCATTCAGCAGGTACGCGTTGCTGCCGAGAAAACATGCCTGACCTACCCCCGATTGTTGTACCACCCTCAGTGAGAGAATCTGGGTTTAGGTAACACGTTCTGTTCAACAGGGCGCAGCGTAGCGGAGGCCTGTTGAACAGAACGGGCCGCGAATGCGGCGGGGGTCTCGTAGTCCAATGCACTATGCCGTCGGTGGTGGTTATAGTCAAGACGCCAGCAATCGATCACCCAGCGGGCCTCCTCCAGACTCAGGAACAGTTCTCGATTGAGCAACTCGTCTCGAAGCTTCCCATTGAACGACTCCACGTAGCCGTTCTCCCAGGGACTCC
>CAUZOL010000392.1:0-5943 GCA_963581435.1 Planctomycetota bacterium
CACTGGCTTGTTTGCATTCCAAATAAGAACTTCACGAGTCGCACGATGAAACACAATAAACTGTTCCTGCTCGCTTTGCTTGTCCTCGCCAGCCGCGTTGTTGCCGCCGAACCGGCACCGCTTCCCGACTCGACGCCGTGGGATGTGAAGCAACTGAGTTCCGCCCCGGAAATGGAATGGCTCAATCGCGAGGGGAACGTTCATGCGTTGAAGTATCGAGGCAAGGCGTACAAAGGCCGCGCGACAAGCGTGTTTGCCTGGTATGCATCGCCGACAACACTCGGGATGAAGCCGTCGGCCAAAAAAGTACCCGGCATTGTCTTGGTGCATGGGGGCGGCGGCACTGCGTTTTCCGAGTGGGCGGAGATTTGGGCGAAACGCGGCTACGCTGCGATTGCGATGGACCTCGCCGGACGGGACGCCGAACGCAAGCGTCTTGAAGACGGCGGCCCCGACCAGACAGCCGCCGACAAATTCGGTGCCATCGACGGCCCAATCACCGATCAATGGACGTACCACGCGGTCGCCAACGTCATTCTTGCCCATTCATTGCTTCGCAGTTTTGACGAAGTCGATGTTGACCGTACCGCGCTCACCGGCATCAGTTGGGGCGGTTACCTCACCTGCATAGTGGCCGGTCTCGATCAACGGTTTCAGGTGGCCATGCCGGTGTATGGCTGCGGATTCCTGCGAGACAACAGCGCCTGGACCGCATCGCAATTCGATAAAATGAAACCGGCACAGGTGGAGAAGTGGCACAAGCTGTGGGACCCGTCGCGGTACATCGGCTCGGCAACCATGCCGGTGATGTTTCTCAACGGCAGCAACGATTTCGCCTACCCTATGGATAGCTACGCAAAAACCTGCGCGCTGGTGGCGGGCGAAAAGAACTACAGCATTCAACTGCGAATGCGACACGGTCACATTTTCGGCTTCCCGGAATTCTTTCTGTTCGTCGATCAGTACATCAAAGGAACGACTCCGCTGCCGGTCGTTTCGCGGCCACAGGTGAAAGAGAATCAACTGCAGGCGCAGGTTAAGACTTCGACCAAACTCATGTCTGCCCGTCTGCATTTCACCACTGGTCCACATCGCCAAAACCCGCAGCGTGAGTGGACCACACAGAAACTCCACATTAAGAACAACACCATCAGCGGAGCCGCCCCACCAAAGGATGCAACCGCCTGGTACATCGACGTCACCGACGAACGCAAAGCGCTGGTCAGCAGCGAGGTGATGGTACGCAAAGCAGAGTGAGTTCGACGTCCCAACAGTTTGAAGTCGTCGCCGGTGTTCGGTTCTTGATAATAACAACGCAAATTCTCTCCCCGGAGCCTGTCATGCAATGTTCTGCGACGTCAGTTTTATTTCCGCTGCTGTTGGCAAGTGTCGTCCTACATGCAGCAACATCTGAGGTACGCGCGGAAGTACCGCTTGTTTTTATCTCGGCATTCGCACCCGGTGAAAAAGGAGCCATCCATGCTTTCCATCTGGATGTGAAGGACGGACAGTTGAAGCCGACGGAACGGACTGCCGACGTCGAGCATCCGTTCTTTCTGGCGCTGTCGCCGGACCATAAGTTTCTGTATTCGATTCACGCACCGGGAACATTCGGCGGAGAAAAGCACGAACAAATCGCCGCTTTCGAGATCGTGGGAAAATATGGCAAGCTGAAATTGCTGAACCGCCAGTCGGCCCGCGGGACGGCAGCCTGTTATCTCGCCGTCGATGCGACCGGCAAGACGGTCGTCGCCGCAAACTATTCCACCGGCAGCGTCGTGTCGTTACCGGTGCGCGAAGACGGATCGCTGGGCGAGATATCTTCGTTCGTGCAACACCAGGGTTCGAGCATCAACCCCGCGCGGCAAAAAGAGCCGCACGCCCACTGCTTCGTCGTCAGCCCGAACAGCCGATTTGCCTACGCCGCAGACCTCGGTCTCGACCAGATTCTCTGCTACCGACTCGACGCAAACACCGCGAAACTGTCGCCCAACCAGCAACCCTTTGCGAGAACACTTCCCGGCGCCGGCCCACGACATCTGACGTTTCACCCCAACGGTCAACACCTCTATGTCATCAACGAGTTGGCCAATTCGGTCACACAATTTGATTACGACGGCGACACCGGCATGCTTATCGAACGGCAGACGATTTCGACAGTACCGGACGACTTTGACGGCACCAGCCATTGTGCCGACCTCAAGATCACGCCCAACGGACGTTTTCTGTACGGCACCAATCGTGGCCACGACAGTATCGCGGCGTACCGCATCGGCGACGACGGCCAGCTCTCGCTGCTGGCGATTGTGCCAAGCCTGGGCAAAGGGCCGCAGAATCTGTTGATCGCAGGCAACGGGAGTTTGCTGCTGTGCGCCAACATGCCCGGCAACAATGTTGCAGTCTTTAAAATTGATGCAAAAACCGGTGGCCTGAAATCCGTCGGCGAGCCGGTCTCGATACCGAGTCCGTCCTGCATCAGAATCATCGATTGAGAGACGGCGGCGTGCCGCAAAACGCGACATGCAAGCCGCGACTCCAACAGAGACGAATTCCAGACATATAAAATATGAGGCAAGATATGACTCGCATCACAGCGCTCGTGCTATTTCAGTTGACGTTGCTCGTCTCGCAGGCGGTGGCCTTTCCCGCGTATGTTCCCGAGAAGAACGACTGGCCCTGGTGGCGGGGACCGAACCGCAACGGGGTTGCCGCGGCCGACCAACGTGTGCCGGTGCGCTGGAGCGAGCGGCAAAACGTCCTCTGGAAGAGTTCGCTACCGGGCCGTGGGCATTCTTCGCCCACAGTTGTCGGGAACCAGATTTTCCTGGCAACGGCCGACGAGAGACAGCAGGTCCAAAGTGTCGTTGCCTGCAATCGCGCCACCGGAAAACTGCTTTGGCAAACGGAAATCAGCCGCGGCGGATTCCCCAAGACGCACCGCAAGAATACGCATGCCACCTGCACCGTCGCCTGCGACGGCGAGCGCCTGTTTGTCGCGTTTCACCATCATGCCCGCCTGACGTTGGCCGCGCTGGATCTTCGAGGGAAGAAAGTCTGGACAAAGGACATCGGGCCGTTCGATCCCCGCGTCTATCAATACGGCTACGCCCCCTCTCCGCTGATTTACGATTCGGTCGTGATCGTTGCAGCCGACTATGAAAAGGGCGGTTACATTGCCGCCTATGATCGGGAAAGCGGACGACGCGTCTGGCGGGCCACGCGACCGAAGAAGCTCAGCTTCTCCTCGCCGGTGGTCGCCAACGTGGCCGGCCGCGATCAACTGCTGATTAGCGGTTGCGAGTTGCTGGCGTCGTACAATCCCAAGACCGGTAAGCGATTGTGGGCCTTTCCCGGGACGACCATGGCGACCTGCGGTTCGATGGTGTGGACTGATAATCTCGTGTTTGCCAGCGGCGGCTACCCGAAAGCGGAAACCATTTGCATGAAGGCCGACGGTTCCGGCAAAGTCGTTTGGAAGGACCGACAGAAATGCTACGAGCAATCGATGCTCGCCTACGACGGTTACATCTACGCGCTGACCGATCAGGGAATTGCCATCTGCCGGCGCGCGGCCGACGGCGAGATGATGTGGCGCGAACGTCTCAAGGGGCCTGTTTCTTCCTCGCCGGTTCTCGTCGGCGACACGATCTATCAGCCCATCGAAAACGGCACAACATTCGTCTATAAAGCCAGCCCGAAGAAGTTCGAACTGTTGGCCGAGAACAAACTGGGCAACTCCGGTTTCGCCACGCCCACAATTTGCGGAAATCGAATCTACATCCGCACCACCCAAAGTGTTGGTGGCCGACAACAGGATGTCCTTTACTGCCTGGGAACAAAATGAGAAGCCTCATTTTCGTACTCGTCCTCTCGGCATTGCCCTTGATGCAGTGCGAACGAGGCATTGCAGGCGAGGGCCTGCGCGTCGCGACGTTTTCGGTGGAGATCACTCCGAGACTGGGCACGCCGGTCGGGCAGGGGTTTATTCCGGTCCTGCAAACGGCTGAGCATCCGCTGCTGGCGCGTGGGATTCTGCTCAAAGACTCCCGCACGGCGTGTGTCATCTGCACACTCGACCTGATGGAAGTTCACAACGAATCGTACGACTTTTTGCGCGACGCGATTGGCAAGGCGGCCAAAGTCCCCGCGTCGCACGTCGCTTTGCATTGCCTCCATCAGCACACGGCCCCGGCAATCTCGACGGCCGCGCAGCGGCTCGAACTGGCTCAGGATGACCCGCGACGCATTGCCACCGCTGAATATCTGGTCGACATGGCGGACAAGATTTCGGCAGCGATTCATAAGAGTCAGAAGAATTGGCAACCGGTGACGCACATCGGCGCGGGACGGGCGAAGGTCGAACGCGTGGCATCGAATCGGCGACTGGAACAGCCGGACGGCTCGATTCGCGGACGCAGCAGCAGTACGAAATCAGCCCCCGAGCTGCGCAATCTGCCGGAAGGTGTGATCGATCCGTGGGTGCGGACGGTCTCGTTCGGCGATGGCAATCACGCCGTCGCGCATCTGCACTATTACGCGTCGCATCCGCAAAGTTTTTACGGCGATGGGAGAGCAAGCTACGACGTGCCGGGGATCATCCGCGCGCGACTCGAAAAAAGCACGGGAGTGTTTCAACTCTATCTGACCGGTTGCGGGGGCGACGTTGCGTTCGGGAAGTACAACGACGGTTCGCAAACAGCCCGCTCGGAGATTGTGGACCGCCTGCAAAAGAGCATCGAACAGAGCATCGCCGGCCTGAAACGGCATCCCGTTGGGCCGATGGCGTGGGCAGTCGAGCCAATCAAGTTTCCGTTGCGAACCGACAAGGCATTCTCTGAAGCTGCACAGCGGCAGATCCTTGCCAATCCCAACGCGAAAACAAGCCAACGCCGTAAGGCGGCGATTGCCTTGGCGTGGATCGAGCGTGTGAAGTCGGGCAAGCCGGTCGAGCTGAGTTGCCTGTCGATTGGCCGCATGCAAATGCTGCACCTGCCGGGCGAGCCGTTTGTGCAGTTTCAACTGGCCGCTCAGACGATGCGGCCGCGTCGGTTTGTGTGCGTCGCCGGTTACGGCGACTGCGGCATGGGCTACATCGGCGGCGACCGCATCTTCACCGACCGCGGCGGATACGAGCAAACGTACTCATTCGCCGGTCCGAGTGAGAAGTTGTTTTTGTCAACAATCGAGCGGCTGTTGATGGGGCAGCGGAACGACGAGTGACGTTGCCCCCGCCAATCACTTGTGTTGAAGTTTGTTCAGAATGCTGCTGCAAATCACGGCGGACTGTGCGACAATGTCTCTAGACATGCGCCCTTTGCGACATAATTGCCAGCTAATTCCCCGTTGAGCGTTCTGTGAAGATGAGCCGCAGGAGCATCCTACTCAAGTCAGTGTCAATTGCCGCTAGTTGGCTAATGATAGTCTGGTGGTTCGTGCTTACACTGCGAATCGGACTCTCCGTCGGCCAAATTCTTACAATCATCGTGATCGATGTGTTGTTTGGGTGCAGCCTGACCACACTCATCATTCTGCTGAATCGTCAGAACGTTGGATGTGCCGCAAAAACAGGAATAATCACGCTGCTGACTACGTTCTTCTTTGCCACAATCGGCGGACCGTGTCTGGTGCCTACGGTATATGGATACGATCATGGATTTGGTGAAACCCCGCGATGTATGCTCGTCGCTGGTCTCGTCGGAGTCTTTGTCGGCTTCTTGCTATCGGTGTGGAATTCTCGCCCTCGTTCGCCTAGCCCAACACGGCACCGCAGCCGATAGCAGTCACGTTCGAATTAGTGCGGAAAGCGGCTGGCACCAACGTAACCGTTCACAGCGTAGCGATCACGTGCTTGGCAGCAGGGTTGGTGTGGGGCGGTTTTGCTGTTTGTGGGTGACGGCATCGGTGATCCAGCCGAGAGCGTGGCGGCCGAGGCGGCGACAGGTT
>CAUZOL010000393.1:0-5940 GCA_963581435.1 Planctomycetota bacterium
AGGGGGGTGAAGGAGTCGCCCACCGTGAAGGTTCTTCGTCCCACCGATAAGTGACGGGCCGTATCTTTCGACGGAGTGGAACCGCCGATGCAACCAAACCGGCTGCAATGCCCTCATTGTTCGGTCGTGCTGCGAATTCGCGATCGCAAGCACGTCGGGCAGCAGGTCGATTGCCCCGATTGCGGCGAGCAAATTCAAGTTCTGGCCGATGGTCCGCGCGAATTGCAGCTGGTGAAAGTCACGGCCACGCTAGTTAAGGCAGCGGCAAACGGACCTGCGGCAAAGGTGGCAGGAACGGCAAAGGCAGCGGTTGCTACAGGGCGTTCGGTGACCCAACCGAGTCGGTTGCAGCAGTGGGCTGGGTCGTTGACGTCGGCGACCGGTGTGGCATGGAGCGTTGCGGCGGTGGCGGGTGTTCTGCTGTTGGCGATCGCCTGGCCGTTCGGTATGGAAGATTCCAACGGCGAGCCGAACGCTAGCAATACGCCGGGAACTTCACCTGCCGATAAACAGAATGTCGGCGCAAACGAACTTGTGGGCAATGTGGTGCAGCGGCGAAAAGAAAAGGACGACGGCCTTCAAACGAGGTTGGGAAAACTGGGGCGATCGATGATGACGTTCGTAGGCGAACACGGGCGATTTCCTGCTTCGGCTTCAGCAGCGGAAGGTCTGACGGAGAGTCAGCGACTGAGTTGGTTGGCGGAACTGGTGGCCGACGTGGACGCCAAGGCCGGTTCGCAGCCGCAGTGGGATCAAGCGTGGCGCGACCCGCTCAACGACCGGTTTGCTCGCCGAAGATTCTCAGAATTCTTGAATCCCGATGTGCCGCAGCTGACCGGTCCCGATCGTTATCCCGCGACGCATTTCGTCGGCATTTCCGGCGTCGGCGAGGATGCGGCGATGTTGCCTGTCGGACACTCGAGGGCCGGGATTTTTGGAGTCAATCGCCGCACGCGATTGGCAGACATCAAAGACGGACAGGCCAACACGATGATGTTGGCTGGCGTGACGCGGGACATTGGGGGTTGGGCCGGTAGCGGAACGGCAACCATGCGGCCGCTGTCGCGCGAACCGTATATCAACGGTCCCGACGGATTCAGCACCGGTGAAAACGAGGGAATGTCGGTGCTGATGGCCGACGGCAGCGTGCGGTTTCTTTCGTCGAATACGGACCCACGTTTAATGAGACGCATGGCGGCGATGGCCGACGGCTTTCCGCTCGACGTGAAAGTTCCCGGAGAGCCGGGCGACCCACGCCCAATCACTCAGCCGAAACCTCCCGGCGATCCCGTGGCGAAAGCGAACGGGGCCGAACCGATTCCACCGCCGAATGAGGAACATGTGGCGTTGGCAGAACCGGCGGTGGTAGCTCCGGTGCCCCCGCGTGTCATCGATGTGGCAGCGTTACTTTCGCAGAAGATTCTTGTATACGAACATCGGCAAGCGGCACCGTTTCGTGTTGTGCTGCGGGAAGTCGAAGAGATGGTGGGCGCGCCAATTCGCATCGATAAAGAGCAGTTGGGCGCAGCCGCGGATCAATTAGAAAAACCAATCACGGTCAAGAAACTCGAAGAGACGACCGTCGGGGCGATTTTAACGGCAGTCGTCAAGCAGGCGGGATTGGCATTTGTTGTGGAACGGGACGGAATTCGGATCACGTCCCAATAGCTGAGATGCAACGCATCGCAGACATCCAACGTCAGTCGCGATCCGTCGGTCCATACCGCGCGCGTTCCAGTTCCCCAGCGCGGTGCATTTCCTCTTCAGTCAGCGAGGTGTCATACAAGCTCTCTCCCAGCTGCGATCCCATGCCCGCGGCCAGTTCGGTATGAAACCGCTCCAGATCCGCTGGTGCGGTTGCAAGATCGCAGATCCCCGACAATTCCGGCGCGTACTCTGATGCTCGCCACATCAGACTGCCGTGTTGGAGAATCGCCCCCCGGCGACGGCGCTGAGCGCTGCCGAGAATCTTGTGGCCGGCCAGCATCACGTCGTTCGGGTCGCCGCGAGTGAAACAGAGGAAAGCGCTATCGCTTTGCTGCTTCGCATCGTCGGAGACATTGGCATCGCTGCGGAGTGCCGCATCGATGCCGTGACGGCGCAACAGGTTGACGATCGCGTTGTGCATTCGTGTGTAGAGATCACTTGGCACACGAGCCAGTGGGGATGCCGCAGGTACGGCGCAGGAGTAGGTCCATTCGTAGTGATGGACGATCGCGCCGCCCCCGGACAGACGCTGAACGATCGGCAATCTTCGCAGCGATGCTGGAATGTTGGGATCGTTCGGCTTTTGGAAATAGCCGAGTGACAGTGTCGGCTGCGACCACTGATAAAAACGGAGAGTGTGAATTCCGCGGTCGAGCGCCGATTCGAGCAGAACCTCGTCGATGGCCATGTTCATTGGGCCGGGGCGTGGATCAGGATCAATGATGACACGCGCGGCGGGTGGCATGGTTGGGGTCCGCTAAACCGCAAGCGATGAATGGCTACTCTTGTGACGTCCACTTCACCACCGGCTTGCGGGCGGCAGTGACTTCATCGGGGCGACTGACGGGCGCATTGTGCGGAGCGAGGTGGAGAAACTCGGAATCTTCCTCGACGATTCGGTGCAAGGTCTCGGCGAAGTGATCCATCGTTTCTTTCGACTCGGTTTCGGTCGGTTCGATCATCATCGCTTCGTCCACCACCAGTGGGAAGTAGACTGTCGGGGCATGGAATCCAAAATCCAACAGCCGCTTGGCAATGTCCATTGCCGAGATGCCTCGTTCCTGCTTCAGAATGCGAGCCGTTGCAACAAACTCGTGCATGCAGTGTTTGCCCTGTTCGGTCGGCAGGATGTCGGCCACTTTGGCCATCAGGTAGTTGGCGTTCAGAACGGCATTGTCCGACACATCGCGAAGCCCCTGTGCCCCGAGTGTCTTCAGGTAACAGTAACCGCGAACTAATATACCGACATTGCCGAAGAATGTGCGCATGCGGCCGATCGATTTCTCCGGTGTCGTGAGATGGAATGTCGCGTCTTCAGTTCCATCCACCGCTTGCCGGGTGACGATTGGGCCGGGGAGATAGTCGGCGAGAAAGTCGCGGACGGCAATCGGGCCGGCTCCCGGTCCGCCAGCACCGTGGGGGCCGGTGAAGGTTTTGTGAACGTTGTAGTGCATCATGTCGCCGCCGAAATCGCCCGGTCGGGTCACGCCGAGAATTGCGTTCATATTGGCGCCATCGACGTAAACCAACCCGCCGACGTCGTGCAGCATTTGCGAAATCTTTGCGATGTCCGGTTCAAACAACCCCAGTGTATTGGGGTTGGTGATCATGAAGACGGCGGTCTTCTCGCTGAGATGCGAGGCGAGCACATCGAGATCGACCAGACCGTTCTTTGATTTTTTCATTTGCACACACTCAAAGCCGGCGAGCGCAGCACTGGCGGGGTTGGTGCCGTGAGCGCTGCTGGGAAACAGCACCTGTGTGCGTTCTTCTCCGCGTTCGCGAAAGTAGGCGGCTGCCACCAGCAGTGCTGTGAATTCCCCCTGTGCGCCGGCTGCGGGTTGTAGCGAAACGGCCGGCAGCCCGGCGATTTCCGCCAGCATCTGCTGCATATCGAACAACAACTGCAGCATGCCCTGCGAGCGGTCTTCCGACTGGTAGGGATGCAAATCAACCAGGCCGGTTAGCCCAGCGAGCCGTTCATGTCGTTTGGGGTTGTACTTCATCGTACAACTTCCCAGCGGATAAAAATTCGCATCGACCGACATGTTCAGTGTCGAGAGATTGACGAAATGCCGAATCACGTCAGGCTCGGTCAACTCCGGCAATTCCGGCGGACTCTCGGCAAGCTGATCGGTCGGCAGCAGTTCATCCAACGGCCGCCGGGGAACGTCGCTGTCGGGAAAGACAGCACCGCGTCGCCCGGGGACGGAGAGTTTGAAGAGGGGTTGAGTGGCTAATTTGTTACGCATAGATTTCAGTCCGCAATTTTCCAGCAATGTATAGTCGCAAAAAACACAAGAACGCGCAAAAATGAAAACAGAGACGCAGAAGCTCAATTCATGCGTCTATCATGTTGCGGTGTTCTACAGTTCTTTTTTGCGACCTCTTGCGTTTTTTGTGGCCGATCAAAAAATCACGACAGACAATTTTCTCAAGTCGTCAAAGTCTCTACTAACCGGTCAATTTCATCCCGCGTTCGCGTTTCCGTCACCGCGACCAACAGCCCTTCGTTGGTGTTGTTCACTCCCGAGAGATTCCCGAAGCTCGTCAACTCTGGTCCGAGATCGAACCCTGCGGCGGCGGCTTTCTTCTGAATATTCTGCGCGCCGCCTTGGCAGCGTAGTGTGAACTCTTTGAAGAACGGGCGGTTGAACATCAATTCGATGCCGTCGATTGTGGTCAATTGTTCGGCGGCATAGTGAGCTTTCCGGCAGCAGAGTTCGGCAGCTTCACGCAGGCCGACTTTGCCAAGCAGCGACAGATACACGGTGGCCCGTAAGGCGAGCAGGCCCTGGTTGGTGCAAATGTTGCTCGTTGCCTTTTCGCGGCGAATGTGCTGCTCGCGGGCCTGCAGATTGAGAACGTAACAGGTTTTGCCGTTGCGGTCGGTGGTTTGCCCAATCAGACGGCCCGGCATCTTCCGCACAAACTTTTCGCGGCAGGTAAGGATGCCCAACAGTGGGCCGCCATATTGCAGCGGGATGCCAAGCGGCTGGCCTTCGGCGACGGCGATATCGACGCCGTAATCGCCGGGACGATTCAATAATCCGAGGCTGATTGGATCGAATGAGAGGATAGAGAGGGCACCGCATTCGTGGGCCAGATCGGACAACTGTTCGGCCTGTTCGAGCAGACCGAAGAAGTTGGGATGCTGGACGACGACGCAGGCCGTTTGATCGTCGAGGGCGTCGGCGACACGGTCGAGATCGACGGTGCCGTCAGGCGTGGGAACCTCGACCAACTCGCAATTCAAGCGTGTGAGATAGGTCGCGAGAATCTGCCGGTATTCCGGATGAACCGAGCCTAACACCACGACCTTGCCGTGTCGGCGGGTGACGCGCATCGCCATGAACACGGCTTCGCTGACGGCGGTGCCTCCTTCGTACAGGCTGGCGTTGGAGACATCCATTCCCGTCAGCCGGCAGATGAGCGTTTGGAATTCAAAGAACGCCTGCAGCGATCCCTGGCTGGCTTCGGCCTGATAGGGCGTGTAGGCGGTGTAGAACTCGCCGCGTCCGACGATTTCATCGACGGCGGCCGGCACATAGTGATCGTATGCACCGCCACCCTGCAGGCAAACGCGCGAGCCGGCTCCATCGTCCTGTTCGGCCAGTTCCCGCAGGTGGGTTTCCAACTCGATCTCGGTCAGCGGAGGAGACATGTCTAACGAGCGCTGAAGCCGTAAGTCGTGCGGTATGTCGCTGTACAGGTCGTCGATGGAGCTGACGCCGATCACATCGAGCATCTGTCGTTGCTGTTCGGACGTGTTAAAGAGGTATGTCACGCGGTCTCTCTGTGGAAGATGTTGCTGGTTCAAAAGTCGGGAAGGTCCGTGGGAACCCGATCTTATAGTCCCCGTTTCGGTCGGTCCAGCCGCACGGAGAAACGAATTTCGACAAGATGGCGACAACGGCCGATTTCTGGCCAAAACTTCCGATTGCTGGCGTAGTTTCCCCCAGCGCGACGACTTGCAATTGGCAAGGTTTTCGCGGCTTTCCTATTTTGTTGGTCTACCGAGATGTGGCGGATGAACAGCCTGCCTGACCGGAATATCCCTTGCGGGTTTTCTGGTCTTCGCACGGTTCCAGAATCGTTCAGGTTCCCTGCGGTGCCAATAGGCTCATGCTGGTTGAAAGAGTGTGACGAAATGAATGGTACGACAGTCAATATTTTTTTTGCAACGTTTGACGATAACGAATATCGGTGATCTTGAATGCGACTTAGCGGGTC
>CAUZOL010000394.1:0-5932 GCA_963581435.1 Planctomycetota bacterium
TCGCCGGCCAGTGGAGCGTCGAATGCAGCGACCCTTTCAAAGCCAGCACCGTAAGTTTTCAAGCTGATGTTGGCACCGGAGAATTCGCAGCGGCGCGTGTGAACTAGCGGGATGGTGAATTTCTCACCGGCGGTGACTTCCCAGACTTTCTCTTCGACGGGCGCGATTGTGATGGTCGCGAATTCCGATCCGCCGACTGAAACCGGTACGTCGGCCAGCAATCGCGGACTGGGGATTTCGCGGGACGCATCCGGCACGGGCCATTGCATCGAAGCGAGCCGACAGGGATGAGTTACCACTTTTCCGTCAATCGTCGCACGACCAAAGAATGACGCGCTGCTTAATCCGCGCGGCGCATCCTGTTCGGCGGTGATGAGCATAATGCCGCGCGACTTGCCTGCAGGAATTTTCAAACCGGCAGCAGTCACACCCTCGGGCAGGTTGTCCATGAAGAGTTCGATTTCGCCCTTAAAGCCGTCTCGGCGTACCACCACGACTTCAATTGGCATGGTCGCCCCACCGCGTAACGCAATTGGTTTTGAAAGGGCGTTGCGATCGCCGTTGCGCAAATTCATGTGGAGCGCCCAGCCGACGAGAGCGAAATCGGGAGCCGCCTTGCGAAGGATCAACCGATAAATGTTACGCGGATCGCTGCGTGTGCCGCCAAACAGATCGCGCAGTTGCAGGCGATGAATCCCGTCTTCGCGAATCTCCAGTTTGCCGATGATGTCGGACGAGCCGGCGTTGTAGGGCGGGCCGTTATATGAGTACCCGTTGGTCGAAAGTGTCATGGGGCTGGGAATGTCGCTGAACTCCACAACGTCGGAGAGTTTTTCGTTCGCGCCTTCGCCGCTGACGCGTTGCACGACGATGGATGGATCGGTCGAGAGACCGAGCCGCTCGGATGCGACTTCAACCCACCAGACTTCACCTTTCTTTGCGGTGAACTCGAAGGTGTCGACGTCGGCTGCAGGGAAGAAACTGCCGACAATGTCGCAGGGCAGGGTGATCTGCTGCGCTGCTGCGTGCCGATTGTTTGGTTCTTTTTCGGAGAGAACAGCATTGCTGGTCAACCCCGCCGGTGGCCAGGAAAACGAACTGACGGTCTTGATTGAGGGAAGTCGCGGGACGTCTTCGCCCACGGCGGCTTGGCGAAGTGCGAGCCGGTAAAAGTGTGTGGTGCCACCGTTGAAGGTGAGGTCGTGTACTTTGACCACATACTTTCCGGTTTCGGGAGCGGTGAAATCAATCGCCCCGCCGCGGCGTTCGACCTGCAGGTCGGCTCCCGTTGAGTCCGCGACGATTAACACCGCTTTGAGTTTGGAGTCGATACCCTTGGCGGCACAGTCGATGACGATGCGTTGTCCCTTCTGTGCCTCGAACGAGTAATAATCGACGGATCGCCGGGTCATCGACGCGTTGCAGATGGAGTTGACGTCGATTGCCATCGCGTTTTTCAGCGATGTGTTTGGTTTGACGCGGGTGGTTTCCGGCAGGGTATCGACATTGAAAACTCTCGACGACGAAACTCCCAGTCGCGTCATCAGCCGAGCCTCGTGGATCCCCGTTGGGCAGTCGGTGGCGATGGCGACCACGAACCGGTTGGGGATCGCTGCACCATCTTTTCCGAGCTTCTGCGTCGCGGTGATGCCGGGATGCGAAAAACGAAGTTGATCTGCGTTTTCGATATTGTCACCGGTGATGGTGACTTCGACGGTGGTTCCGACCTGTCCGCCCATCGGGACGGTCGTCAGCAACCGGGGAGCCGGCAGGCAAACCGACTGGGCCATGGTGGCGGACGTCGTTAACAACGTTACAGCAAGGGTCGCTGCGGCGAAAAAAATCTGTCTCAACATGTTCCGTGTCCTCAATCTTCCCGTTTCCTGTTACACCGGGAGTTGGTCTCAGTGATTGAACAGAAATTCTTTGGTATTCATCAACGCCCAGATCAAATCCTGAAAGTTTGTTGCAGCTGCGGTGCTCGCGGCGATTGGTTTGCCGTTGGCGTCGGTCAGTGGCTCGTTGAGGTAATCCAGTGCGGTCTTCAATTCGTCGGGACGCGGCTCGCGCGAGAAGGCGACCAGATACAATTCGGCGATCTTTTGCTCGGTCGGCGTTTTGGCTTTGGCAAGCCGGGCAGCACGACCGTTGCCACCGGCAAGTTTCGATTTGACTTCTGAAGAATTGATCAGATGCAGGCTTTGCGCGAGGTTGGAAGACTGAACGCGTTCGCATTCACACACGCTCGCGCTGTTCGGTCTTCCGAAGACTTTCAAAAATGCCGAGCTTTTGTTGTAACTGTTGTCCGGCAACGCGATGGCACGTGTTCCCGTCGGCAGGTTGGCAAAACTGGTGCTGGCCCCCGTCAAATCGTCGATCGAATCCAGTAGAACTTCCGCCGGCAATCGACGCGGGTAAAATCGCGAGTAATTCTGGCGGTCGGCCAGATTGTGCTCGTTCGGCTGCGACGAGAGTTGATACGTTTTCGAGCGGGTGATGACCCGGACCAATTCCTTCAGATCGAAGCCACTGTTAATGAAGTGTTCTTCCAGTGCTGCCAGCAGTTCCGAGTTGGTCGGTGGATTGGTGTCGCGGATGTCGTCTTCCGGCTCGATCAATGCACGCTTGAAGAAGTGTTTCCAGTAGCGGTTGACGAGTGCTTTGGCAAAAAACGGATTCTCTTTTGAACTCATCCAGTTCGCCAGTCGCAGCCGTGGATCTTCATCTGCCGCGATTTCCCCGACGTCATCTCCCAAGGCCACCGGCTTGAGCATCTGGCCCGTCTTGACGTTCTTCGCCGTGGCAAGACCGCGTTTGTGAAAGATCAAATCTTCGCCCGCGGTGGCGGTCGGCTTTCGTCCGATTTGGGAGAAGAAGGCCGCCAGACTGTAGTAGTCGTCCTGGCTCCAGCGCTCGAACGGATGGTGATGGCACTGAGCACATTGCATCCGCACACCCAGAAACAACTGAGCGATATCCTCAAGTTGTTCCTTCGGATCCTTCACCCGCTTGTACCAGGCAACCGGCGGGTTCTCGACCACCGTCCCCGTAGCGGCCAGCAGTTCACGCACAATTTGATCGTAGGAAACATTCGCCAGCAGACTGTCGCGAATCCAGGCGTGAAACGCGAAGTTGGCTGTGATGTCGCTCGTGGCGTCGCGCCGGTTCTTCAGCAGCGGGGTCCACTTGCTGGCGAAGTAGTCCGCATAATGCGGACTGCGCAGCAGCCGGTCGATCACCTGATCGCGTTTGTCGCTGTTCGTCTCTTTACGGAATGTGGTGACTTCCTCTTCAGTGGGCAATCGCCCCGCGATGTCCAGCGTCACGCGTCGCAGAAAGGTGACGTCGTCACAAACGGGCGACGGCGGAATGCCCAACTGTTTGAGGTTGGCGAAGACATGTTCATCGACGAAATTGTTTGTCTTGGGCAGGCTTCCGACGGTCGCCCCCAATGGCACAGCAGCGGTGAAGACCGACACCTGGCCTTGGTAACGCACCATCACAGCGACTTTGCCCGGGAGATCGAGTACGGACACAAGCCCGTTTTCGCTGACTGTTGCCATCGCATCAGAATTGGATTCGTAAAGCGCAAGCGATGTCACATCGCGGATGCTGCCGTCGGAGTATTTCGCCAGCGATTTGAGCTGCTGTCCGGCCCCCATCTGTAGCAAGCCACGGTCGGGCAGCACTTCGATGGAGAGAAGCTTTGGCGCCGAGGCACTTCCGAAGGAAGCGCCCTGTTCAATCCAATCGCGGAGCAGCGCGTAGCTCTCGGAATTCCGGGCGATTCGCGTTCCACCGCCGTGTGGGGTTTCACCTGTCGCTTTCTTGAGGACGAGACTCTGCTCTGGAGCTGCAGAAAACAGCCGTCGGCCGCGTCCGTCTTTCACCAGACTTTCGAAGTCTTCAAGCGGTTCAAATCCCAGCAGCGACAGCTGAAATCCCTTCTGCCCGCCACCCGCTTTCGCGTGACAAATTCCGGCATTGCAGCCTGCCTTCGTCAACACCGGCACAACGTCGTTGACGAAGTTGATAGGGGGATCGCTCTCATCCGCTACGCCAGCCATCGCGCCTAAGAAGAAAACCAACAGCGAATACGACACGCTGCGGAAAACTGAACGTTTCCAGAGATCGCTAAGTGAAAAGGCCATGTCGTTTCCGATGGAGGCCGCATTGGGACGTTTGTGACAACGGAGAACGTCACAAAGTTGGTGGAGGGTCTTGCTCGTCAACTCTATTGTAAAGGTGCAAACTGCCAGCGGTCAACATTCAAGTCCGAATGCAGCAGGCAATCCTGTTCGTAATGACACGGACGAGTCTCGCTACAATCAGCATTACGGCTCTTCGCTCGATGCGGCCGGCGAAAGCGAAAGTTGGGTCACACGTTTCGACCAACCAAAGGACTGCCAAGTGAGTTATCTGCTGATAACCGACGACGACATTGCCAAACATCTCAGCATGCCGCAAGCGGTAACCTGCATGGAAGAGACGCTTCGGTTGCATGCCGAAGGCACACTGATCGCGCCGGCGCGATCAGACTCCGATCTGGCAGGGGCTGGCAAGTTGGTGTTTACCGTCGGTGGTTCGACCGGCGAAAACTCGTTGGTTGGTTTTCGCGCCTACGATGCGACGCATTTCAAATCACCTGCGCGCGATGAGTTGGTGGCCGTATTCTGTGGCAACACCGGGGCGATCAAAGCCTTGGTTGCGGGAACGCAACTCGGCCCAATTCGCACCGGTGCTATCGGCGGTGTGGCTGTCAAATATCTGTCGCGTTCCGATTCCAAAGTGCTGGGACTCATTGGCACCGGACCGCAAGGCAAAACCCAATTGCAGGCAGCGACTGCGGTACGACAATTCGATCAGATCAAAGTCTTCAGCCGCGACGCGGAGCGCTGTCGTGAGTTTGCCGAGCAAATGAGCAAGGAACTGGGACAGCCGGTGCAGGCGGCCGCCACAGCGCGCGAAGCGGTTGAAGAGGCAGACGTGTTGATCACCGCGACGATTAGTCCAACCCCGATCATTCAGGCCGATTGGCTCAAACCGGACGTGCACATCAACAACGTCGGCCCGAAGTTTAAGAACAACCAGGAACTCGACCTCAGCGTCGCCGAGCGGGCAGCGCTGTTGGTCACTGACACGCTGGCTCAGGTCGAGAAGTGTGGTGACGAGTTCATCACAGTAGCAACCCCTTTGCACAATCGCTTGCAAGAGCTTGCGCCGTTCGTAACAGGTTCTGCCGCGCGTGAGCGCACCAGTGAAGAGATCACGTTGTTCTATTCACTGGGGCTGGCCGGGACCGAGGTGACACTGGCGGCTTTGGTTGCGGATCAAATGACGACGCAGGCATAATCGAGGCAGTGTCAGTAACCACGTTCTTGTACCGTCCCACATTCGAAAGACGCAACCATGCACGCCACTCGCCGTGAGTTTCTGTTGGGCATGATTGCTGGCGGATCGACACTCGGAGCCGCATGGTCAGGCAGTGAACGCATCGAAGCGTTTGAGGCCGCTGCGCTGGATGCGGCCCGTCGTCAGGCGGCGCATCGGCGGCGACGCGTCATTTACAACAACGACGGCGACGACATTTGGACCAAGGGGGCCGATACGGCCGAGAAGTTTCTTGCCGTTCGACACTCGCCGCTGCTCAACACGCACGTCGATAGCATCTACTACTCGACGACACAGAGCTTCAATCTGTTCACACACGAGACGCAGGTGGCCGAAGTCTTTCGTTCCAGGAAAGGCCGTTTTGCGGGCAACAATCTGGCGAAGTTCCTCGAACAGAAAACAGACGGGCTGCGGATGTCCTGCGAGTTTGCCCGCAAGCATGGGTTGGAATCAATCTGGACGTTGCGGATGAACGACATTCACGACGCCTGGACACCGCAATTCCGGCCGAAATGGAAACGCGACGATCCCACGCGCATCC
>CAUZOL010000395.1:0-5913 GCA_963581435.1 Planctomycetota bacterium
CCCGTCGTCGTCGGCAACGTGGTGGCCGGAGTCACAACGGATGCCGAACCGGTTCGACCTGTTGCAAAGGCATTCGATGCTGCCACCGGCAAGCCGTTATGGCAAGTCGCGTTGCCCGGCAACGACAAATCGCTGGCTGGCGGAGCCTGCGTGTTGGACGGAGTGATGTTCTTTTCCTGTGGCAAGACTTGGGGCGATGGAGCAGGCGGTACTGCGGCGGTCGACCCCAAGACCGGTAGAACCCTGTGGGTCAAAAGCGACTATCACATCCACGGCTACGGTCGACCGGCCGCACGTGACGGATTGCTCTACCTGGGTGGCCAGTCCGGGGCGCCGATGTACTGCATCACGGCGAAGGACGGCGGCCTGAAGTGGAAAGCCGACCGGGTGAGTTACTCGCACAGCCCGGCGCTAGGCGACAACTTCTTCATCACACGAGGCTACGGCGGCCACGGAATTCTCCGCGACCTATCAAGCGGCAAGCCGATCCTGCGCAACAATCGCCAGGTGCTCGGAGGCTGTCCCGATCATTCCTGCGCTCCGGTGTTGCTGACGTCTGCCAGGATCTCGTATGCCGTCAGTACCAGTGGGTTGTATGCCCGCGATTTGAACACCGGCAAGATCCTCTGACAAAGCCGCGGCTTCGCTCCCCGCGCCTGCACGACACCGATCGCCGCCAATGGTCGGCTGTTCTTCAGTCCGAATGTCAACAACACGTTGTACTGCTTCGAACCGGTCAGCAAGCAGCCAAAATCGGACCGCTGAGGTCTGCTACGGACGATCGAATGACCAGATTGCTCAAGAGTCACGATCGACTTCACCGAGCGACGCACCGTCGACCGAGAAGTTTGGCGACAAACCGTCAAGTTCGACCACTTGCAGCCGCTTCTGCGCAGCTGCGAGGGTCCTTGCTGCAATAGCCTTGTGATGCCGTAGGGTCAAATTATTCGGCCTATCGCTAAATGCAGGCCTTTCCTGCACTTCTGGAATCTGAAAGACGCTCAATTCGGCCGGTTCGTTACAGGGAAGAGCCGGCACCGATTCTTCGGCGCCGAAACAAAACGGCTTGTATCCCGGTTTTACTGCGGACGAACCTGGGCAACGAAAGTCGTTGAAAACACCTCATCTCATAGGCCAGAAACGTCGGCTGAGTATTTTGACCGTACGGCATCCGACTTACGCCCAGGTCCGTGACGTTGGACACAGGCTCAATGCCGACAGAAATGGTCTTCCAATAAAGACGCGTCACCAAGGGCTACCGCCGCATCATCCTGAAGCACGACGTGCTCTTATGTGACCGGCGCGTGTCCCACCCACTTCTCAGCACGGAAGGCGACCGAGTCCGGCAAACAGGAGTGTCGCACGAATCAGTCTTCGCTCAAGCCGACATCACCCGGCGACTGGTTCACCTGATCTCCGACCGCGACGATAGCCACGCCCCAGCCGATACGTTGCCGCCCAGGGTAATCTCGGATGCGGCGCTGAGTTGTCGATATGCCTGTGATGTCGGTCTGTAGATCGAAACGACATCTCGATCAGCCAGCGAGCGATTGAGGCCGTCAACAAGTCCGCCGATTCGCAGCGGACGTGGCGCGATCCCAGAGGCCAAGTCGGCAATGTCGCCGGTCCTCAGCGCTCCTGGCACGGCGGCATCGTGCGGTACGAGCACGGCATGATGAGCAAGCACCGATCGAAACTCCGACAAGCCGCCGTTGACGTAGACTGCTTGCACGTCGCGAACGAACAGGCCCCCCAGCATTGCCAGCAGTCCGCCAAGCGGTTCCGATTCCTTCGCACGACCGCTGACGGCGTGCGGGACGTTGAAGTTGGCCTTTGGTGAATTGACCGTCGCGAACGAGTCGCCCCACAACGCCAGCCGACCGGGATCAAGATCCTTGCGCGATTTCAGATAGGCGATGACGGACAACAGATCGCGGAATCGGCTGCCGAGAACGGTTTCGTTGAACAACTCGGTAACGGTCGAACGTCCCGTGTCGGTTCCTGATCGGCCACGTGAACCGCCGGCTTTTGTCTCGCCGGTACCGCGCAAGTCCGGCAGGCAGACGGCGACTCCTGAGTCGAGCAGATAGGTGATGTCGTCGGCACGATTGGCCAGGAAGCCGGCCTTGCCGGATTGAGCCAGACCGATGACGACCGGCGAACGCTTGCTGGCTGCATTCTTCGGGGCCATCAAGAACAACGGCACGACGATGCCGGGTTCGACTTCGAGAGAGATACGTTCGACCCGCGTGTCGCCGATCTGTTTGTCGCTGTCTGAGTCAACGGTCTTCGGCCTCATCGAAGGTTCAATGCGGCCGAGAACGCGCGTCCAACTCTGCCGCAACTCCCGGTTACGTTCGGTTGCGCTCATTCCGTCGAGCGACTTGCGCGCGCGGGCGATGCGTTCATCGGCAAGAGCAGTCATCGCCTCCATCAACGGCTTCGGCTTCAAATCGCGTCGCGCGGCGTCAGTCAGGCAGACCAGTTCGCGGTCTTCACGGCGGTTGCTGTATTCGGTTTCCGGCGTGACGTTGATGTTGAACCATTTCTTGAACGCGACGTGAATCAACCGACGATGAAATGCCCCGATGTTATTGCAATGCGAGGCGGCGGGTGGTCGTCCACTCAGGCCACCCTTACCGTGAGCGAACGCCAGGCCGTCATGCTGATCGTAGAACTTCCCCCAGATGGTCTCGAAGCGTTTCCAAACCGGGTCGCGTGGCTGATCCCAGGCGAATTCGTGGCCGTACACCAGCCGACGCGGGGCGATGCTGCCGACGATCAACCAATGAAAGAAACCGTCAGCCGCGCCGCGCCGCAAGCCGCGTGTCGAGTCCCAGTACGAACCGGCCAGATAATTGAACGTCGTCTCAGCATCTTTGGGCAATGGATAACGTGTTTCCGGTTGCGGCCCGCCGAAGTTGAACGGCACGGCTGCGGCGATTCGCGAATCGAGTGCAGCGGTGACACCACACGGATCACCACCGCCGGCGACGGCACCGAGAATGATGATTCGTTCGGGATCGGTTCCCGGCAATGAAAGCAGCAAGTCGACACCACGCATCAAGTCCCAGGCAAACCAGCCCATCAGACTATCGCCGAGCAGATGCAACTGCACGCCGCTATCGTAACGGTGGTAGTAATCCTGTCGCGAGACGCGAAACTCCCCGTCGTAGTCGGCCGACGCGTTGAAGGGATGCGCCCGCCGCTCGCCGTAGCCGACCTCATCGATGACAAGCACCCGGCATCCGGCTCGTGCCCACGTCATCCCCATGTCCTGCAGTTCGCCCTGCCATTTATGACGGTGATGCGAACTGGCGATCAGGATGCCGGGCATTGATTTTCGAGGTACGGCTGGCACATACAGATTAGCAGCCACCCAGAATCCGGGACGCGTTTCGTAGAGCGTGTTTTCGATGTGGTAGCCATCTCCCTTCACGATGCCTGTTGTGCGAACGTTCGGCTTCGGGGGTGGCGTGGGAAACTCGGCAAGTGCGGCCCGTAAGCGAGCGATCCGTTCATCGCGGTAGCGTTCCCAGTCGGCCTTCGTCTTGATGGCGTTCCATTCGGCACGGTTCTTCGCGTTGGCTTCTGTCCTGAGACGTCGCAGCCGCTCACGAACCATGCCCGATGCCCGTTCCTGCCACGTCTTGGAAAGAACTGTCGGGTCGAGCTTACGAATCGTGTCGCCGTCTGCTGCACCTGAGACAGTCACTTCTCCGAAAATGACTGCGAACAGAATCGCAAAGAGGCTGGCTTGGATCAGCGGGCGGCGAGATGTTGTCTTCGACGTGTGTCTTGCGAACAATGCACTGTCTCCGGTCAAGTTCCTGGACTGTGGTTGAATGACATGCCGGGCCGATGAATATCGGATGGAAAGAATCAGCTGACATTTCCCAGACGAAATCCGAACTGACCGCACAGGATGCCGGTTGACCCGATGATACCCGCAGACGGAGTGCAGTTCCATGACTTAACCTCATTGTCGTAAAGACCGTTTTTGCGGACTCTGCACGCGCCAGCGGAGCCCACACATTTTGCGGAATCGAGCTCGATCCGGTAACACGGGCTTGGACGGTCGTCAGCGCGCCAGCTCAAACCAAGGTATTTCGTTCGGTCCGATTGCATCACCGCGGCTCTAACGTGCCGAAGCCACTTTCGCCTTCGGTGCGAAACGCACTTCATGCGGTGTCTTCTCGGTATTTCCGGCATCGTCAATTCCCTGCGCGACGAATGTGCCGGTCGCCGGTGCATCCAGAACGACGGACCAGTCGGTCACGCCAGCAGTGACGTGGTCCAGCGTCGCCACTTTGCCGTTGACTCGCACGGTGGCGATCTTCCCGTTGTCGTGGGAGATTCCTTGAACGATGAAGGTCTCACCCTCTTTGCGAATCGTCGTGATGATCGTGGCCGGCGGAATGTCATCGACCGGGTCGAGCAACTGAGGAAAGTCGACGTTCTTCACCTCGGCGGCGACCGATTCGTTTCCGGTCAGCGGCGGATCCTGGCGGTGTTTGTTGCCGTCGGCGAGCAGATCCTTCGCGCGTGTGCAGACGACCTTCGCGTGCCGGCCTTTTCCGTAGTAGTCGTGGATGTAAATCGGCACGCCTTTTGGTGTGCTGGGTTTCAATCGCGGTCCGCCACCAAGGTTCACCAGCGGCCAGCGGTCAGCGCGTGAACGGTTCAGCATTTTCACACCCCGGAAATGTGACTCCGCTTCACCCGTAAGGTGAATTTATTCAGTCGAACATTTCAACCTAAAAAACAAGGGTTTTGAAACGCTTCAAGTTATGCGATCTCAACCGACGCGTTGAGGTCCATTCGTTCGGCGCCGAAAATATGTCGGCGCCGAACTTCGATCCAGTGAACAGGCGGTTGAAACAAATTCGCTGGACCAGCGCACCGGATCATCAAGAAACGCCCGATTCCACCGCCGCAGCCCCCAAGTGGCGAGAACTCGCGCAGAAAACTCCAGAATGTTGTGACAGACAGCACGGTTCTATGCCATGCTCCTGCAAGATATTTCGCACGGTCTGCCAGCTGATCTTCATGATCCCCAGCTTGCGAAGTTCGCCAATTATTCGGGTCAGGCCGAAGCCGGTTTCTTCGGCGATTTTCAGGGCCAGTTCTCGAAGTTCCTTCGGTTTCCGCTGACCGCCTTTGGGATTCTTCGGCTTCGGCTTGCCGTTCTTTTCTTCACGCACCCAGCGGTCGAAGGTCGCCGAACTGACAATCGAAACCAGTTCCTCGATGGCTCGACCAATTGCCTTGCCATACTTCAACAAGGTGGTCCGTTCCTCGGCAGTCGTGTGGACCTGCTTGGGCAGTCGTGCCCGCAGAATCTTGTTTTCATGTTTGAGATACTCGACATACTTGGCGAGTTCTTTATCCGTGGCCGAGGCGATAAAAGCCAGCAATGGGTGGAAAATCTTGCTCATTGGTGTATTGTCGGATGTTGTGATTCTGGATGAGGTTACACATTCATTTTACCCCGCTGGGTGTTCGCATTACGAACAGAATATGGCATCCGAGTCCAATGAGCGGCATCCGGCAGCGATGAGTCGGTGAGCGACCAGAATGGTCGCAAAAGGATTTGAGGATTCCTCAAATTTGTACCGCTTTGGACACCATTTGGACAAGAAGTGGACGTACTGAAACGGAAGTCAGAACAGTCCTAAATGCTTGCCTCAAAGCAGAAAACGCTTGTTTCAAGGGGTTTGCGGCTTCTTTGAGCATCGTGCTACGGAACCGAAGGGTCACCGCCAGTCTGACACAGACGCGATTGCTGGTTGCCGGGTTATGAGCCTCATCGGCCTTCAACCGGCAGCCGGGGTGTCGCACTTGGCGCGGGGTGCGACGCGAACGGTAGTCGGTTCAGAAGTGTGGAAGTCCTTGCATGGACGCTGCTTGCCT
>CAUZOL010000396.1:0-5900 GCA_963581435.1 Planctomycetota bacterium
GCTCAACAACGCCTCCTGTTGACGTCAATGCCGAGCAATCCCGTGAGCCAATCGTTGATTTGCGCGGCGGTGTGCTGTACAACAACGTGACACTTCAGCGTGAGGCCGATTCGTCGTCAATTCGATAGACGACATGCAACTCAAGACGTATCTGTCGGAAGTGCCCGGTAAGAAAATCCTCGTTAAAGCAAAGTTCACCGTACCCGTACAGTTTCTCAATCAGAACAACGTTTGGGAGAACGCGCAATGTCTGGACGAAACAAACCGATCTTCTATCCGGCAGCTGTTGTTGTCATCGCGGGCCTGATTGGACTCTGCAACATCGGGTGTGGTAGCGATGAAGAGGCAACAACTCCTCAGGCTGGCGGCAACGGGAAACCAGTTGCCCCCATCAAACCGGAGGATCTGCCAATGCCAGTGATTGCGGAAGCTGCCGACGGCGGCGGAATAACGACGGTCAAAGAAGTGACGTACGTTCCTTCTCAACGGCTACCGGCAGTCAAGGGCACCGCCGCCTATCGGCCCATGGAAGACAACACCGTCCGGTTCGCATTGAACGTGTGGGCCGGTTGGGCTCCGATCATCCTCGCCAATGATGGCTTCAAGCCCAAAAAGGTGTGGAAAACGCAGGATGGCAAAGAATTCAAAGTGGAACTTGTACTGATCGATGAACCGGTCACCATGCGTAACGCTTACGCTATCGGCCAGATGCATATCGGATGGGCGACACTCGATATGCTTCCGCTGTTCATGGAAAGCTTTGTCGATTCTTCCGGAAAACCAATTGATACGCGGATCATGCCGCGGGTCTACCAACAGGTCGATTGGTCAAACGGCGGCGACGGCATCATCGTCCGCGAGAACATCAAGACTGTCAGTGACTTGCGCGGTAAGAAGATTGCGCTGGCTGAGAATTCGCCGTCCCACTACTTCCTGCTGAATATGTTGGTGAGGGGCGGAGTCCAGCCGCACGAGGTCAATATGGAAACCGTGCCAGACGCGTTTACCGCGGCGGCCGCTTTTAACACCGACAAGAGCTTCGCAGCGGCCGTCACCTGGGCTCCCGACATTTACAACCTCGAGAAGGTCAAGGGCAACCGCCTGTTAGTCACAACGCTTACCGCCAACAAACTGATCGCCGATGTCTGGTTTGCCCGTGCGGATTTCGCGAAGGATCACCCCGACATCATCGAAGGTCTGGTCCGCGGCATCTTTGACGGCATGGAGGAAATGAAGAAAGAGACAAATCGACAAAAGTGCTCGGAACTGATGGCGGCCGGATACGGTTTGCCCGCCAGCGAAGCCCTGGAAATGATGGCCGACGCCCATAGCACGAACGTCGCCGAGAACTACCAGTTCTTGATGAATGACAATAATCCGACCAATTTCGAGCGCGTTTGGAATCAGGCCTATTACCTTTATCGCCATATCGGGACCATTAAGCACCAACGCGTTCCCGCCGATCAGGTTGTCGATTTCTCGATTGTTGACAAATTGCGCAAGGAAGAGCCGTACGCTTCTCAAAAAGACGAATACACGGTGAAGTTCGTGCCCAAGACAACGCGTCAGCTTAAGGTCGAAAGTGACGAGATCCTGACGAACACGGTCATCATCCACTTCGCTCCCAACGATTGGAATCTTGACAAAACGGTCGATAAGACCGTCGATGGCAAAACAGTCCAACAGTTGTATGATCCGAATGTCAAGAACGTGCTGGACGAAGTCGCCAATCTGGCCGGCACGTTTGGTTTGGCACGGATCATTATTGCAGGCCACACCGACAGTTCCATGAAAGGCAGGGTACCAGCCGATTTGGTTAAGGAACTTTCGCTGAACCGAGCCAACGCGGTCAAACAGGCTCTCGTCGCAAAATTCGATCTCGACTCCAATCAATTCAATGTCGATGGCGTGGGTTGGGATGAACCGGCCGATTCTGCAGCCCCGACAAACCAGGCGAAGAACCGGCGGGTCGAAGTGAAGATCTATGCGGCTGAGGCCGAATAATTGATGTTGATTCCGAAGCAGTCGGCGAATTCCTTAAGAGTAAATTGATGGCCGAGCATCCCAACCAAGGCACGCCCCCCCCGGAACCGGCAATCCCGCGAGCCAGAGACGGCTTCATCAAACGGACACTACATGCATGGTGTTCTCTGCGGTCGCCGACTCCGTGGTGGCGGGCTTTGCCGTTGGGCTGCCTATGTATTGCCGTCTGTTTCGGGATTTGGTCGTTCGTGACTCGCGGTGAAGAAGCCGAGGAACGCATCGTCAGCCCCATCAACCTGCCCAGCCCGCAGGAAACTTTTTCCAGCTTTCCACAACTGTGGTCCGAACGGGGACTGTTAGCGAACGCCGCGATCACATTGAAGCGTGTTTTTATGGGGTTCTGCCTGGCCGTTGCCGTCGCCGTGCCGCTGGGCGTTATGGCGGGTTGCTTTTCCCCCGTCGAGGCCTTTCTGTCGCCACTCATCATTTTCGGTCGAAACATACCGATCGCGGCCCTCATCCCCTTGAGCATGATCATGTTCGGAGTGGATGAGATGCAGAAAGTGATGTTCATTTTCGTCGCCTGTGTGGCCTTTATTCTGGCCGACACGGCGACTGCGATCAAAGAGGTGGGAAGCCAGTACGTCGATACGGCCTACACCCTGGGGGCCGGGCGGTGGCAGGTCATTGTCAAAGTCCTGACTCCGCTGGCAATGCCGTCAGTCTTCAATTCCCTGCGGCTGTTATTCGGCCTGGCCTTCGGTTACATCATGCTTGCGGAATCGATCAAAATGGCCGGCGAAGAGGGCGGTTTAGGCCACCTGATCAACGTTTCTCAACGGCGAGGCCCACGTGAACACATCTACCTGATTATCTTGATCATCCCCGCCGTCGCGCTGGTGATTGACCGGCTTCTGTATTGGATTCAGCGAGAGCTGTTTCCACATCGCTATGGAGGAGTTGGTGTTTTGAACAAGGGCGTCCGTGCCGCTCTACACGGCTGGGAGAGTTTGAAGGGCTTGGTTGTGAGACCCAAACTGCCACCGGAGTTCCTCGACGCAATTCAACGAGGCACACCTGACTAATCGACATGAATGAAACGCCAGCTGCGAATTCTGATTCCGACACGGCCCCTCCCCCAAACGCTGTCGCTGGCGACGTGGGCTTGGGACACGTACTCGATCATGTTCGAGCGCCCGACGAGTTGGCGAGTCCGCACGTTGTCGAATTCCGCAGCGTGGCGAAGACATACAACATTGGAGAATCCAACGAGTTCACTGCGATTGAAGACGTGACATTCGTTGTCGAGGATATACCGCAAAAAGGTGAAAGTGTTTGCGTCCTTGGTCCAAGTGGCTGTGGGAAGAGTACGATTCTTCGGTTGATCGCCGGTTTGGAACCTCAGCATCCGCCCACGGTTGGAGAAGTGTGGGTTCAAGGACAACCGATCACGGCTCCCGGTGCCGATCGCGGCATGGTTTTCCAGGACTACACCAGTTTCGATCACCGCACAGTACTCGACAATGTCACGTTCGGACTCGAGTGCCAGGGAATTCCGCGCCATCTACGGTACCAAATGGGCCGCGAGTGGATCGGCAAAATTGGACTGGATGTGGACTCCGATCAGTACAAGTATCCGCACGAATTGTCGGGCGGAATGCGCCAGCGTGTGGCGATTGCCCGAACGCTGATTCTGCGACCTAGAATCATTCTGATGGACGAACCGTTCGGTGCGCTCGATCCGCAAACTCGTATGAACATGCAGGATTTGCTGGTAAAGCTGTGGCGGGAAGTTGAAGCGACGGTCTTTTTTGTCACGCACTCGATCGAGGAAGCTGTCTACCTGGGAGATCGGGTTTTTGTTCTCAGCAGTTCGCCCGGGACACTGGTGCAGGAAATCGAGGTTGAACCTCCGGATCGGCCAGCACGCGAGATGCAGCGCGAGTCTGAATTCCAGGAGACCGTTTACTATATTCGGGATTTGATCGCTAAACTCGACGAGGACGGAAAACGCCAAAATGTGCCAGATTGAACCTTCGGTATCCCGAGTCACCGCGCGTTCGACTTCCGAAAGTTAGGACATCGCAAGCATGTCGGTAGTCGATAGCGAGATCCTTGGAGATCTCAATCACGACAATTCTGAGCGATTCGAACGTGGCATCGCTGCATTCGAGGCATGGCGCAAGCACGCTTCAGCTGCGGCAATTGCAGACGGCGTGATTGAGGCGCTGAGTTCAATCGATGCCAATGAGGCGTTTTCGTTTTTGACGCGTTATAGCCGTGCACGTCAAATTATTGAAATCGCACGTTTGCCCCCCGCAGCGTTCGAAGACGTTGCGGTCGCTTCCCGTGGATGGTCCACTGAGGTCAAGAATCGCGTAGTCGCCGTTCTTCCCTCGGACATGCAGCACTACGCTTATGCGAATCCGCCATCCACACCGGGTGAAAAAGACAATTCGCAACCAGAGATCGAGGAGTCGCCCTCGAAGGAAGGGGGCGGCAACACCGGGACGTCAAACGCAGCCAGCACAACCGACGACAGTCCACAGCCGTCAGGTGGGGATGTGTACTCGGTCGGCGAGACAACCGAAGGTGAAAAGGCGGAAAGTGCAGCCTGGGGTGTCGATTACGACTACAAGACGCCCGCAGAAACTGAGCCTCCGAAGGCTTCTGATGCCCCGTCTTCACGCCCCGCGGATGAATCGATCAAAACTGAAGCCGACAACGCCGCGTCGGTAGAGCCGACAATTCGCGCCGCACGGTCAGAGAGTCGAATTGCGGCTCGACGGGGTTCCCCTTCGGACTCCAGAATTCAAGTCAAACCGCATGACGATGGTAACGCCTCGACAACACAAGGAGGAGGAAAAAATTGGTGGTGGTTCGGCGCTGTTGCGATAGCCGGTTTGGCGGCCGTTGCGTACTTCTGGCCGGATGACAAGGACATAAAGCCAATCCAAAATGCTGGTCAGCAAGCAGCAATCGTGGATGATGGCACAGACGCGTCAAACCAATCAGGTGACACTGACTCATCGACGAACAACGCACAACCTGAGAATCCGCCCGCAGTGAATTCAAAGTTCAATGCGGTCGATGCGATTGTCGTTTTGGGTGGCAGGGTCCGGCAGGATTCCAACGGGCAAGTGCTATCGGTCTGGCTGAATGACACATCAATCAAGGACGATAGTTTAACCCACCTGGAAAACTTAGTCAGTCTCAAAGAATTGTGGCTGGGAAGCACGAAACTGGATGGCTCTGGACTTGTTCATCTGAAGCGAATGCGCAGGCTTGAGACCATCGACCTTGGCGGCTGCAATCAACTCCAGGACTCGGGACTCCAACACCTGGATTATCTGCCACGGATCAGAGAGATCTGGTTGTGGGGATGCAGCAACATCACCGATCGCGGCCTCGCCCACATCGCGAAATTGTCCTCACTTCAATCATTAGACATCCGACAAACCAAAGTCACCGCCGCCGGCGTCGCCAGGCTGCAAAAGGCGCTTCCCCGTTGCAAAATCGAGTGGGACGAGCCATGACCGTTTCGCGGGGTTGTGTCAGAAACTCGTGGAACGTGAGATGTCTCGTAACAGACCGTCTGTCGGAACTGTCGTCGGGGCATTTCTTCAGCTGGCTATCACTCAACCGCTGAGGGGCAAACATGGATCAGACACAGTCCGGAAATACGTTGGTTTTCGCGAATGGCTGCTAATTCACCCGACACACACCGCAACCTGCACGAAGTGAATCCGTTATTGCCGTTCGCGAAATCAAAACACGCGATTCCCGTTGGGAGGTAACCGGGCGATCCAGACAGGAGCAACGGACAGGAATTGAACGGCGTCAGCGGCTTTTGGCACGGTGGAAAGCCCGCTGTCGTCGCCGACGTTCTTGGCGTGCGGTGGCTTGAGCCTCGCGTT
>CAUZOL010000397.1:0-5898 GCA_963581435.1 Planctomycetota bacterium
CACTGGATCTCGTTTCTCGAAAAGCCGACGCAGTCGTACCGGAATGCGCGATGGGTCGGTTTTGTTTTCGGAGAATTCCGCATGACGCGCTTCATGGCAGTGACACTGTTGACGTTGATGGCTTGTTCGCCAGATGCGTGCGGTGCTGGAGATGCAGTCCGCTTCACTCAGGAGAGCGATCGGCTGCAACTCACTCATGATGGCAAGCCCGTTTTCGAGTATGTCTTTCGTGATGCGAAAGTCCGACGACCGTATTTTCGGGACTTGCATACGCCCTCCGGCATTCGCGTGACGCGCAATCATCCGCCAGTCGAAGGGAGCGAACTTGCCGATCACCCCACCATGCATCCCGGTCTGTGGATGGCATTCGGCGACATCAGCGGTGCAGATTTCTGGCGGAATAAAGGGCTGGTTCGGCATGTGAAGTTCCTTCAGAAACCGACCACCGACGATCCAGCCGCCGATTTTGCATTCACGGTTCGCAATTCCTACGAGGCCGATGGCAAACCGATTTGCAGCGAAGATTGCGAGATCCAGGTCAATTTCAATTCGTTTCCGCAAAGCCAGGGAACGCTGATTACCTGGACGTCGAGGTTCACTCCGGCGGGCGACAGTTTCTACTTTGGGGATCAGGAAGAGATGGGGCTTGGCATCCGCGTTGCAACTCCGCTTACGGTTGTGAAAGGAGGCACAATCCGTGACAGCGAAGGCAGAAAGAATGGCAAAGAAGTTTGGGGCAAGCAAGCCGACTGGTGTGAGTACGCCGGCACGCTGAACGGCAAGCGAGTTGGGATTGTCCTGATGCCGGACGTTAAGAACTTCCGCCGCTCGTGGTTTCACGCCCGCGACTACGGTCTACTGCTTGCCAATCCATTTGGGCGAAATGCCTTCACAAAAGCCGAGAAGAGCCGGGTCGAGGTGAAATCGGGCTGGGAGTTGCGATTGAGATACGGAATCTTTCTCTACGATTCCGCGCCAAATAAGCCCCCGAACATTGGCGGTGTCTATCGGGATTTCGCCAAACAATTGAATCCGCCGAAAAAGTAGATGCCGCCGTTTGATCCCTTGGGCCGCAGCCCGAGGGCATTGAGGCGTGTCAACGCGGCGCGGGTTATTTTCCTGGCGATTGACCGCGAGCCGACACGCGATGCGATCGGCCGGCGTGTCCGACGATTTCCCGTTCGTGGTTCATCCGCGTTTCAACGACGCGCCACGCATTGCTCTCGTGGAGCTTTTCGACCTGTTGTTGGAACTCCTCTTTCGGGGCGACGAATTCGGTGACCCGCATGACGTTGTGGCGCGACCAAACGTGCCGTGGTTTGACGAACATCGTTACCAGGTAACGCGTCGGCTTTCCACTGGCCACCACATCGAACGTTAGCTCACGTCCTTCCCCTCCTCGCCCGTCGCGTACCGTGCGCTCTGTAACAAGTTCGTAACCGCGATGATCGACCAAATGATTGGTGAGCGCGTCGGACCAGAAACCGATGTCGCCGTTCTTCGAGACTGCCAGTTTTCGAATCGACAGACGAGCATCGGCGGCCGTCACGGCTTTCAATTCATTGCGCTTCCGCTGGACGACGACAAAGCCGTCGGGCAGTTGCATGTTGACAGCGCCGGGCCACAATGTCTTCATCGTGCGACGTGCCGAGGCATCCGACTGATCCAGATACTCGAATTCGTCCGCGATCTGTTTGACTCCCACCCGATTGATCCAAGCAAAGGAACTCATCTTTTTCGTCCGCAGTGCCGCCGCTTCGGCAGTCTTCTCGCGAAAATTGATTTCGACGCGTGAGAAAGCAACCTGTTCGCTCAGACTTTTGAATTCGCCTTGGGCGGTTTCCAATTGCAGGGTCAATTCTCGAAGTTGTTCTTCCAGTTTGATAATGTCATCCAGTTTGTCGGCCGTCTTCAGCAATTCGAGAATCCGCTGCCGTGCTGCGGCGAGTGATTCGATTCGCAGTTTTATATTGCGATAATTGCGGGTGACGTCTTCGTTCTTAATCGAACGGCTCAGCACTTTGCCGAGCGATGGCGTGTTATCGACGACCCGGTCAAACGAATTGGCCGGAACGCGCACAACCACCCGATTGTCGTCGCGGCTTTCGAGATATCCACCGATTCCGTTTACACCGTTGATGAATTGTTCGATCGTCTCGTTGACCGTCGCCGTCTCAATTGCGAACTTCGCCGAGTAAATCATCTGTCGTTTTGATTGCGCCGGCCGCGCGGTCTGGTGGAATTCGCTCTTGTCCGAGGCGTTCCGCGAAGGAGAGAGCGACGCTGCCATCGATGTTGCGTCGCCTTCAGCAGTCGTGAAGTCAATCGATGCGTAATTTGGTGCTGTCTCATACTCGGGGAAGTAATTCACGTCATCGTCGCGAATAAAATCGCCGCTCGGTAATGTCGTGGCGCCGATTGTGGTTTGGCACCCCGTGCATGCCGCGATCAGTGGCAGCAGCAACAGCCCAAAACGCAATGCAACAATTGAATGTCGGCGAGTAACGGACATGGGCTGACTCCTGTCGAAAATGGAGCATGCGCGTAGAGAACCGACGCGCAAGATCGCGGAGGGAATTCGGGGATGTGCGGTGGGGAGTCGAATCAGCGGGTGGAGAACCCAAGGTGTGTGGCGCGAATACTAACGGACACTGGCTCGCGACGACAAGATCAGTTTCCGACTAAATCACGTAGTCAACAATTACCACAAAATGACAGTAGCTTCCGGCGATTACCCACAGATGCCACAATGCGTGGAAGTAGCGAACTTTTGTGTCGAATGTCAGGAACAGCGTGCCGACCGTGTAACACAAGCCGCCGGCGACACACCACAGAATTCCATCGGTGGGCAGCGAATGCAGAATCGGCCCGACGACCGTGATAGGCAGCCAGCCCAAGGCCAGATAATGCGTGACAGCCGTCGATTCGACGCGGTACCCCCAAAACACTTTGGTGGAGAATCCGATGAGCGCAATCGCCCACGTCACCCCCAACACAATCCATCGCTTGGGTTCCAGCAGAACGTCGATTGCCAGCGGCGTGAAATTCGCCGCGATGAACAGAAAAATGATACCCTGATCCAAGCGTCGAAAGAAATGTCGCCGTGCCGGGTCTTTAAATGAATGTGACAAAGCCGAGCCGGCATAAACGGCGATCAACCCCAGCGCATAAACCCAGCAACTGAGCCGCAGCGCTGAATTGTCGGTATTGGCGACGGCGCGAAAAAGCATGACCGCGCCAACCATAGCCAACAGCGTCCCAACTCCGTGAGTCACACAGTTGGCCAGTTCTTCACGCTCAGAATTGTTGATCGAATTCTGCATTTCCCGTCTCAAGAACTCATGCGACACCGATTTCACAGTTCGGTATCACCGACGATTGATCTTACACAGTCTGCTGGCAAACCGCTGCATTGCCTAGATCGCAGTAGAACTCGAAAAATCCCGACCACAGAGTCTCAGGCGCTTTTGGTTCGTGATTACCACGCAGACATTCAATGGGGCCTAAATTGTTGAGGTCACGCCCCAAAACCCTCGGACTGCGGCCCGAGGGATCGAACGGCGTTGGGACTTTGCCCTAACGTGGCGGTCCGGCTGGGGATGGGACATTCCAACATTCGACCGATTTAAGGCGTACAATTAGACGTGCGGCTGCCTGAGTCGCACAAACGGCCGACGGCGGAAAGTCGGGATGGATTCTCCGTAGCGGCTTGCTATCATATAGAGCTAAGGTCTGTTCCCTGCGGATGTTACTGAATCTGGCTATCGGACCGACCGGTCGATTCCCGCGTCATGGCGTCTGAAACCGGCCGGCAGGCCAAAAAGGTGGAGTGGAATGTCGCAAGTGGTCGAACCGGCTCCCGCGACGCGGTCGCAGGCAAATGAATTCAATTACCGCCCCGTGCCGGTGTTGGCACCGGTCTCGCTTGTGCTGGGGTTGTGCGGAGCAATGGCCCTGCTGACGGCGTTCGGCGTCGTCATCGCTTTCCTGGGTGCCATCCTGGGCGGGGTCTCCTTTCTGCGGATTCGCCGCGCCAATGGCGATTTGGGAGGCGGTTGGCTGGCGACGATCGGGCTGATGTTGTCGTCGCTGTTTCTCGTCATGGGCATTAGCCTGCAATCGTACGGTTACGCCACCGAACTGCCCGAAGGACATATCCGCGTCAATTTCCCGCACGATATTTCACGCAAGCAGTTCATTTACGAAAACGGCCAGACCAAGTTGCACCCCGACGTCGTACCGCTCGTCGATCAGAATATTTTTCTGAAAGGCTACATGAGGCCGTCCAAAAAGATAAACGGTCTTACGGCATTCGAACTTTTGAAGGATAATGGCAAATGTTGTTTTGGCGGTGAACCGGCTGCTTGGGATTCGATCCTTGTAATTTTGTCTCCCGGAGATTCAGTCGATTACACCACGGGGTTGATGTCGGTCGCCGGCCGCCTGAGCGTCGATTTCAGCCAGCCCAGGGTCTACAAAATCGACGCCACACACGTCGAGCGATCGAGGACTTCGTTCTAATGATTTCACAACGAAGGTTGGCTGACAGCAGACTCGCGATCATCGCCCTCTTTCTGGCCGCCGGACTTGCCGGCTGTGGAAGTGAAGGCAATGGCGACTTTCAGGAATACAGCGAATTGGAGTCGCCGGAAGTGCCCGGCCCGGCCAACGCTGCCGCAAGCAACGGCGAGAATCAGTCCGCCGAATCTCCAAACAATTCTGCGACCCCCGAACCGATGTTGGCGTTGTCGCAACCGCCGGTTGTGGCCCCCGTCCCTCAGTCGACCGAAGCGACGCCGGACATTACCGCAATTGGTGAGGGAACATTGACCGCCATCGCGGCACCGACTCCTGGAACCGTTGCCGAACTCGACCCGTCCGGTTCGAGCGACGACGCAAACACCGCACCGGCCGTTGTCCCGCGTGAAGTTAAGATTCTGGTCAAGGATCGCACGTTTCGGGCCGAAGGCCCCGAAGATGCGATTCGCGTCTCCTTCGACGACATCGACCTGCTCAGAGTGATTAACATGGAACCGGTGACCGCCAATGCCCCCGAACAAATGCCGCAATGGCTCAAGCAATTAGACGGCAAGCGAATTCGCATTCGCGGCTACATGTACCCAGCCTTCAAAGATACCGGCCTGACGGCTTTTATGATTGCACGCGACACCAAGACATGCTGCTTCGGGTCGTTCGCAAAACTGTACGACCGATTCCTGGTCAAAATGCGGAAGGGCGTCACCACCGACTACTTCCTGCTTCGTCCTTTCGACGTCGTCGGCGTGCTTCACATCGACCCACGCGCCGACGAGGGTGAACTTTACCAATTGTACCGAATCGACGACGCGATCATCATCAAAAAATAACGTTTAGGTTTTGCGAGTTCGTGCGTGTACGCAGAATTGCCCATGCCTTGCACGTTTTCAAGTAAACTATCAGCGTACCCCGAAACAGACGCACCGTGTGTGGAGAAACACAATGAGAAACGCCCGAAACACCGCTGCCTGCCTCTTCGCGGCACTCACAATCGCTTTCGCATTATCCCAACCGGCAGCGGCCTGCCCCTTCTGTGCGGCACCGTCGTTAACGCTCAGCGAGCAGTTGGCAATGGCCGATGCGGTTGTGCTGGTGCAGTGGGTCGATGGCAAGATGACCAAAGGTCAGGTCGCCGGCAACACCGTCTATACAATCGAAAGCGTCCTCAAAGGCCCCGAAGATTTACTCAAGAAGGGTGACAAAATCGCCCTGGCCCGATACCGCGTCGGCAAAAAGGGCGACCAATTCATTCTCATGGGAACCCGTGGAACCGTCATCGAATGGGGCAGCCCGCTCGAAGTGACAAAGACCAGCTACAAATATCTGGCCAACGCGCCCGGCCCCAAAGAACCGCAGAAAAAA
>CAUZOL010000398.1:0-5896 GCA_963581435.1 Planctomycetota bacterium
CCGCTCCGTCACATCGCTGGGATACTGCCGCTTCATCGTTGCGTCTCCGTCGTCCTTGACCTGAGAACCAAAGACACGGAGTCGTAGCGATTTTTATCAATTCATGCAATTTGAAGACACGTTCTGACTGTTCGGCTGACGTCTGACAGGTAGGATTTCCGCCGCGAATTGGAATCTCGCGCTTCATGTTTCGCAACGGCAAGACGCTTTCCATCCGGAGAGAAAGTCACACAACTGACACGTTCAAAACGCGTGCCGCAGCCATCCGCAGTGAACAGCAGAACGACGATTCCGAACAGGGTCGCAGCAAATAGAGAAGTGGTTCGATTAAATCGGCGCATATCAAAGTTTTGCTGTAGGGCCAAGAGATAGCGATACGTGAATTGTGTGCAGCAATCGGCATCGTGGCAAGCGCTATAATCTGTAGGGCGGACGGGGCGCTGTGCTTCGGTTCTTGAAAGGTGCTGTGAATTCCCGCGCGATTGACTGTTTGGTGCTGGAACGTTTCGTTTGAACCGTGCACGATGGCGTTGCAATTCCTCGGACATGTTTCTCGTGTCTGGACATCTCGATCTTGACGGGGCCAGTGCGATCCATAAAATCCCCCGAAGTTCCCCCGTCAATTTGTCGATGTTGAGCTAAGGTATGCGGCAGACTTCTCTCTCGGTATGCCCAATCCCTTCTTCTGCATTTCCCCCAAACAACCTGGGCTGCTGCTAATGTCGACCGTTCGCACGGAGGGCGAAGTCTCCACGTTGCCTATCACTGGTGGTCGTCTGATGGACTTTCCAGACGATCCGATTGCCTGCATGCGCGAATTGCATGCCGAGCATGGCGATTTGGCGGCTTTGGAAGAAGACGGCCAACGAATCGTGTTTGCGTTCGGTTCCCAATGGAATCAGCGCGTGCTGACCGACGAGAAGTCGTTCATCTCCCGTTTCTTTTCGCTGCGCGGATCTCGGAACTCGGCACAACGGCGGCTGACAAGTGGTCTGTTGTCGATGAACGGCGTGGAACACAAGGCAAATCGCCGCATGGTGATGGAGCCGTTCCAGAAAAAGGTGATCGCCAGCTATTTCGACAACATCTGTTCGCTGACGTCACAGATGCTGGACGATTGGCGGGTCGGGCAAGTCCGCAACATTCACGAAGACATGACGCAGTACATGCTGCGAGTCACCAGTTCTATTCTTTTCGGTTTCGACGTGCCCGAGTTGTCGATTCGCATCGGTGAAATGATCGACCACTGGGTTCATCTCAACCATCAAACCGGCATGGGTGCGCTGAGAACCGATGCCAACCTCTCCGATGGTTACGAGCGGTTACTCGAACACGCCGAGGAATTGGAAGCGGCGATTCGCCAGATGATCGACCTGCGGCGATCCGACTGTGAACAATCGACCGACGTGCTGTCGTTACTGATTCGTGCCAACGAACAAGACGGCGGAATCCTCAGCGATGAAAAACTCATCGGCAACGTGGCGTTGCTGTTTGGGGCGGCCCACCTGACCACTGCAAATACACTGACCTGGACGCTGTTCCTGCTGGCCCAACACCCGTCGATAATGCGCGAACTGCATCAGGAAATTTCGTCCGAAGTTTCCGGCGCACTGCCGACGGTCGCCGAAGCAAGACAACTGCCGCTGATGGAACGAGTTGTCAAGGAAAGCATGCGCGTGCTGCCGGCTTCCGGTTACTTGCACCGCAACGTTGCCGACTCGGCGCAATTGGGGCCGCTGGAACTTTCGCGCGGCACGCCGGTTGTCTTCAGTCAATACATCACTCACCATATGCCGGAGTTGTATCCCGATCCCGACACGTTTCAGCCCGACCGTTGGCTGACGATTTCGCCATCGCCTTATGCCTATTTGCCGTTCGGTGCCGGACCGCGAATGTGCATTGGTGCGCCGATGGCGATGATGATTCTGAACACCGCGCTGCCTGCAATTCTCAAACGGTATCGGCTGTCGGTCGTTCCCGGTTCAGAGATCAGCGGTCGGATTGTCTCATCAATGCTCGGCCCGGTCACGGATGTGCCAATGGCCATTTCGCCCGCCGATGGCCAATTCCATGCCGTTCCGGTCACAGGTAACATTCAGTCGCTCGTCAACCTGCCCGAGGTTCCGGCATCGCATGCCGTCGAGACCCGTCGCGCTGCCTGATGGTGGTGCGCGAGCGCAGGCCGGGTTCGCTTACCGGTTGAGGTGCCGATGCGCATAGGCCGTGTCCAACTGCGTTCATCGCCACCAATGCTCCGCCTGATCCAAGGGCCGCCAACCAGCATCGTACGACCGAACCCACCGTGGCGCGCATGACCTTTTGCCCCGGCGGCTGGCAGTCGGTATAGTCGAGGTCTGGCCGGTCAACGATGAAAAGGAGTCTGTCATGCCCACTTTCAGTTTCTGCCTGATCGTTGTCGTCGCTTCGTTTCAGCCAGCGATCGCGGCACCGCCGGAGAAGACTCCCGATCAGGTGACGATGTTCACCGAAGGGAAGCGGCCGATGAACGCCGCGCTCTCGCCCGACGGCAACACCATGGCGGTCAACGTCGTCGGCGGCGAAATCTATCTGTGCAACGCGCTCACCGGCGATGTCAACACGGTACTCAACGGACACTCAAAGTGGGTCTGGCTGGAGTTCTCGCCCGATAGCAAACTGCTCGCCAGCGGCGGGTCGCAAGATGGGCAGATTCGCCTGTGGGATGTCGCCGCCGGGAAGGAGTTGGCATTGCTGGCCGAATTTGAAACGCAGGTTTCGATGGTTCGGGTTTCTCCCGATGGCAAGACAATCGCCTGCTCCGGCTTTACGCTGAGTGATCCCGATCGCGACGGGGTGATTACACTGTGGGACGCAACAACGCAGACGGAATCGGCCACGTTCACCGCAAAGAATGGTCTGACCGACATTGCGTTTTCTCCCGATGGCAAGTTTCTGGCGGCGGCCGAGTATGCGAAGAAAAGGGTGGACCTTGAACCGTTGTCGGAAGTCACAATCTGGAATCTGAAAACCAAGCAAGTCGTCAAGCGAATTCCGAACCGTTGTGGCACAATGAGCCGCCTCGTGTTTTCGCCGGACAGCAAGACGCTCGCCGTTGCCGGATACAACGCCGCACAAATTCTGCAGGCCGCTCATCGCATTGCGCTGTACGACACCGCCAAGTGGTCTTACCTGCGGTCGTGTTTCGGCCACACACGACGAATTTTCGGCCTTGTCTTTATGGCGAAGGGCAGGCAGTTGATGTCGTGCGGTTCGGATGGAACGTTGTGTAAATGGGACCCCGCCACCGGTGTGAGAAAAGCCGTCATCGCGACCAAGTCGGGCAACACCAGCCAATTGACAATCTCGGCCGATGGCCAACGATTTGCGATCGTTGCCAAGTCGGCAGAAGTTGTCCGTGTCAACGCGGTGAGGCACACGCCCGGAATTCTTGCATCGCAAAGCGCGACGAAAACGACCTCGGCAGTGGGGGCGTTGTCTTTCAGCAGCGACGGCAAGAATCTGGCGGCGGCTCGCGGTCGCAGCATGCATTATTGGGACGCAACCAACGCAACGGATCTGCCACCGCTGAAGATCACCACTTCAACAATCCGAGCAGTCACGCCCGATTTGCGGTTTGCGGTGACTGCTTATCGAACGGTCGATCTATGGGACGTCACCACGCGCAAAAAAGTGCATTCGATTCCCAGTTCGAGCCGGGGAACTTATCAGCCCATCTTTTCTGTCGACGGAACCTTGCTTGCCGCATCCACGCCCGATCAGTTGATAAGAATCTGGGAAACGAAAAGCGGCAGATTATGGTCGCTCTCTGCAGCGCTGCCGCATAGCCACCCCTATCTCGCATTCACTGCCGACGCAAAGAAGTTGATCTCGGGTGAGTATGCAAAGGAAGGCCGAATCGTGATCTGGGATCTGCCGCCAGCCGATGCTGTCGGCAAGAAACCCGTCGCCGACGTTTCAGAAAACAAGACAGACAAAGAAGCAAAACCAGTTCCCGCCAAAGTGACGGCAAGTTTGAAGCAGGCGTACAAACTCGTGACCGATAAGGAAGCAACAGTCGAAAAGCTGCAGGAAACCCTCGTGCCAGTACTCGCCGATCTGCCGGTGATCGCACCGCACACCGGTAAGCAGAAGCCAAAGTGGCATCAATTGAATGTGAACCGGGATGCGTCGCGGTTTGCTGTCGTGCGTTTCAAGTCACCATTGAAAAAGGATGCCGATCTCGAATGGGTGTTCAATGCACCCAACATGACCAACTGGTATATCGTTCCCGTCGAGAAAACAATGAAGGGCTTCAGGAACTTCAAAATCGAGCGTGACGTGCGCATGCAGGGGGTGGAGTTTCCAGAGAACTCCCGGTTGCACTTCCAACGGCTGACGGGCGGCGAGATCAAGCCGGGCAATGAATACTTGTTGTGGTTCCGCTTCGATGCCGACAACCCGGTCGAATTGAAGATGTGCGTGCACCTCAGCGAAGCGGGAACCAACAAAGCTGTGAACACATCGACGGACATCGCAAAATTCGTCGGGCTGAAAACACCGCTGACATACCGCACGCTAACCGATGTGCCGTTGAAACTCAGTCGCGAATTGAAGCACGGCAAACAACTCAAGCAAATTGCAGTCTCGAGCGATGGCCGGTTTCTGGCGAGCGTGGATTATCTCAACGGCACGAAACTTTGGGAGTTGGAGACGGGCAAGGTGTTGAGAAAGTTTGGCGGCGGCCTGATTGAATTCTCGCCCGATGGCAAGACGCTGGCGATTGCGCTGGATCCCAAAAAGAAACGGTCCATTCTGGTTGTCGAGACAGAAACCGGAAAGCTACTGCATGAATTGCAGGGGGGACACGTGCGAAACGTGTTGCACTTTGCGTTTTCACCCGATGGCAGTCGCCTCGCGTCTGGCGGAGCGGCCGGAATGGTTGCGTTGTGGGATGTGAAAACCGGGAAACAGAATTGGACGCCATTCGATTTCAAGTAGAGGCAGTTTGAAAAACCCTCTCCCCAGTGGGGGAGAGGGACAGCTTCAAAGCCGAAGGCGCATGAAGCAGGGTGAGGGCGGCTGACGCATCGAAAACAGTCCTCACCCCAACCCTCTCCCAGAGGGAGAGGGTGCCACGAAACCGGTACCTGAGAATCTAACAGGAGGATGGCACCTATGCCGACAAGCAACCGTGTTGTGACTACACCGACGTCGCGTTGCCGTTTTGGAATCGGCCGCGTTGATATTACGCCGCCGGTTGGAATTTACCATCGATTCTGGGGGGCCGCGTCGCACGATCAGGCAACCGGCGTGCATCGCCCGTTGACCGCGACGGCAGTCATCTTGCAGCCACTGGATGCGACGGGGGCCTCTGAACGACACGTGTTGGTCGCGATTGACCATTGTCTGTTTCGCGACGATGACATGCAGCGGCTGCGGGACGAAACCGCTCGACTCATCGAAGTCGATGCGGCGAACATTACGTTTACGTTTTCGCACACACATTCCGGCGGACACATCTGCCGTGCTCGAGCCGACCAGCCAGGCGGTGAGATGATTGGCCCGTATCTCGATGGGCTGCCGGGAGAAATCGGCAAGGCATTTCACTCCGCCCGCGATTCTCTGCAGACGGCCACGCTGACCTACGGTCAATCGACCTGCAACATGGGGCGGCATCGCGATTTCTGGGATGAAACATCGAGTCAATTCGTTTGCGGGTTCAATCCCGATGAGCCGCTGGATCTGCCGCTCGACGTTGTTCGCGCGACGAGCGAGAACGGCGACGTGCTGGCGAGTATTGTGAATTACTCCTGCCATCCAACAACGCTCGCGTGGGATAACACGCTGATCAGTCCCGATTACATTGGCTCGCTGCGCGAGGTAGTCGAACGAGCGACCGACGCCCCTTGCGTGTTCC
>CAUZOL010000399.1:0-5856 GCA_963581435.1 Planctomycetota bacterium
CACACTGAAGGTAGGCATCAAGAACAAACGACTCACCGCCGGATGGGACGAGACTTATCTCAATAAAGTCCTATGCGCACCATGACTTTTGGTGCAATCGCCCTGCGAAGGGCGCTTTTTGGGCAATGACCGGCACGCCGAAGGCCGGGGCCGATCGAATCCGCGGCATCTTCCGACATCCGACTGACAAACATCATATCGCTTATGGAGTCGGGATTGTCGTCGGATGTGGCTGCTCCACGTTGACCGTGAGTGAAACTTGGATGTCGCTGAGCGACACGAAAATTGGACGAACACTGGAAAGCCTCACTGCCTTTATCAATGGATACGCTGAGTCCAAGGAAGATCCACGGGCAATTTGGTCTGCGCGTCTTGTTCGGCAACTTAGTCATCGCCAACAAGATACGAAGTGAGTAGACTGGTCCAATGACTTTTCAGTCGGCTGGGTGGCTGGGGTCGACTAACGGGAGCCCCCAGAACGACACGTCTCCGAGATTTTGCAACCCGTCGCTACGGTTTGAGAGCAGGCGCCGTTCGCTGCAGCAAAAACGCCAGCAGGTCGCGCAATTCATTCGGTTGCTTGAGCAACCCCGGCGGCATGGGTGAGAGGTTTTGTAGTTTGCGCGTTTCGATGTCGGTCTTGGCGAAGGTGATCTTCTTTGCATCGGCTTGCAGCAGTTCCAGGCGGTCGGCTGTTTCGGTGATGACCAGGCCAGTGTAGGTTTTTCCGGAAGTGGCGACGATGAGCGTTGCGCGGAACACCGGCGAGACGGCTTTGCTTGGTAGCAGGATCGACTCGACGAGATAGGTCGGCGTGAATCGTCGGGCGGCACCCGTTAGGCTGGGGCCTCCGGTGACGGCCTCATCCGGGCGGACGGCGTGACACTTCGCGCAGCCGATGCCGTCGGCCGAAAACAGTTTGCGGCCGCGTTCGGCATCGCCGGTGCGGGCCGCCTGTGTCCAGTCGATCTTTAGAAACTCGGGCGGAACTTTCGCGGCTCCGGTTCCCGTTGCGGCCGCCGCTTTCAACCGATCGGCCAATCCGGCCACATCAATTTTTTCGGGCAACGTGACCGTCACGCGATCCAGCGCGCGGTAATGAAGATAGAGAGCGCATTCCCCGGCGATGTTCTGCACGCGGACCAGCAGATCGTTGCTGCCCTGTTGCAGTTCCACGTACACCACATCCTGGTATGGCAATGCCCCGCGAACCACCTCGTTGTTGTGAACCACGCGGCCGTTGCACCAGACTTTCACGCCGTCATCGGAACCGACCAGCAGCATAATTTGTTGCTTCAGTGGACTCTCCAGCCGGCAATAGGCGTAACACGATGCGTCATCGACGTTGCCGTATTCTTTGTGGAAATCGAACATTCGCACGCCGCGTTTCATCTTCTTCCACGCGATGGTTCCCTTCGACGTTTTGTAGTCGGCAGCCAGATCGACGGCTGCCGCTTCGGGTGGGTGAACGGTCTTGAATCCGCGTTTGTCATCAGGAAAGGGACCGGCCGCCCACATTTCGGTAACGCTCGCCGTCCCCGCCGTCTGCAGTCGCTGTCGTGCGGTGGCAATGCGAACCTTGGCGATTTGCGGTTCGGTTCGCGCGTCGCCCAGCAGCGACAGAAAATGCACCGCCTGCAGCCGCACCGGTTCATTGGCGTCGCCGAGTCGTTTTCGCAGCAGAACGAACAAGGCTTCCTGCTCGGCCGTGCGTTTGCCCGCGTTCCAATGTTCGGCGACCGTAAACAGCCCGATGCGACCGTACTCCCGCAGATCGACTTTTTCATCGGCGTATTGCACATGATAAACTTCTTCCGAACGCCACGGTGTGAGCGGCAGGTGCTTGGGAATGGTTGACGTTGCCGGCGGCATTGTCAATCGGAAACCGGCCGCCAGCACGCCTGCCAACCGTGTCACGGGATCGGTCGCTGCACACAGTTCGCCAATCTGCTGCAGCGATGCCGTCTCAGCCAACAGCAACACGGCGGCCTGTCGAATGTAGGTGTCCTTGCTGCGCGCCGGACCGTCGGCGATTTGTTGAAATGCATCGCCCGGCTTGGCGACGTGAAACAATCCGACAACGGCGGCGTGACGGACCTGCGGGTTCTTGTCTTGTAGTGCCTTCATCAACAGGGAACGACTTGCCGGTTCGTTGGCGAATTCGTCACCCAAAGCGCGAATCGCCTGCAGGCGGATCATGGCATTCTTGTGCCGGCCGAGGCGTGTTAACTCTGCGACGACATCACGGCTTGTTTCGCCGGTGGTGCCGCGATGCCAGGCTGCCGCCAGCCACAACATATGCGTTTCCGCCTTCAAGTCGTTTTCGTCAGCCAGTGGCCCGGTCAGATTGCCGATGACCGCCGGTCCGCCGCGCCGCAAAAGTTCCACGTGAGCGCGCTGCCGCCGCCACCACGAACGATGCGATAACTCGTCGCCCAGCTTGTTCGGTTTCGCGGTCAGCACGTTGTATGGCTCAAACGGATGTGCCGCCGGATCGTCGGCGCGGGTGATCATAATCAGGTCGCTCTTATAGGTCGGCGAACCTTCGTTGTGCGGCATGTAGGCAATGGTCACAAACACACGTCCGCCACGGCCGACCGCCACGCCCACCGGCCGTGCCTGATTGCGGCCTTCCAGCAACGTGAATTCTTTTGTCGAAAATGTTGCGCCTTTGTGTTCGAGCGGATACCGCGTCACCGCGCGGCTGCCCCAACGGGCCACGAACAAATTGTTGCGATACTTCGCCGGGAAAAAGTCTTCGTCGTAATATGTTTGACCCACCGGGACGGCGCGGCCCATGCCGTCGAACATGGTGCTGAGCATGTCGGCTCGGTCGGGAGTCTTCGAGAGCATCCAGCCGCGCGGCCAACTGAAATCGCTGTGCGGCGTGACGTGATTCAAACGCCCCGGCACGTAATCGCGCGGCAATCCTTCGTGGTCGTTGTCGTTGGTGAACAGGTTCCAGTCGCGGTCGAAGCAAAGGCCGCAACTGTTACGCAAGCCACGGGCGACAACGCGAAAGTTGCTGCCATCGGGCCGACAGCGAAAGACGCCACCGACGCCCGTGTAAGGAACCTTCGTCCCTGCCGGCTGGCAGAAAAACGTCCAATGCCCCCAATGATCGGGGCGGTTGAAGTCGCCGTAATACCACAGCGGATCGCCCATCGAAATGTAAAGATCGCCCGCCGGTCCCCACGCCAACCCATGAAAACACTGATGCACATGTCCCTGCGGCACGCCCCAGATGAGCCGTTTCGCCTTGAGATTTTCGTAACGAACCGCCCCGCCCGGAATGATGTACAACGCATTCAACGTCAGCGCGTAAATGTCTGCACCACGGATTTCGATATCGTAGACCCACGAATGCGGCGGAAAGCGGTACAACTCGCGGCGGGGTTTGTATCCGCCGACATCGTCCGGCTCGTACACAAACAGCGCCTCGCGACCGCCGACAAATAACCGCCCCCGCGTGTCGGCCCGCATTGAAAGAAACGACTCGTTCGGCGACGAATCGAGCGGAACAATTTTCAGCGCCGGATCGGTCACCACATAATCGCGTTCTTCGGCGGCGGTGGCCGTTGTGTTCATCGCACACTGCAAGAACAGACACAAACAAATCGCAACGAGCATACGTGCAAGTGGGGGCATGGCGATGAACTCTGATTTGTTGACGGTTAGTTTCATGATGCGGCTCAAAGAAGTTGTTTACCACGGAGGCACGGAGGCACGGAGATTTCAAGCGATTGAAACATTTGGCTCCGTATCAACTCGCCGGAATTTGGAACACGAATCTCCGCTAATTATCGCTAATCCTCTTTTTTAAATTCGTGTTCTGAGATTAGCGCAGATTAGTGTAGATTAGTGTTCAAGCCGAATTCGCAGCTCGTCTCCCAACCAGGAGAGTACAACGGCTGCGGTGCGGCGGCCAGTGACAGCCGACGCCGCTCGTCCTGTCGTTCGCTCCAAGTGGTCGATCGATCTGCTGTTTTCGTGGTCACGAAGCGGGTACGATGAAGATCGCACAACGGCCACATTCATCCCGCGTTCCCAACTTTGGAGTCTCCCGATGCGTGCTTGCAAATCACTGCTGATTTTAGTTCTTCCGTTCTTATTTACCGCAACGTCGCTTGCGGGTTTTGAACCGCTCGCTGCGGGTGTGCGTGGCGTGGCGACGCGTGCGCCGGAAAAAGTTGTCATCGACGGCGATCTGTCGGAATTTCGCGAGGCGTTTTGCACGCCGGTCAATTATTTTCATCCTGATCAGAAGAATCGTCCGGCGCAGTGTTTCTACATGTGGGATGACGAAGCATTCTACGCCGGCCTGCGAACGTTGGATCAGAAGCGGGCAAACCACGCGCCCGACGATCGCCTGTGGGAAGGCGACGGAGTGGAATGGTACTTCGACACGCGGCGCGGAAACAACTTCCGCTCGACCACGTGGACCAACGATGGCTCGGTTCACTGCTATTGGACCGGGCTGACAGTGAAAGAGATCAAGCCGCGATTCTGCCTGAGGCCAGGATACCTCGACGCGATCCCCAAAGTCGGCGTCGAAGTCGCCGCCCGGGAGACGAAGAACGGCATGGAAGTCGAATTCAAAATGCCTTGGAAGAACTTTCCGGAATTCTCGGCGAAGGCGGGTGAAGTGATCGCCGTCGATGCGGAGTTGTGCTACTCCGACGGCGGCCCGCGCGTCGATCGTTTCTTCGCGTACGGCTCGCCACTCTCGGTGCAACAACCGGCCAGCCTCGCCAGGGTGCAACTGGTCAATCGGCTCGAACGACAACACTGGAAACAATGCGGCCCCGTCCTCATGCCCGTCCGCTGCGACACCGCCTGGAGTCAGAAAAACAAACCCCACGCCCACGGCATAATCTGTTTACCGCCGAACCACACCGACATGGTCGGCAAGATCGTCTTCCGCCTCACCGACCTGGCGGGAGCAACCTTGGGTGAATTCCCTGCGACGACCCAACCCATGGTAAAAGCAGGCAACTTCGCCCGCGCAATCGCCAGCTGGCCCAACGACCTCGCCCCACCCGCCGCCCACCACGTCACCGCAATCATCTACGACAAACAGGGCAAGGAACTAACACGGATCGCGCCGCGACTGGTGAGCACGTCGATGCGACAGGGGTATTGAAGGGAAACGGGAGCGCAGGCGTCTTGTTCAGTACGACCTACTCGCTACCCGTCAACAGCGATGTCCCCAGGCGAGCCGGGGGTGTCAACCCCCGGGTTTTCCAAAGCACCGACCGGTTAACACAGGCCGCTCGCCTTAACGGCACGATGAAAACCGACCAGCCCACAACAATCGCCGGGTGCCACTGACCGGCGGGTGCCACTGACCGGCGGGGTGGCTGGGGTCGACCGGTAGGGAGCCCCCAGACGATGTATGACCGACTTGCCTTTTTGCCTGCTCGCATCAACACCCGCACCATCGCTGGAATGGGCACGAAGCATCGAAAGTATTTTATTCAGCGTTCGGCCGTCAGCCTTCAGCCACAGACGACACCGAAGTGGCTGCCGTAAAAGAAGCGTTCGTCTGGGGGCTCCGCTACGCTTCGACCCCAGCCACCCGTCGCGAGTGACGATGAATTCCATTGGTTACGATTCCGAGTGTGGGCTATAATCCGGGCTGGTTGATGACAGGACGAAACGCCGTAGAAACAACATACAAACCCTCGCCCCAATGTGAGCCATCATGCGGGATTCCAAGGAAAACAAAACGGGTTCTTCGCGCATTTTAGTGGGTGCTGCTTGATTTGACGTGTGGAATCGATCTCGGGATCATGGGGGATTTCCGAGGTCGAGACGATGGAATCTCTGAATGCGCATTACCGACTTCTTCTGGGC
>CAUZOL010000400.1:0-5844 GCA_963581435.1 Planctomycetota bacterium
AGGCCCAGAAGAAGTCGGTAATGCGCATTCAGAGATTCCATCGTCTCGACCTCGGAAATCTCCCATGATCCCGAGATCGATTCCACACGTCAAATCAAGCAGCACCCACTAAAATGCGCGAAGAACCCAATCTTTTCCCCAATCCCCAGCCGTAGCAGCCCCGTCCGTATCCATATCGCTGAGACGAACGGTTAGGCAATGATGTCGTGCACGACTTCGCCGGCCACATCGGTCAGACGGAAGTTGCGGCCCGCGTATTGATAGGTCAACTTCATATGATCGAACCCGAGCAGGTGCAAGATTGTAGCATGCAGATCGTGAAAATGGACCTTGTCTTGCACGGCATAATAACCGTAGTCGTCGGTGCGACCGTAGGCAAGCCCCGCTTTCACGCCGCCACCGGCCATCCACATCGTGAAACCGTGAGGATTGTGATCGCGTCCGTTGGCGTTTTCGGCTGTGGGAGTGCGGCCGAACTCTCCGCCCCAAATCACCAGCGTCTCGTCCAGCAAGCCGCGAGATTTCAAGTCGCTAAGTAATGCGGCAATCGGTCGATCGATCGACCGGCACATGGCCGTCATGCCGGACTTCAGACTGCTGTGATGATCCCAACCGTTACTATTACACTGAACAAATCGCACGCCGCGTTCCGAGAATCGCCGGGCCAGCAGACATTGCCGGCCGAAATCGGCAGTCGCCTTGTCATCCAGACCATACCGCTGGCGGGTCGCGCCGGTTTCATTGGAGAGATCCTGCACTTGCGGGGCTTCCGCCTGCATGCGAAAGGCCAACTCGAAAGATGCAATCCGGGCTTCCAATTCGGGTTCGCGTTCGCTGCCAATTCCGTTCAATTGCCGGCGTCCCAATTTTTGGAGCATGTCGAGTTCCAGCCGCTGTAAGGCGCGCGGATTGTTTTCGTTTTCGATGAAGGGAATCTTCGCATCCTTGGCCGAGAGCCCCCCGTGGCCTAACGGCGTTCCCTGATACACGGCGGGAAGAAACGCAGAACTGTAGTTATTCGCACCGCCCTGGCTGAGCGCTTGGCATATTGTGAGATACCCCGGTAGGTTTTGGTTCTCGGTCCCCAATCCGTAGGTTAGCCAGGAACCCATACTCGGGCGTACGAACGTATCGGTCCCTGTATGCCATTCGAGCACTGCGCCGCCGTGACGGGAATTACTGCAATGCATGGAATTGATGACACACAATTCATCTGCATGGCCGGCAAGATGAGGGAACAAGTCGCTGATCCAGATCCCGCTTTGGCCATGTTGCTTGAATCGAAACGGAGAACCGACCAGATTTCCGTGACGTTCCGGGAATGAAAGAACGCGCGGCGCGTCGAACGGTAACGGTTTGCCGCTCTCCCGGGTGAGCACCGGCTTCGGGTCGAAGGAATCGACGTGCGACGGTCCCCCGAACATGAACAACATGATCACTCGCTTCGCCCTGCCTGTAAATTGCGGCGACTTGGGCGCGAGAGGATCGGCTGGAGCGGCAGCGGCAGCTTCTTCTGCCAACAGAGCTGTTAATGCCAGACTGCCAAAGCCCGCACCGAACTGTTTGAGCATCTCACGACGGGATAAATGAAACCCGACACCCCTATCGTGAAACTGACTGAACATCGAGTTGTTCTCCTTATCGTATCTGTCAGCGTATTTCGCGACGACGTCAATAATTCAGCGCAAGGTTAAACGGGTTTGTTGATGTCAATGACGAATGACGAAAGAATACCGAATGTCTCAAGTCCCTAATCCACGTAGATGAATTCATTCGACGACAATAAAACCCGGCAGACCGCTTGCCAGACTCTCAACTCAGGATTCTGTGATTTAACTTTTTCTTGTTCGACGGCGGCCTGATACTTATTCACGAAGCTCATCCAATCAGCAACCTCTTCTCCTGTTGGTGGGCGGCCGTAAGTGATTTCGTAGGCCAAAGCAATTCGGTCACGTTTATCTTTTTTCGCTTCTTCCAGCAGTCGTCCCGCCATTTTATTGGCAGATCGCGACATCAGCCTGCCGTTCATCATAAACAGCGCTTGGGGGGCCACCGTTGTGATTGACCTGTTTCCCGTGACGACGGCCGGGTCGGGAAAATCGAATGCCTGGAAGACCTCGTAAAGACCGCTGCGCAGTACCGGCAGGTAAATGCTTCTGCGATTCGTTTGATACAATGCGGGGTCTCTCAACATGCCCGCGTTGAGAATCACAAATGGCTTTTCAGAAATTACCGGCCCACCTTGGCCGAAATCGAGATCGTCTCCCACGAAGAGCAAGGAATCGCGAATGACGCCCGCTTCCATGCGGCGACGATTCATTCTCCACAGCAATCGATTTTCCGGATCGACGCGGGTAGCCTGTTCATTGTAAGCCGTGCTCATTTGATAAGCACTCGACAACAGAATCTCGCGGTGCAACGCTTTGATCGACCATCCATTTTTTATGAATCGCAATGTCAGCCAATCTAGCAGCCGTTGATTGTCCGGCCGCTGTCCCAGTCGCCCGAAGTTGTCCATAGAACGAACGATCCCCTGCCCGAAATGTCCTTTCCAAATCCGGTTGACGATGACCCGGCCGGTCAAGGGGTGGTTGGGGCGGGTCAGCCATTCGGCCAGTTCCCGCCGTCCGCTTCCCTTGTTACCGATCGTAGAAGATCGGTGACCGGCCATGATTCGTGGAAAACCGCGAGGGGCCTTTGCGCCCGGTGTCAGCGGGTTTCCCCGGAGAAATACCGGTAGAGTGACCACACGATCTTCTTCGGCGGCCATCGCTTTGGGAATCTTCGCGTACTCTTGTTTCACAACCGCCAAGCGTTCCTGCAACCGCTTTTTCTCAGCGGCCTTGTTGATAAAATTGCCGAGCACAACTGCACTATCCAACGCATCGAGTTCTTCTTCGAGCTTCTCCAGGCGTTTTTCAACTTTCGGGTTTCCCAGGGCGCGTGAGTTCCATTTCGAGTCGACTCGATAGGTCATCATCACCTTGGTGCTTTTGAAAATCCCCGCCAGTGCGTAGTAATCGGACATGCGGATCGGATCGAATTTGTGGTCATGACAGCGGACGCAACCGAGCGTCATCCCCATAAAGGTGCGGCCGATCGTGTCGATTAGATCGTCGATGATATCCATCTGTTGTTTGACCGGGTCATCTTCGGCCAACATTTTCGGGCCGATCATGAGGAACCCCGTCGCAATCAGTCCTTCATAGGGAGTGTCCCAATCGGCGGCGGCCGGCAACAAATCGCCGGCCAAATGCTCGCGGACAAATTGATCGAACGGTTTGTCTTTTTTGAATGCAGAAATGACGTAATCCCGATACCGCCAAGCATCGACGTAAACCATGTTGTCGTCCATGCCGTTGCTGTCCGCATACCGAACAACGTCCAGCCAATGCCGTGCCCACCGCTCGCCGTAACGGGGCGATGCCAATAACCGGTCGACCACTTTTTCAAACACGGCAGTCGATGAATCGGACAAAAATGCAGCCGTTTCCTCCGGAGTGGGAGGCAGGCCGTGCAAATCCAAAGTCACACGGCGAATCAATGTCCGCTTGTCCGCAGCAACAGCCGGCCTCAAACCTTTTGACTCCAAGACGGCGAGTACAAAATAATCTAGCGGACGCTTGGGCCAACTTTTCATTCGGACATCAGGCAGAGCCGGTTGCTGCGGGGGTTGAAACGCCCAGAAAAACCGCTCGGCCTGAGTGAATTCGATTGTCTTGGTTCTGTTTTTCGGCAACTGGCTGGGAAGTTTCGCATTCGGCCAAGGAGCTCCCCGCCGCACCCAGGATGTCAAATCGGCGATCTCTCGCCGAGACAATTTCGTTTTCGGAGGCATCGCCGTTAGGCTGGGATCGTGATTGACGGCGAGGATGAGAAGGCTTTTTCGAGGCTTACCGGGAATAATCGCAGGCCCCGAGCGACCCCCTTGCAAAATGGCTGCCAGCGAATCGAGACGTAAACCAGACTCGTTGTCCGACTCCGGACCATGACAATCGTAACACTGCTTCACCAGGACCGGCCGGATTTTTGTCTCAAAGAACTTCACGGCAGCGGCACTGGGTTTTGCCGGCTTCGTGGTCGGGTTCTTCTCATCGGCACCAACGGCAACGAGGCTGAAAGGTGAGCAGGCTACGACCAAAATTGTGATACAAACGCGCATCATCAGAAACGAATTTCCATTCACAAGAAACCAATCGAAGAAAAACGGAAACAGTCATTCAGGCTTGACTGAGAAAACAGGCCGCAGAGCACTGCTTGCCCAAAACCCTGCCCATCCTCAGGACTCTCCCCGCCTCCCAGATAATGTAGCAGTTTACGAAAACCCGTGCCGAATTCTGGCTCGCAGGAACTGCATTTTCCAGGTCTAAAATGCATTCTTCACGGCCACGAAAAGCGTAATTCGCCCTATCGCTGGCCTGCAGAGAGTGGGGGCAAGTCAATCGTCCGGGGCCGTCGGGTTCAACGGATGTTTTCGCAGTGAAGTTGTGCACGACAAACGAGTTGGGATGTGATTCCCTTACGAAGAACTGCTGAAGGTTGGCGTTTGAGACGCAGATCGAAGCAATCTGTGTGGTCAGAGCGCAGACCGGCGGCCCACGAAACATGGTCGTTGTGCGGAACATTCGGCGGGTGGCGTTACGCGACTTTTCGCTCGAACGATTTGACCAACCCGCCAACGTACGACTTCACCTCGATCTGATCGAGCGGCAGCGTTTCGATCTCTTCCGGCACATCACCCTTGGGAGGGAGATGGTTCCGCGACATGTGTGACCGGACCGTGTTGTAATACTCAGTGAACTCGCACAGCAGAAAATCGAGGTGCGTCTTGCCGAAAATGATGAACTTCGCCAAGCATTCGTATTTGATCGTCTGGATGACTCGCTCGCATCGGCCGTTCAAGTTGGGACTGGCCTTCGGCAGGGGATTGGTCCGCATTCCGTGATGTTTTAGTTTGGCTGTAAACTCCTTGGTAACTTTGTATCCCGATCGTGGATGATGATGCCGGGCTTGGTCTCGAGATTTGCCGTTTGATCCACAAACGCCTCAGCCTGTTTCACCACCCAGGCGTAGTTGGGATGCTCCGTAGCCGATGAAACAACCACTTCTCGCGTTTCCAGGCACAGGAAGACGAGGACATACATCTCTCGCAATCCACGTGTCGTCACGGTCTTCACTGAAAAGAAATCACAGGCCCAGAGTGTTTCGCGGTGTCGCTGGAGGAAGTTGGCCCAGGAGTCTGACGTGCGATCTGGTCCTGGCTCGATGCCCTCTTCTTTGAGGATGTTGCGCACTGTCTGACGGCTGATGTTCTTGATGCCCATTTTGCGAAGCTCGCCGATGATGCGGGTGTAACCGAAGCCAGTTGTTTTCGCGATCTGGATCACGAGCTCCCTGATCTCTTTGGGCTTCCGCTGCCCGCCTTTCGGATTTCTGGCCTTCGACTTGCCGTTCTCTTCACGCAGCCAGCGATAGAACGTTCCCGGTGTGACGATTGTGATCAGTTCTTCGACCGCTCGGCCAATGGCCTTGCCAAATTTGAGCAACCGCTCGCGTTCACCCGGCCGCGTGTGAATCTGTCCGGGAACACGTGCCCGCAGAATCTTGTTCTCTTCCTTGAGGAATTGGATGTACTTCGCCAGTTCACGATCCGTTGACGAGGCGATCAGGGCCAGCAGTGGATGGAAAATCTTGCTCATTAGTGTATCGTCGTATGTTGTAGTGTGGGATCAGGTTGAACTTCCCCAAACTTTGTGGACACTCCGTTAGTATTATACCGCCTGCTCAAACTGTTCCGGGCTCTGGTAGTCCAATGTTGAGTGCAGGCGTTCTCGGTTGTAGAAC
>CAUZOL010000401.1:0-5821 GCA_963581435.1 Planctomycetota bacterium
GAGGGGATTGGCTGCCAACAAGTGCGGCAAATTCGGCTGAGGATTCTCATCATGGATGCAACTTGATGCGCGCGACGCCGATTTCGATGGGGTGATTCGAATTCAATACAGTATTAGCCGACAATCCTCACAGCATTCCCGGCGCGACTGATTGTGAGGCGGGCGTTGTCCACCACCAATCACCCGTGCAGCACAGCCGTCTGCGCACATAAAAGATGTGGCGAATCCACAATCGCAATGCGTCCGTGCAGCGCGCCGATTTCCACCGGGTAGACGGAGTTGTAATCGGCCGTTTGGCTAATGTTGATGCAGCCTTTCCTCGAAGCACGAATTAAACCGCGCAATCCTCATAACGTTCCAATTGAGGATTCCGGGCAAACTTTGCAGCTTGTACTGTATGCGGTAACCGCCGCCGTTCACCGCTTGGCCGCTGCAGGAAGCCAGCATTGCAACGCTTCGGGGCCGAATTGGCCGCTTTGAATAACGGATTCGCAATGTCTTTGCCCCCTTGCGACGTTTGACTGCCACGGCATTCGGGCGATAATGTGAACCGGTACACCGCGTCGCCTGTGGTCACGCTTTCGCGAAAGCCCATCGACGTTCGACAGGCCCGGTACACCGGTTCCGCCCACATACATCTGGAGAACAACGTGACGACGGAGACGGCAGGGCTGATTGCATGCTTGGAACAGAACATCGCCAGCGTTTTGTTGGGTAAGCCCGACCCCATACGGTTGGTCGTCGTCGCCTTACTTGCCGAAGGACACGTGTTGATTGAAGACGCGCCGGGCGTCGGCAAGACGTCGTTGGCCAAGGCAATGGCGCGGAGTCTGGATTGTGAGTTCACGCGTTTACAATTCACCCCCGACATGCTCCCCAGCGATATTCTCGGTTCCAGTCTCTTTCTGCCGAACCTGGGAGAGTTTGAATTCCGCAAGGGGCCAATCTTCACCAACATTCTGCTGGCCGACGAAATCAACCGCACCACGCCGCGCACCCAGAGCGCCTTGCTGGAAGCGATGTCGGAGCGACAGGTTTCGATTGAAGGACGGACCTATCCGCTCGCCGATCCGTTCTTTGTGTTGGCGACGCAGAACCCGTACGAACATGAAGGCACCTATCCGCTTCCCGAGAATCAACTCGACCGTTTCACCATTTGCACCGAAATCGGTTACCCGAATCGCGAGACGGAACTGCGCGTGCTGGCCGCGCAGCGCGACGGGGAACAGGTTGCCGAACTCAAGCCGGCGCTCAGTCTCGATCAGCTGAAAGTTCTGCGGACCGCCGTGCGCGAAGTGACCGTGGAAGACTCGATCAACAATTATCTGCTCGATCTCATCGAAGCATCCCGCGAACACGACGAACTCGAACTTGGCGTCAGCACGCGGGGTGGCATGGTCTTGTATCGCAGCGTGCAGGCCTTTGCACTGGCCGATGGTCGCAGCTACGCCGTTCCCGACGACGTCAAACAGCTGGCGATTCCCGTCCTGGCACACCGTGTGGTCTGCCGCGGCCTGTTGCGGGAAGGACAGCGTGCCCGCGCCAAGGGCGTGATCAGCCAAATTCTGGAAAAAACTCCAGTGCCCCGCTGATCGACGTTTTCCTGGATCAAACTCCCATCGACGACCGAGCGCCGCGGATTCCGGGCTTGCCGTGGATGGTGAGATTCCTATGATTGAGACGAGTTCCGGAACTATTTTTTCGATCTTTTTTGGCAGATCCCTAACCCGTCATGTCTGCTTCGCACGGCCTGAGATTCGATGGTAGCCGCTTCTGGGTGATGCACCGCCAGCAGGAGTATGGACCGTTCGATTATCAGTGGAGCAGCGATCTGCGCGGGTTGGAAATGATCTACCAGGGCGAGAAGTTCGGCGAACATTGCAGCGAAAACCAGATTTACGCCGACCTCAAAGAATTCCGCCTGCCGCAAAGTGTCGTTGCCGTCGGCAGTATCGTGCTCGGTTGCATGCTGTACGGCATCGTCAACAGCTTATGCGATGAGGAACGCCGCGCTCTGGTGGTGCAGCGGCTGTGCGAACACGGGTACGAACGATTCGCCGAATCGTGCCGTGACAGCGGCGCTGCGTGAAGCGGCCGCCTGCATGATGGCGACGACTTTCGATTCAACGCGATCCATCCCCATTGGTTGCGACAACTGCGCCGGGGTGGGTAAGCTGAACGAGCGTCCGATCCCACGGGCCGCAGCCCGTGGGATTGCGAAGTTCTGATGATTTGTCTCGAACTTAATAATCAAACGGGAATCACCCATGATGCCGACTCGCGCCAGAATATTGCTCGCAGTCTTGCTTATCACCCTCTTCGCGGTCGGCAATGTTCGTGCGGAAAACTGGCCGCAGTTTCGTGGGCCGGGCGGACGGGGAGTGTCGAGCGAAACGGACATTCCGCTCAAGTGGAGCGACACCGAAAACATCGCCTGGAAAACCAATATTCCCGGCGAAGGCTGGTCGTCGCCGGTGGTGTTCGGCAATCGTGTCTTCGTCACCACGGCAACACAAGACGGTGTCTCTTGCCATGCAATCTGTATCGACCGCAAAACGGGACGCGTGCTGTGGAACGCCGAAGTCGTACAACAAACGCCCCGCAAGAAGCGGCGGGAAAACTCCTACGCCTCGCCGACACCGGTCGCCGATGACGACCGCGTCTACGTCGTTTTCGGCGATGGCAGCGTCGCCGCGCTCGACATGGATGGCGGTGTGCTTTGGACCAATCGCGAAATCAAGTTCTACCGCCACCACGGGCTGGGGGCATCGCCCATTCTCGATGGCGAACGGCTCATCATGCCGTTCGACGGCACCAGTGACGGTGAAAACAACCGCGTCGGCTGGAAAATCCCGTGGGACAAAGGCGTGGTGATGGCATACGACAGCGAGACCGGGCAGGTTGCTTGGCGCGGCCGTCGTGGGTTGTCACGGCTGGCACATGTGACGCCGGCCATTCTGGGAACGGGCAAATCGCGGCGTATTTTGAGCAACGCCGGCGATGTCGTGCAGGCGTTCGACCCGGTCGAGGGAAAACGACTGTGGTCGGTCTACAGCAAAGGTGAAGGCGTGACGCCATCGCTCATCACCGGCGGCGGCCTCATCTTTACGTCCTCCGGATTTGAAGCGCCAACCATCCGCGCCATCCGACCGAGTGGGAATGGAGACGTTACCAAGACGCACATTGCCTGGGAGCAGAAAAAGGGCGTCCCCACGTTGGCTTCGCTGCTGTACCTCGAGCCGCACCTGTATGCGATTACCGCCGATGGCGTCGTCGCCTGCTTTGAGGGAAAGACGGGCGAATTGGTTTCTCAGAATCGCGTTGGCGGAAAACACTGGGCCTCGCCCATTTTCGCCGACGGCCACATCTACTTCGTCAACGAAGAGGGCCTGACAACCGTCATCAAAACCCTCGCTTGCGCTTCGGGCTGGTATTCAATTTGTTCTCACCCAAACAGCGACGTCAACGGCGTGCCGCTGACGATTCCGTGCGGGCGGTTGAGTTGGTCGTAGATGACCGACTCCGGCGATATGCCCATGCCGTGGTAAATGGTGGCGAGCATGTCTTCCGGTGAAACCGGTTTCGATGTGGGATAGGCCGAGTCGCGGTCGGATGTGCCATAAACTTGCCCGCCCTGAATTCCCCCACCGGCGAGCACGCCCGATTGCACGGCTCCCCAGTGGTCGCGGCCCTTGTTCTTGTTAATGATCGGAGTGCGGCCGAACTCGCCGAACATGGCGATCATCGTTTCGTCCAACATGCCGCTGTCTGAGAGGTCTTCCATCAGCGCGTGAAAGCCCCGGTCGAGTGACGGCAGGCAATACTCGGCCTTGAGCATCTCGTAACCGGTTTTGCCTTCAAACGGCCCGTGGTTGTCCCACACGTTGGCCACGTTGCCGCTCTTCTGAATGTACATCCAGGAAATGGTTACCAACCGCACTCCCGCTTCAACCAGTCGCCGGGCCAGCAGAATGCTTTCGCCCCACTCGTTGCGGCCATAGCGGTCGCGGGTGTTTGGATCTTCCTTATCGATGCTGAACGCGTCTTTTGCTTTCGATGACGACAACATACTGAAAGCCTGCTCGCGGAACTCATCCATGCCGCGGGCGAACGGATCATCTTGAAATCGCCGATCCTGTTCCTCGATCACATTCAGCAATCCCCGCCGTGCGAGCAATCGCGCGCTGCTCAAATCGGCAGGCAACGCCATCGAGTGTGTCGGCTTCTCGCCCGTTTCCTCGGCGGCGGCCACTTCCATCGGATCGTGTCGCGCGCCCAACCAGCCGGCATAGGTGCCGGCATACGTCGAACCGTCGTGTCCAATCGGTCGCGGAATGGTCACCGTCGTCGGCATCGATCCCATCGGGCTGAAGCAGGAAAGGATCGAGCCGAGATTCGGTTCGTCGGTGCGTTTGCGATCGTTCAGCGGAACACGCAACTTGCGATTAATGTGCCCAGTGAGCGAACGATAAACCGAAGGTTCGTGATTGTTGCTGTCGTGCGATAGAGATCGGATGATCGCCGTCTTGTCGGTCTGCTTGGCGAAGAGCGGCATCTCCTCCGAAATGTCGATGCCGGGGACAACCGTGTTGATCGGCGCGAAGTGGCTGCGGATGCTTTCCGCCGCTTCGGGATTGGGGTCCCACATATCCATCTGTGGCGGCCCGCCCCACAGATAAATCAGAATGCACGACTTCGCTTTGCCGCCGGTGGGAATAAGGTGCGGCGACTTCCGGCCGGCAGCGAATGCCTGTTCGCTCTGAAGCAATTGCGGCAGCGTGAAGGCACCCAAGCCAACCTGTCCCAGTCGCAGCATAGCGTCGCGGCGATGCAACATCTCTTCGCTCCCTGATAATCAATGCCGACAGAACAAACGGGGTCGCGTCCCCTATCGTAACCAATCGATCAAAACGTCGGCAAGTCTTGATGCGGCGTGATCGTTTTTTGTGAATGCGCCCAAGCCGCGCAGCGGCGCCCCCTTTTACGAGTTGCACTGGGGCCAAACCGACAGCTTGCTGTCGAATGGCTGCTCAGTACGACGTTCGACAGCAAGCTGTCGGTTTGGGTTTACCGCTCGCCTCTGGCACGAACGGCGTAATACAGCACGCCCGCGGTAACGATCTCGGTTGTGAACCAGACGATGCGCAGCAACACGGCCGCCACAACGGCCTGCTGAGGTCCGACGGCGGGCAACACTTGCAGGAACTCGATGAGCAGCCCTTCACGGACTCCCATTCCACCCGGGGCAAACAGGACGGCAAAGCCAATCGCAGTCGCGGCAGCGACCGCTCCCATCCAAATTGGCCAGTCGGCGAGACTTAGCACGTCTGGCGAAACGGCCTGAATCGTCAGACCGAGGCTCAACCCATGACAGGCCCAACTCAACACAAAGGCGGCCAACCCCTTAGCAACCAATCCCGTTGAGATTCGCATCGACTGCTCGCCTTCGAGGAAAGATCGCGGCGTCATGCGGACACCGATGATCGTCAACAGGCGGGCAATGATTGGCAGAGAAACCAGGACCGCGACAAGCGTGAACGCGGCCGTCACACCGGGCTGAACGGCGGTCTGTCGAATCCACGTCGGCCAACCCTCAAGCATTGCGTCGGTCACCAACCATGGCGCCAACGCAACGGCGACGGCCAAGCCGGCCCCCATCATCAGCAGAGTTTCCACGGTGGCCGTCACCGCCGCAACGGCGACTCCCGTGCCGCGATCTTTCACTATCGCCGAGCGTATGACAAGTACCATCGCCTTGCCGGGTACGTACTTTCCCAAGTGGCCGCAATAATAAGCGCGCGCGGCATCGCCAAAATTGACG
>CAUZOL010000402.1:0-5783 GCA_963581435.1 Planctomycetota bacterium
GAGAAGTCGAACCAATTCAAGGATCGCCGCCGTTTATGGAGCCTCGTCGATTTTGAACACCCGGACGTTGAACCGCGTCTGCTGGAAATTATCGAAGAGGTACTCGTCAACTATCCGGTGGATGGAATCGAACTCGATTTTATGCGAGCGCCGTTTTACTTTCGGACGAGTTATGAGGGCCGACCGGCGACTGCGGCGCAAGTCGCGATTCTCTCGCGGCTGGTGCGCAACATCCGCAAGCTGGTGCTGCGGGAAAGCGAACGGCAGGGCAAGCCGTTTCTGCTGGCGGTGCGTGTTCCGGCGACGCCGAAAGCGTGCCGACAGATCGGCATCGACATCAACGACTGGTTGCAGGAGAAGCTGATCGACGTGATGTCGCTGGGAGGGGGATACATCACGTTCGATCTACCGATCAAGGAGATGGTGTCACTCGCGCAGAAGCACGACGTGCCGGTCTACCCGTGTTTAAGCCAATCGGGACTGATGCAACGTCCGCCACGCGGCAAGAGTACGAAACAGCCGGTCGAGGCGTGGTACGGTGCGGCCGTTCGGTTGTGGCAAGACGGGGCGGACGGCATCTATGCGTTCAATCTGTTTCCGGAACCGGGCGACGATGCCGACCGCATTTATGCGCGGAAAGTGCTGGGGACAATCGGTTCGCAAGAGACGCTCGCCTCGGCACCGCTGATGTACGCGATTTCGGACGCCGGTTCCTGGATGCCGGCGCATTATTGGGCGAAGGATGTGGCCGAGTTTTCGCAGGCACTGCCGCTTTCGCTGCAGGCGAACACGTTTGAACGGCGGTATCTCAACGTGCCGGAAGATTTCAGCTGTGCCGGTTTCAACGTAACGGCCGAACTCCGCGTCGATTTCACCGGCCTTTCGGAAGAGAGCTCTCCCGAGATCCTGTTCGGCTCCGCGAACTTCGGTCCGACCGGCGGAAGCAAGAAAGTCGCCGACGTGCGGCGGTACGTTTGCCGCGTGCCACTGCAGGCGATTCGCCCCGGTCCAAACCGGGTGATGGTGAAGACCGATGCAACTGGAGCGAAGCTGGTTGGCGCGGAATTGTGGATTCGGCGGTAGAGAAACTACAGGGCAAAGCACACCATGTTTCCGTCGCGGTCCTTGCAGAAGAGTCGGCCGCCGGAAAGGACGATGTGCGGCCAGACGTCGTTCTTGAGAATGCCCTTTCGGCGGGAGAGTTCCGTGTATTCCTTGGGGGAATGGTCGGCGGTTTCGACTAACGCCAGATCGCCGCGGCGGCCCCAGATGATTAGCCGGCCATCCGTTGTGGCAATGCACGATGCCGTGTCACCGAAGCCGCGACCGCCGCGCCAGACGGGTTCGCCGGTCTTGAAGTCCAAGCAGTAAACGCCCCGCCAACACCAGTAGATGTGACCGTTGTGAATGACCGGTGGACAAACGCCGGATGCAAACGGTTGTTTCCAGATTTGTTTCGCCCCCGTGCGCGTGATGTCGATGCGCGTGATTGCGTATTGGTTGTATTCCGACGTAATGACGACCGAATTATTTAAGACGGTTGGTGTGGCCACATTGTTGGCGAAGTCCGTTTCCCACGGGAACTCGGCGACGGTTTCGCCTGCGTGGCCTTTGTCGAGCCGGGCCACCAGCAGATTGTGGATCGTCAGCACGGCAACGCACGGCATGCCGTCAACAACAATCGGAACGACGCCTCCGGTGTGGCCGGCGGGGTCCTTCGATTCGGACGCCCAAAGTCGTTTGCCGGTCTGTTTGGAGAAGGCCATCAAATTGCCTTCGTCGTCTCCCACTTCCGCGATGACGGAATCACCGTGGAGCAGGGGAGCGGTAGTGTATCCATAGTCGCGAAGTCGTCGTCGGCCGACCTTGGGCCGCTGTCCGACTTTGTAGGCGTCGTAAAAGTTGAGGCTCCAGACGCGTTTGCCCTTGTTGCGCGTGTCCCAGCAAATCAGGTCTCCATCGGTGCTCAGTGTGTACAGGTAGCCGGTTTTACTGTCGTAACTCGGGCAGGAAGACGGGCCGGCGTAAAGCCCTTTGTCTCCTTCGCTGTGCCTGCCGAAACGCGGACAACGGTACCACTGTTTCCAGATTTCGCGACCGCTCGACGCATCGATGCAGTACACGTGGTCCTGGTTTTCTTTCCAGCCCATTGTGTAGAGGCGATTCCCAATGACGATGGGGCCGGTGCTGCCCGAGTTGACGTTGGCACGCCAGACGGATTTTGTGGGGGGCCAAGTGCCGCCCTTCCAACGAGAGGATTCGCCAACGTTGCCGTTGCGATTTAGCCCGCGCCAATGCGGCCAATCGTCGGCCTGAGCAACGCTCGCGAACGAGACCAATGTCACAAAGAACAGGATGCGGCAAATCGGTTGCAAGAATTTCGACACGGATGCCTCCGCAGGAATTGGCTGAATTGCTTGATATCGTTCACTCCCCGCATAATGACCGAGGAAGATGTGAGCTGCAAGCACTCGTCGTCGAAGTCGCCTCACGCCGCCACGCCGTGCGCTGCTCATTGAAGCCGAGTTCGGGCGCATCCATTATCGACTCGCGTCATCATGCGTCGTCTACTCACTGACGAACCAGCGGATCGCGTAGCGTTTTGTGTCGCGACGAAACTTTAACGTGTAAGGGTCACATAGCCAGCGAGCCACTTGGCCGTCGGTGCGTGGCATCAGCCAGCCGAAATCCCAAACGCGGCTTCCGTAACCCAGCGGGATCGACGGCCGCGTTCGCACGACGGGATTGGCGGCGGCCATCAATAACCGTTGCTCGGTGTAGTAGTAACACGCGCCGAGATGGATGAAGACCTCGTGGTCGATCGGCGGGTCTTCGTCGGCGGTCAGATCGTCGCACAGACCACGGATGGAAACCTTCACCTCAGCGCCGCCGGCAAGACTGTCAGCCAGCTGGTTCACATCTCCACAAATCACTGTTCCGTCGGCATCGTGAGATAACACTTCCCGCCAGATGGGGCGAACCATAAAGTGGAAGTATTCGAAGTCATAAATGAAGCTGCTGCTGGGCGCGTTGGTGTCGGCGTCAAAGTTTACCAATTCGTGATATTTTGGCATGTCCGGCCAGTCGTTAATTGGCGAGGGACCAGGTTGTCCATCAGCTTTGCGTTCATCGAGGAAGGGGCGAGCGATCGCTTGATGGCCATCCTGATTGTAAAGGAAGAACGACATCGACTCGCGGGGGCCGAATCCATCCGGCAATGCGACCGGCATACGCAGGTTTTCGATCCCGGCCACCCAGCGATCTTCGATCAGATAGGTGATCCGGAAATCCATGACTTCCCGAATCAACTCGTCGCTCACAGATGACGGATCGATGTGTTCGTTGTGCCGAAATGCTGTTCCGACGCGCAAATCTGCTCCAACGCGAATTGCACTTACCAATTCCTCGGTGCTACCGGAATTCAGGCGACGAGATTCATCGAGAGCGAGCGCACGATGCCAGTGATTGATCACATTACACTTCCAATTGCGCGTTCTGCGCGGGTTCGGCCGTCGCGCAGACTCCATTACAACTGCCCAATTCAGGCGAGGATTTCCTGCGGGACGATTCCGTGCACGTCGGTCAGACGTTGATTGCGACCGCCGTGGCGGAATGTTAATCGCTCGTGATCGACGCCGAGGCAGTGCAGGATGGTGGCGTGAACGTCGTGGATCGATAACGGGTTTTCGACGACTGCGTTGCCGAATTCGTTGGTTTCCCCGTAGCTCATCCCGCCGCGAATTCCACCGCCCGCCATGAAGATTGAGTAGCCGTTGACGTGGTGGTCTCGCCCACAGGTTGGGGTGACTTTGGTTGTGTGAGGAGTGCGGCCCATTTCGCCGGCCCAGACGACCAATGTCTCATCGAGCAACCCGCGTTGTTTCAAATCGCGAATGAGGGCGGCCACCGATTGCTCGGTAATGCGGGCGTTCTTTTCGTGGTTCTTCTTCAGCTCGCCGTGCTGATCCCAGGGCGAGTTGTTGTTGTCGAAACTCGGGCAGGTGATCTCGACAAATCGCACGCCCGCTTCAACCAGCCGCCGTGCGCGCAGGGCCTGTGTGGCGTAGTACTGTTGGTGTTGATCCTTCGAGTCCACGCCATACATTTGCTGGATGTGTTTCGGTTCGGCGGCAATGTCGGCGACACCCGGCAGCAGGCTCTGCATGCGGAAGGCGGTTTCGTAGTTCACGATGGCCGATTCGATGGCCGACGGATCGGAAGACAACTTGGCAAACGCCCCGTCCTGCTCGGCAAGCACTGCGAGTTTGCGGCGCTGGATCGCCACCGAATCGGTGGGGATGATGTTATCGACGGGCATGCCTTTCGCACGCAGCAAGGTGGCCTGATGGCTGGCCGGCAGGTACGAACTGGCGAAGTTTTCCATGCCGCCGTTTGGCACCCAGTCGTTATTGAGCAGCACATAGCTCGGCAGGTTCGCGTTTTCCGATCCCAGTCCGTACGACACCCATGCCCCCAAACTGGGAGCCTGTCCAAGCACTCTTCCGGTATGCATCAACAGGCACTGCTGTCCGTGAAGAGGCTGCTTGCCCACCATCGAACGCAGCACGCAAATTTCATCGGCAACCGAGGCGATGTGCGGAAACAGGTCGCTGATCCAGATTCCGCTTTCGCCGCGCTGGCGGAACTTCCACGGCGAACCGAGCCAGACTCGATTCGGATCTCTGTACAACGTATTTGTGAGGCGATCACCAATCTTCTGCCCCTCGAACTTGGTGAGCATCGGCTTGGGGTCGAATGTATCGACGTGGCTTGGTCCGCCATCCATAAAGCAGAAGACGACGTTTTTGGCTTTGGGGCGATAATGCGGCCGGAGCGTTCCCGTGTCCGCTTCAGCGCGTTCGCCCTGAAGTGCGGAAAACGCAAGCCAACCAAAACCCGCCGAGGCACTCTGCAGGAATCCGCGACGGTCGAGGCTTGGCGCCACACGGCCGGCACAGCGGTCAAAATGTGAATGAGGAATCGTCATGTCGATCTCGGTAGGAATGAAGAATGACGAACGAGTGTGTCTTGGCGATGGTTATCTGTAATGCGTGAATTCTTTGGTATTGAACAGCGTGTGCGCAACATCTTTCCACGCGTTTCGGTCTGCCATCAGCGAGTCGTGTGTTCCAGTGGACCAATTGCGAACTAAGGCCGACCAGCGAGCCACTTCGTCCTTCTGTGGGGGGCGGCCCAACGCGCGGATAAACATCTGCTGCAGACGGGCATCCGGCGTCGGATGTTTTTCTTCGATAAGCCGGTCGGCCCACTGCTGGGCTAATGATAATACAAACGGGTCATTCAACAAAACCAAAGCCTGTGCCGGCACGTTCGTCACGTCGCGGTGGCCGGTCGGCAACTTGGGGTCTGGAAAGTTAAAGCTCAGCAAGAACTTCGACGGGTCCATGATCGAAACCTGCAGGTAAATCGACCGCCGTCCGTTCCCATCGAGCGGCCCGGAAAACAATCGCTTCGAGGGATCTTCGGCATGCCGATGTGGATTGATCGGCCGTCCATACAGTTGAGCATCCAACCGTCCCGAAACGGCCAACAACGAATCGCGAATCGATTCGGCTTCGAGCCTTCGTGTCGGGATGTGATGCAGTAGCCGATTGTCGGGGTCGATGGCTGCAGCACGATCTGAAACGCGGCCCGATTGCCGAAACGTTCGGCTGAGAACCAATCGGCGAATCAGCCGTTTGGTCGACCAACCGTCGGCAATGAACTCGCGCGTCAGATAGTCCAGCAACTGTGGGTGTGACGGTCGATCACCCAGTTGTCCA
>CAUZOL010000403.1:0-5782 GCA_963581435.1 Planctomycetota bacterium
AATGCGCATTCAGAGATTCCATCGTCTCGACCTCGGAAATCCCCCATGATCCCGAGATCGATTCCACACGTCAAATCAAGCAGCACCCACTAAAATGCGCGAAGAACCTGCAAATGTGGTGCAAGCCAATTCACTCTCAGCATTCAATCTTTCGAAGTCGGAGTTCTCTTCGTTTTGTATGGGCTCGGGAGACTGCTCTCGATCACTTGGAAGCCACGCCGACGGAAACACCCATAGAACGACCACCAACACACCGGCGACGGCAAACCAGAGCGGATTCGGAATGCGACGCGAATTCAGTTCGGACATGATGATTTTCCCCCAATGACGGAATCATCATATCTGGGAACTGTTCAAGAGCCTACTGAAATCTGCAGGTGTCGCGAGCATCGCAAGGGAGACTGTGCCCTGATTTAGGAGTGACACCATTGACGAGACCATGAGACCTTCCTCTGATCGATTCGTCGATGCTGATCGACTCGCCGCGTCTGGGTGATTATTATGGGTTTGAAGTCTGTCATTCACACGGACTCTCGCGCCATGAGGGCGCTGCCATGATTGTGAACCATTCACATTGGAAATGAAGCGACACATGCCCCTTGATCCCCAGGTTCGACAGTTACTGGATAGCGTTGCCCAAGCCAACTTGCCGCCAATCAACTCGTTGTCTCCGGCGCAAGCTCGGCAGCAGATGATTGCTTCAAGTGCCGCGCTGGGTGAACCGGAAGCGGTCGACTCGGTCGAAGACCGCGCGATACCCGGTTCCGGCGGAGAGATTCCCATCCGTATCTACAAACCCGCAGGTGAAGAACTGCCGATTGTCGTTTACTACCACGGCGGCGGTTGGGTACTCGGCAACCTTGAGACGCACGACGGCTACTGTCGCTCCCTTGCGAATGCCGGCGGGGCGATTGTAGTTTCCGTCGATTATCGCCTCGCGCCCGAACACAAATTCCCAGCCGCAGCCGAAGATGCCTATGATGCCACTCGCTGGGTCAGCGAGAACGCGGTCGCCATCGGCGGGCGATCCGGCCCGCTTGCCGTCGCCGGTGATAGTGCAGGTGGCAATCTGGCCGCAGCCGTCCCGCTGATGGCGCGTGACCGCGGCGGGCCGTCGATCGGCTGCCAGGTGTTGATCTACCCAATCACCGATCACAACGTGGACACCGCCTCGTATCAGGAATTCGCGAACGAACATCTTCTAACGCGCGACGCGATGATCTGGTTTTGGGATGAGTATTGCGAATCGGATACCGATCGTAATCACACTTATCTCTCGCCGCTGCGTGCGAAGGATTTGAGCGGACTTCCGCCTGCGTTGGTCATCACCGCCGGGTACGACCCGTTGCGTGACGAGGGCGAGGCTTACGCAGAGAAACTACGCCAAGCGGGAGTCGCCGTCGCGCTCACTCGCTATGATGGAATGATCCACGGTTTCACGCGTCGATTCGATTTATTGGACAAGGCTAACGAGGCGTTGAACGAAGTGGCCGACGCAATCAAGGCTGCGCTGAATTCCTAGAGACACGGGAGATGACAGATGAAAGAATTCGTTTTCCTGTTACTGACGAGCCTCGGGGCGCTGTCCGTTACCGCCGCCGAGCCTGAAACGAAGCAGGCGGAGGAAAACCGGCGTCCGCTCACGATTGTCACACTCGGCGACTCGATCACCAAGGGAGTGCGCGCGGGAGTGACGTCACAACAGACGTTTGCCTCGTTACTCGAAAAACAATTGCAAACAGGCGGCGTCTCCGTCCGCGTTATTAATGTCGGCATCGGTGGCGAACGGACCGATCAGGCACTGAAACGGTTGGACCGCATCATTGCACTCAAGCCGGACATCGTCACCGTGATGTATGGCACCAACGACAGTTACGTTGATCGGGGCAAAACCGCCAGTCGCATCACGCGGGACGAATACCAGAACAATTTGAACAAGGTCGTCACGGAATTGTTGCGGCGTGGAATCCAGCCGGTGCTGATGACCGAGCCGCGCTGGGCCGACGATGCGGGGCCAAATGGACTGGGCGAAAACCCCAATATTCGCCTGGAAGGCTACGTCGCTGCGTGTCGGAAGACGGCCCAACAGTGGCGTGTGCCGTTGGTCGATCACTTTGCCGAATGGACGGCCGCTCGCAAGGACGGCGTGAAACTCCGTGACTTGACGACCGATGGCTGTCATCCCAACCCGGAGGGTCACAAGAAACTTGTTGCCGCCATGTTGCCGACGATTCGCCGGGTGATTGGGCCGGAACTGAAGACGCGGCAGATGTTGCTTTCCGGCGGAAAGGTCCGCGTCGTCTGCTTCGGCGACAGTGTCACCGGCGTGTATTACCACACGGGCAGTCGCCGCGCTTACACCGACATGCTGGGGATCGCGCTGCGTCGTGCTTCTCCACAAGCCAAAGTCGCGATGATCAATGCCGGCATCAGCGGCCACACCACCGTCAACGCGTTGGCCCGCATCGATCGCGACGTGCTGAGCCACAAGCCGGATCTGGTCACAGTGATGTTCGGCCTCAACGACATGACGCGGGTACCACTCGACGCGTATCGGGCAAATCTCAAAACGATCGTGGCGAAGTGCCGGGCCATCGGAAGTGAGGTCGTCCTCGCGACTCCGAACTGTGTGGTCACAACCGGCAGCCGGCCGACAGAGAAGCTGATTCAGTATTGTGATGTCGTCCGCGAGGTGGGTCGTGAACTCGACGTGCCGGTTTGCGACAGCTACCGGGAACTCGACGCAGTTCGAGCGCACGGCCCATTCGATTGGCAACTGCTGATGAGCGACGCCATTCATCCGAACATGGCCGGCCACAAACGGCTGGCGACCGCGCTGGCTCAGACAATCACCGGGCGACGAGTTTCGCTCGACGATGTCCGCTCGCCACAATCGGCCATCGAAAAAACGCTGGCATTGTTACGCGACAGCAAGCCCATCCGCGTGTTGACAATGCATCCATTGGACGAACAGATTGGCCCGGTTCTCAGCAAGCTGTACCCCAACGCGAAAGTTACGGTTGAGTCATGGAAAGTCGATAAACTGTCGCTCGCCGAAATCGAGCAGGACGCCAAGAGTCGCGTCCGCAAGATGAAGCCCGATCTGGTTATCATCGCCGTTCCTCGCTCTGCCACAGCGAAAGACGACGAATCGTTTGTGAAATCCTACGCATGGATTATGAACTGGTCCCTCAATTTCGGCCCGCCGACATGGGACTGCGTTGTCGTGCATCCGTCGGTTGTTGAGCCAACGACGAAACCTCAGGCGCGCGATGATCTCGTTCGCCGGCTCGTCAACGCGCAAGACCTCAGTCTGATTGACCGACCGACGGACAACAAAGCCGATTCGGCCGGTCTTCTCAGTGATTGGCTTCGCCGCCAAATGCACGAATCGAATCAGGCACAATGAGACAGATATGCCGATACCAGGAACGTCGGTTGAGATAGAAATAGATGACGCAGGTCATGGAATGACACTCTGCCGAAGGCTATCATTGGATCAGCTGACCGTTGGTGTCTTCGGAGCAGTTTCCCTCTGAGAAACGTCGGCTTAAAGGAACAGATTGCATGATTTCGCTGTTGGCAAACGGCAACTCAAACGGACGGCGAATCAGTCGTCGTGACATGTTGCGTCTGGGCAGCTTGGGCGGCCTCGGATTGGCGCTGCCGCACACCCGGGAAGTTCTTGCGGCTTCGCAGACCTCGAAGGTCTCGCAGGCCACACATGCGGCCTCGGCCAAACGATGCATCTTCATTTTCCTGTGCGGCGGGCCGTCACAACTCGACATGTGGGACCCCAAGCCACACGCCCCCGACACGATTCGCGGCCCGTTTTCGCCGATTTCCACGAATGTACCCGGCACGCAGATCGGCGATTTGCTGCCGCTGCTTGCGCAGCAGGCCGACAAGTTTTCGATCATTCGCTCGATGACGCACGACACGACGGTCCACGACATCGGCATTCTCTACGCGCTTTTGGCCGATTCCAAACCGCCCTCAAAACGAGCCTATCCCCCGACGCGAACCGATCACCCTGGGCTTGGAGCGATCCTGCGAAGTCTGCTCGGCGACACACGCGGCCTGCCGGCGTGGGTTACCGTTCCGCGGGCCTTCACCACCGGCAGCCGCTTCTACAAAGGACAATCGGGCGGGTTTCTGGGGCCGGCTTATGACCCGTTCTTCCTCAACGAAGAAAAGAAGAGTTCGCTTGCCGACAAAGAATTTCGGCTCGATGCCTTGCAGCCGCCGGAATCCGTCGATGAAACGCGGATGGCGGCTCGACATGAGTTGCTGAAAGCAGTCGAGACCAACTTCAACGCCGCAGTCGCTTCACCCGAGACGGCGAACTTGCGGCAGTATTACGAAAAGGCGTTTTCGATGATCTCGTCCGAGGGAGTGCGTTCCGCGTTCGACCTGGGGCGCGAATCTCGATCGTTGCGCGACAAATACGGCCGTAACGAGTACGGCCAGAGTTTTCTATTGGCCCGCCGTCTGGCCGAATCGGGCGTTCGGATGACGAATGTCTTTTGGACTTTCTACGGCGACGACGGCTGCCAGTTCAATCTGTGGGACAACCACGGCAGCGATAAAAAAGTTTGCGGCGGGTATAACAAGGGCGTCGATATGATCCGGGGCAAGTACTGTTGCCCCGCGTTTGATCGCGCATTTTCGGCGCTGCTGGAAGACCTCTCCGATCGTGGCATGCTCGACGACACGCTGGTTGTTGCCACTGGCGAATTCGGTCGCACCCCCAAAATCAACAAGAACGCCGGCCGCGATCACTGGGGTGCCTGCTACTCCACCGTAGTGGCCGGCGGCGGGACTCGCGGCGGGCAGATTTACGGAGCCAGCGATCGCCATGCTGCCTACGTGAAGAATTCCCCCGTTGCCCCCGAAGATCTCGGCGCGACGATTTTGCACGCGTTCGGTTTTCCCGCCGAAGCCGAAGTCTACGAACCAACCGGACGCCCCGTGCGAAGCTCCAAGGGCCGACCGGTGACCGCGTTATTCTGATTGGCGCAAAGTTCCGCACCGTAATCCGCTTGACCATTGTGGCGATTTGGCGCTACAATCGCGATGGATAAACAAAAATCGATACGTGATTGCGAATCGGTTGGGCCTACTTCTGCTTGGGGACTTTCATGTTCAGGATCGACGCTGGCGTGACCGGAAAATACTGCGACGGTTTTAGTCGCCGCAACTTTCTGCAGATCGGCGTGGCAGGCATGGGGACCGCCGGCTTGCCGCAGATTCTGCGAGCCAAGGAAGCCGCCGCCGCCCAGGGCCTTGAAAAGAAGGAAACGTCGGTCATTCTGATATGGCTCGACGGCGGACCCGGGCACATGGATCTCTACGATCTCAAACCGGAAGCCCCAGCCGAATACGCGGGCCTCTGGAGGCCGATTCATACCAACGTCCCCGGTTTTGACATCAGCGAACTGTTTCCGCTGCAAGCACAGATGGCCGACAAGTTTTCGATTGTCCGTTCGCTGTATCACAACAACGGTGGCCATTTTGCCGGCGGTCACTGGATGCTCACCGGCCGTCGCGGCCCCGGCAGTGCCAACGTTGGTCTTTCGCCCTCGATTGGATCGATGGTCACCAAGACGCTCGGCTCTCGCGAACCGGGCATGCCGCCATACGTTTCGGTTCCCGTCGCCAGCAGTATCGGTCTTCGGCCGGGATATTTCGGCGCACATTTTCTCGGACAGCAACACAACCCGTTCGAAACCGGTTCCGATCCAAACAACGCCAATTTCAAAGTGCAGAATCTTCAGTTGAA
>CAUZOL010000404.1:0-5692 GCA_963581435.1 Planctomycetota bacterium
GCGGAAAACAACACAACACCGCTCGCTGGCTGCTTCGCAACCGTACCGTCCGGCCGCACGAAACGCGTCTTGCCGCGCGGAAGGAAGATCCCCGACGCTTTCGGCATCCAATCGTGAAACCAGCCCGAACTCGTCAACGCATTCACCAATCCGATGCCATATCCGTGCTCGAAGAATTTATGCAGCCACGGCACCTGCCCGTTGCGTTTTCCGAACGGCGGATTCATCCACACGAACCCGTCCCACGGTTGCCGCAATCCGTCGTCGTCCCGTGTATAGCCTGTCACTGCCGGCACGTACCACGGTCCCGTTATCGGCCTGCACGGGTCCAACGCGAACCGGCATTGCAGTCCATCAAATATCTCACGCGGCGTGCGGTATTCGTCGCGCTCAGTGCCGTCAGTTGTGGCGGTTGTCAGTGGTCCCACGGAAGAAACCTTACAATCTGTTGCAGTAGAGCGGCGAATCCACGCCGAACTGCTTAGAAAAGTCTATTGTCGCCGCCTACTGGACAGGGGCGTTAATCACTCAGCGAGACTCGAAGAATTCTGGCTGCCTCAATCACATCCTCTGGCGTCAGGCCGTCACGTCTCCTCCGAGGAACTTTTGCCCCGTTGTAGGCCAACCGTGATCTGGTCTCCATTAGTTCGGTCATGAAACCAGTATCGCCGTCTGTTCCCGCTTGGCGACTCGCACAGCACAGAACCATCATCGCCAGTTGACACGATTGTCCACCCAATCGGATCGCCATCCGTTTCGTCGGTATCCTTTACCGTAAAACATCCCCCGCCCGCCCGGACATTTTCCGCCGCATTTTTCCCACGGTCAGTCAATCGTATCCATCTGTGGCCGCCCGTGTTTTCATCACAAACGACTTCACACAATCCTTCGCGGATCGCCGCGTCAGAATACGGTGTCGATAAATATGATGGCATCAGGTTGCCGTACCTGTTAGCAGTTTTCAGCATGTCCGTGAGATTAAGTTCCATTGCGGATTCCAATCAGGCTAACCTTAAATGCACCGGAGCCGCCGTCGGTGCGTATTTCACGACGAACAAGGCCCTTGCACCTGGTGAATGCCGGGGCGTTACACGTTAAGAAGTCGCCTCAATACTGCCGTAACTCTCGACCGCCACGTCCAGAACTTCTGGAGACTGCGAGCACGAGCGTCTCTCCCGATTTCGCTACTAAAATGCCACGGTTCTGGTACTGCCGCGTCCATTTGGTCGCCCAGAGAAACATAGCATTCCATACAGACCATCGCCGACCCTTCGCCTCGCTTTACGTTGGGGATGCGATCCGCCGGAAACAGTTTGTCCTCGCCGCGATGCCTCAACGTCTTCTTTCGGCCCGAGGTCTTTCGAGCACATCGAGAACAACGTGTAATAATGCCATCAAGCTGAGCGGCGTCCGTCGTCGGTTCTGAATTCATAGTCTTTCCTCGCCGCCAGCTTATGGCGGGCGTTCGTCGTGTTACGCGTCAGCCTTCGTTGCGGCTGACTCTGGTTCGATGATTGGTACTGTCCACCGTTGCCATCCGTTTTCATCATTGCCGGCCAGTTTGCGACAAGGCCCGCACAGTGGAGCACCGAACTCACGTGGCTCGTCGCAATGAGGGCACGTGCCCGTGCGATAATCTGGCAGTGTCATGGTTTTCTCCCCGAAGCCACCCGACGAACAAGGCGGTCAAGCCGAGCCCTCGTTACAGCGTGTTCTGAATAGCCAGCCTTCACGTTCGGGCCGGCTTTCCTCGCCGCCAGCTTACTTGTCAGATGGATTGCAAAAAAGCCCCTGCTGACTTAGTGACTCGCGAATCAGGCCTTCTCGCAACAGTGTCTTGCGGCCAGCCAGGCCATCTCTCGCGCACGCGTTACGGGCAACTTCAATCTCCCCAATCCCGAATGTCGCATCCGAGGCGCGAGACAGGCCCGTAAAGATCCACTGGCGATTCATTACGGTTCGCGCCGCTCCCGACGGATCGATAATCACAATTACATATCGCCACTGAGAACCTTGCGACTTGTGGCACGACAGAACGTATCCCCAATCCCAATCGCCAAGCACACCCTTCTCTTGAATATCGCTCTCGTCATCAGCCCCTTCAGGCTTGACTCGCCACGGAACACTCACGACTCGCCGCGGATCGAATAATTCTACGACCAGCTTGCTGGCATCGATAGACAAAAGTTTTGCCAGCTCGCCATTCGCGACATAACACTCGTGCTTCTCACCCGACGTCTGAAGCGACTGGCCGCTAGGCAGAATCCACGACTGGGAATTTTCCGACAACGGAGTACATTTCGCTTCAGCCTCAAGCCAGTCCCAGAACGCCGGAGTACACCAGTACCGCCCATTCGAGAGACAGACCAGTTTATCACCAACCCGAAACGGACAACCGAACGCCTCTTCACCATGCGGATTGAGTAGTTTCTGGATAATCGGATTAAGTTCGCGACGACTCACTGGCGAATTCTTATTGCAGGCAGTGATTAACTGCACATCCCAGACGGGATCAACTTCGTCGGACTGACGCTGGAACTGACTAACAAGTGACAACACACCATCCTGCAGGGATCCCTCAGCCATCTCAATCCATGGCAAGTTCTCGCCAGCTGCCTCATCGAAATCGGTGCTGGGCGTGAATGTCTGGTGGTCCCTGATTTCCGCACAAGCCTTGACGATACGCCCGCTGTTTCGTCGGATTTCAGTCAAGTGGCCAGTCCTGACCGGCCCCTGCATGTCAGCAAACGGCAAGCCGTGTCCCACTGGAGCCAACTGCCCCTTGTCTCCGCACATCAGAACGTGGACGTCGGAAGAGCAGGCACGCAAAAGTGCAGCCATCAGGTCAGTGTCGATCATCGAGGGCTCGTCGATAATCAGAAACCGATGCGGCAATTTCATGCCCTCATTGTGACAAAACGTCCAACCCCCTACTTCTTCGTTCGACTCGACACCCAGCAAGCGGTGAATCGTGGTCGCCACAATCGGCACGCCTTCTGCCGTCATCGCGGCCGTGGCCCGAACCGAAGCCTTACCGGTAGGGCAGGCTACAGCCACCGACGCCTCGCCATATTGCTGAATGATCGCCTTCACGAGGCATCCAATCACGAACGTCTTTCCGCAACCTGGAGACCCCTGCAGGAGTCCCATCCTGGCTGAAAGCGAAATCCTCAACTGATCAACCTGATGAACGGAAAGACGATACAGTGACGCTGGATCTGGCCATTTCAAATCGTCCTGCCTCATCCGGTAATCGTTCACATACCGGACTACTTCCATCTCATTTTCAGCCCGAGAAGCAAGGGCAATGTATTTTCCGTCGTAAGATTCGGCCAGGACACCCCGGAGAACCCCAAACGCGATAGCCTCCTCGGGCTTCGAATAATCCGACGCGACGTTGCCGTAAACCGCTTGATACGCGACATCTCTCGTTACCCACGTCGAGCCTGTGCGATCCTTCATGACTTCATAGGCAACGCAATACGCCTGACGGATCAATGAGCCGAGTTCCTGCTGGTACTCTTCATTGGTTGAAGTACGTTCCCTGGCGACGTCGCAAAACACTTTGTCGGCGCCTTTGAATCCGATTCCCGGAAGAGACATCAATGTCCCGAAAACGTCGTCACGGATAATCGTTGCTGCGTCGGTCCCAAACGCACGGATCGCACGGCGCGGAGTCTTCTTGGGGAAACCACGTCCATCAAACAGCGACATCAGGCCAAGAGTGGCCTTGCGGGTGTCGTCAACGCCTTTCAGGGTGCGGGAAGCAATCGCGGCTGCCTCGTGCGACCAGCGACAACGCGAGCTACGGGTAACGAAATCCGACGCACGAATTGGATAATTGATAACTGTCTCGATGCACTCATCACCGAATTGTTCGACCAACACCGACGCCACTCGCTCCGTAACCGAACCGAGCTTGGTGCCTTTGGCTTGCTGCAAATACGCAATGAACGATTCGTCATCGCATGGCTGCTCGAGTGCGAAGGACGAGAAGAAGAACTGCCGGCCATAATTCGTGTCTCGCCAAAGGCCGAAGAACCTGTACGTCAGCCCGGCCTGTAGTTCTCCAGGGAGCGCATGGCCTTTGACTTTTGATTCTTCGGTTGATGAATCATTGGCATAGATGACGCCACCGATAACCGTCCGGCCGTCGCCTTCACCGAAGACTCGCCATTCGCCATCAAACCTGCCTGTCAGTTCTCGATTTCTAGGCATTGTGAATTCGTAAAAAAAACGCCGCCGCCCAGTGCGGTAAAACCGGGCGGCGGCTAGGAGAAACGTGTCCCAGTCTCGGCGACACAGAACTTATGAGGCCTGCGTCAAAAAACTAGAGCACGAATCAACGTGAACTGAATGGACTGCCGCCGTTTGCGGGTGGCTCGTTCGCTGGAGTCGTGACCGTCTCCTCGGCTGCGGGGCACCACTTGCCACTGGCTTCACCCAGCGACTTGACGATCATCGGATTCGTCGGCCAATCGGCACACCGCGGATCGAGATGGTGATACAGGGCGCTTCCGTCCTGGAGGATGTTGGTGAAGAACTTCCCCACATTCTTACCGAAGCCTTCGACTTTCCCGATGTCAGCGAACATAATCTTGCCGACGAAATCGCTCACCTCAATATTGACTTCGCCGACGCCATTCATAGCGCCTTTCAGTTGGACTGGAGTAATCACGCCCGTGGCGATCGCGATGCGAAGAATTCGCGAGTCGTACCGCTGCACCTTCGAGTCGGGCTTGTCGTGGAAGATACCCTCCATGTGCTCCATACCCTTGCCGCGAGTGGCCGACCACGCCATGAGGACCAGCTTCATATTATCCTGGCCGTAACTGCCGGCACGCTCGTTGAATTCAATGATCTTCACTAATCCCTTGCCTTCCGGCACATCGACAAACCCGCCAGCTTTTATGTCGTTGACATCCTGATCCATGTCCCGAACATTGATAGAAATCGGCATCTCAAGCTCCTTGAAATGAAGCGTCCCGCACAACGGTCGCCTCTTGTTCTGTCAAAACCATAGTTGGCGGATACCCAAGCGTCGCCAATCCACGATCCCACACGTGTTGCGGCCCAAGTATTCGGACTACGATACGCAACTGCTTTGGCCACTCGTTGGAGTCCTGGTACTTTTCAGGCATCATCTCTACGCCCATCTGCCCTGACCACCACCTGATTAGATCGCGGGAAAGGGGACTGCCTTCCCAAATGACGATCACACGCCCTGCTCGTCAGCCAAATCGGTGAACTTGTCGCGGATAGCTTCAGTTTCAGCCAGCGTCAGAGTCTGAATGTCATCCTTGTCGGACATTTTCCTCATCGACGCAAGCACTTGATCCTGTAGCAGAGATAGGCGTTCTGTGCCGACCGTCAGGATTTCTGCCTGGACGGCCCAGATCTTCTCTTGATCGCCAGAAACGGGTTTGACTTCCGGTTCGGGCTTTGGTTCGGGCTTTGGTTGCTGTTCTGCTGGCAAAGTTGTGGCCAATTCGTCCTTAGCTAAGGCATCGGCATCAGCTAAGGACGCCGAAGCTGATGCAACGTCGACCGGCACCTCGGAGACAGTCCCTGCCGACGACTCAACATCAACGTAATGCTCGTCGGTATCCGTCTCGTCAATGCCATGTTCCTTACGTCGCACGGCAACCGACTCTTCAGAGTTAGCCGAACGCTTGGAAGTGACTTCGATCTC
>CAUZOL010000405.1:0-5682 GCA_963581435.1 Planctomycetota bacterium
GCACCCGCATCCTGTTCTTCTGTGGAAAACTGAAACTCAAACCGTGCTGAAAACACCCATTAAAATCGGTGAAGAACCCAAATATTGGCCCTCTTGGGAGCATCACAGGTGGCGCGTCGGCCGTCTACGTCCGAAATTACGACCCATCAACTGAAACGCTGACCTTCCGCGGCGCGGTATATGAGTTGCGGCCAGTAATCAAGGCCCTTGAGATTCTCCGATCGATGACAGATCAGGTGCAGTCGTGAGGCGGCCGTTGGAAGTGTGACGCCGCTGAGGGGCGCGCTGCCTGTGTGGCAATTCACGGTCGCCTCCGACGTCAGCTATTACGCAGGCAGCGCGCTTTGATCTCCGGACTTCAGCTAACTAACGGGTAGCGGAAGTTAGCTCGCCGAGTTGCTGCAACTTTCGATTGGGCTTAATTATGCGGCATAGAGTGAGTTCTCGGCGCGCGAAATCCGCAAAAACGGTGGTTAAAGTTGTCGTCCCGTATTTAACAGATTTCGCGAACAAAACCACCCAGGTCGGTTCGTCCTCGGGCACTTACGGCACGACTTGGGCGCGGGCGAGAACTCCATTGGCATGCCATCAATTTGACGACAGGAGCGGCGGTCGGTGCCCAGGGTTGAGTATCCGAAACTGCGTTCGGTCGATGTGACCGAGCGAGTTAGCTGGCGCAAGAAATGCCAAACCAAAGGCGTTTCAAAAAAGGGTCCCTTTCTGAGCCACTTGGGCTGCGATTGAGCCGCGAGCCAAATCCTAGACGTCATTGATCGTCTTGCAATTGAGAGACTTGGTTCTCGCTTCAGTCATCCAGCTGAACCACTCGGTCTACTGTAACGCTCACGGAGACGCGCTACCTTTTGCTCGAGCACCTGACGTGGATTACGGCCACTGCTGTGGGCTTCTTTCACGGCAAGCATGATTGAGGCGTAGGTATCAAAGACCGCCAACCCACCGCACTCGGCTGCCCAATTCCGCGCAAGTGCTCGCGATGGCGGTCCTTTCTTCGGGTCGTACGTCTCCCGGACAATCGGAACGAGCGCCAGACGGTTGATCAGTGGATTCGTGTTCTCGCGAGAGGTGGGGTCGATCCACTGTCCGTTCTTTCCCGGCAAGAGCGACCTGCCAGACGCCATCTTGATTGGTGGCTTCATTCCTCGCTTCCGACGAGCATGGCTGGGTACTTTCACGCTGTCTTGATTTCGTCCCGATCGCGTCCTCCGTCGCGCGTCCCGTTGAAAGGCACGAGTGCTCATCAGCGCATAGCCGTTGATCCACCTAAAACCGTCGTCGGGAAAGGTCTGCCCGTGGTCGAGCGCAACAAATGGCGTCGCCGCCAGGTTGCTGTCCGCGAACTGCTGCAGCGTTATGAGCATTCGGTCTGTCTTGCTCCGCGGACCGCGTCCATGAGCGAGTCGACCAATCAGGTGATACAGCACGTCCGCCGAGACTTTGGCACCGACTACAAGCTGACGAATACTGATAAGATCGAGCGACTCTTTCACCATCGCCGCGGAAGAGACCAGCACGTTTGGTCCTTCGCCTTCTGCGTCAAACCAAATCTGCAATGCTTCCCGGTCTTCCTCGTTTCCGTGAAACGGTCTCACCGTCGCCGACGCGCTTCGCTGTGCGTAGGCCAGACGCAATCTCTCCACAACTGCATCAACAAGGCGATGATGCACGACTACGAGCGTGTTCACCTCGTAGGGCTGCGGTAGGCTGAACTCGTTAAAACTGTTTAGCGGTTGAAAAAAGACCTTCAGCAGTTGTTTCACCGCCTCTTCGGTCTCCGCGGGATAGTGCAGTTTGGTGGCAGACGGAAAGAGCCGCACGCCGAGATCGGGCAGAATGCCGCGACGGATTGATTCGGGAAAACTGTGCACAGGGGATCGGCAGTCCCACGCTTTGCCGTACCACTGGGAGCCGGCAGCAAACACGAGTGGTGCCTGCTCTGCTCTCGCCGACAAGACTGGTTCTTGAAACGCAAGCGGTTGCCTCCGCTGAGCCTCGTCGCAGAGAATCACTTGGACGTGACGATGCAATTCCTCTCGGTATCGCTCGATCTGCCGATCGCTTGTAAACATCAGCGCCGCATCGAGGACAACACACGCTGTGCTGCGAGTCGCCGTCGAGATACCAATGTTCTCCCGCGCGAACACCGGATAGTCAGGCGGGATCGCGAAAGCCGCGTCGCCTGTGTGCGATGCGATTTGCTGAGTAACGTCCGGTACGGGTGGCAACGTCAGCAGTTCGGTTGAGCGGGATGGACCTCGCACCGTCGTGGCGAGTGACGCCAGGACTTTCACTACATTGGCGAGCATCGTCATATCCGACTCGGCAACGCGAAGCCCTTCATCTTGGAAGTAGTCATGAATGATGCGGCAGGCCTCGTCTTCGCTCGCTGGTCGCTTGGCAAACAATGCGTCCCATACCTTTCTGGGAAAGAAGTCCTTCATGAACTCCTGATCCATCCGACAGAGCGCCAAGCGACGTCGGTTGATATCCTTTTCCGAGAGGGTATACGGCGGGGTCCTGAGTACGCGGCGATGCCCCATGCCTTTACCGCGGACTTTGTCGGACAGGTGATACGGTTTCGCCGTGCAGTAAGCGATCTTCCCCGTCATGAGATCGCGAGTCTGGAGACGGATACACGCCTGCATCAGCACACCAAGCGTGAGCGTTTTTCCGGTTCCCGGGGCGCCTTGAATGAAGAAAGATGTCGGTGAGTCTTGTCCGTTCGTTAGCGAGGCGGCGATCCAAATCAGGTGCGCGAACTGATGGTCGTGGACCGTTTTGCCGTTGACCTGTCGCTCGTCACAACTGATCTCGCGAAGGAGCGTCCAGAGTTCGCGTGAAAAATGGCGGTGGAACTCGGGGGCGGTAGCAAACCGTTGTGACACGAATTCGCTGGCCGACAGCGGTGGATACAAGCTCTGCGGGTTTTCAGACGGCGGGAATACTTCGGCCAAAAAAGACGTCAGCTTGCGGTAGAGAGAAGCAAACGTTGGAGTCGGAACACTGTGGTTGCCCGATCCCTTCAGAATGGCAATTGCAGGCCGCACGGTCGGTGCTTTCTCGAAACGATGCGTAGGCGGGTGAAACGGAGCGGGACGAAGCATGCGATCCTTGAATGGATTCCATGCTCTCACGTTATTATGATACAGTTCCTCAGGCTTCCGCAACCGTCGCCTCACTCCCGCCAGGATTTCGCCCACTATGTCAAAGCAAACACCAACGGCTGAGACAGAGCTTCCCACCCTTGGCTTCACCGGACACGACCTGCGACGTATCCAAAAGCTGAATGACACACTCAGGCGAACGCGCGTCCTCGTCGCTGAGTCTGAGGATGCAGCGCACTCGATTGCACTGCTGTTGGCAGAGACGCGGGTTCTGGTTCTGCGGATGGGACGGTATGAATTCGGACAGGTGTCGGGCATGCATTTCCACGCGGTGAAAAACGCCGAGACACCCGGTTCGCATCCGCAACACGAATCTCTGTCTCGTGTCTACCGGACATGGGACCGGCTCGCGACGCCTGACCGTGAACAGTCGCCGCGCGTGAGGAAGCAACTTACCGAAGCCTGTGCACAGTTCTTGAATCTTCTTGTTCCAGAAGAAGATGAACATGGTCGGCCTCTTCGCACGTCCGTGGACGGTCTCTATCGGATCTGGATGTACCAGTTGGGCCGCAGCGCCTTCGAGACCGCGTCGAGGAAGACGAATCGGCAGCGAGTGCCGCTCACGAATGGGACGTTGTGGCAACGCCACGAAGTCGGCATGGTCCCCGACTATGAGGAAGTCCGCGTGATTGGGACGCACCTTGACCGCGATCTCAATATGGCCGAGGCGATTTGGGACCAGCGGAAGACCGAACAGCTTCTGGCACGTGGCACGCCTTCCCCTCTTGTTCGATTCATCGTAGCAATACAATTGGCGTATCCAGTGTTGCGTATGACCGGGGCGTCCATTCGCAAGCATCTCCAAGTCAGCGAAAAAACTGCGCAGGCAATCAACAACGGTCAACTGGTCGGCTTCGATGACATCCGACATGTGGCAAACACGGTGATTCCCAGAAAGGACATCTCTGCGTTCACCTGCCAGTGGAATGCAGCCTGGGATCGCCTCGGTGCGCAGGATGATTTTGCAACCGCGTTTCCGCGCATCTGCGAGGAAAACACCTGGAACAACCATATGCTGGCGACTTTGCTAGGCGTGCGCCCGCCGGAAGAGAGAACTGGTCCACCTGCATCGAGGAAGAAAAGGACGAAAATCGCCCGCACGGAAGCATACAGACCGTCGGCTGAGGTTCGTCGTATGTATCAGCAGAACAGTTTCTCTGGGCAAGCTCCAGCAAAGGCCGCAATCGAATTGGCTGCGAGCGACGAGATCTGCGAGGGAAGTCGTGGCGAGAATCAGCAGGAGTTTCTGTCGCGTCTCTTTCTCGAAGGTGTTGAGCGACGGCTGTTGCAGAAAGGCAGCGGTGCTCACGCGTCGCCAGTGCGCAGGCACCGCATTCTGTGCGGCGTGATGCCACAGCAATTGGCCGATGTTTCGGGCTATTCGAAGTCGGACATACTTCTCCTGGAACGTGGCCTGCTCAAGGTGAGTACGTTGGCAGAGAACCGGTTACTAAAACTCATCGAGACGTTTCCGGCACGCAAGGTCAGCCAGGCACGCGCTCGCCTTGCCGAGTTGACTGCGCCCCCCAGCGCCGTGATACAGGCCGTCACCCGTCTCCGGGATCGACATGGTGGCTATGTCCCGCTGTCTCGCCTGCTGCATCATGAAATGGATCGGCGGCTCAGCCTTTCGCCGGTACATCTCAAACGCATTGAACGCGGTGAAGAAGTGCCCGCACTCCCGCTGCTAAAACATCTGGTGACCCGGGGAGGAACTCAGATGACGGCGGAATTGGTCATGGACTGGTACGACCGCATGCCGCAGTATCTTGAGGAGAATCAGAGGCTCCGCTGGAGACATCCCCTGGTGCGCGGTTTCGGCATCATTGTCTTTGAGAAGTGGCACAGCCTTAACGCATTCTGGAAGGAGCAATTCCAAGACGACTTCAGCTATTCAATCGTGACTCGCAATTTCCAACAACTTAACGGCCGAGGGAGCGACTTTCCCTGGACAACGGTAAGTCGCTACTTGAATGCCGCCGGCGTTGGCGTATCTGATCCGCGTCGCGCGTTCTTGCAGCAATTGTTTCAGCGCAAAGACGAAATCACAGACGCGATCAACTCCGACCACAGACCAGCAGCGTTGGCCGTCGTCAGGCAGGTCTTGAAGCGATGGAGGACAGAGCTGCCTGCGGCTCATCACGATCCGCAATCCGTCGAGCACACACTTGGTCTTACGGCCGAAGAACGCGGTAGCAAAGCGTGAACAGGTTGCAAAGAAAACCTCGCTCCCCATGCCAGCTACGAACTCTCGCGGAGTCGCTCTCCGGTCGGCGCACCCAATCCAAGAATCGTTGGGTTGATGGCTCGCCAAATCGGGCTGATTCCGCCGCGATCTCAAGATCTGTGTCAGATTGCTCGGGACGACCGTTTTTCGGGACGCTCAGTGAGTGCCGAATAACGTTGAGTAGTTTATCGGATGTGCCGCGGATGACGGAGCGTGGGCGCAGGCGGTTTGATCGGCACGTCCGATAAACGTGGGTTGAACTTAGCCGCGGCC
>CAUZOL010000406.1:0-5657 GCA_963581435.1 Planctomycetota bacterium
ACGGGAAGGCGACGCCGAAAGGGCAAGAAGGAAACAATCCCGAGGGCGTCGAAAAAGATGAAGACGGTTTCGTCAACCTGAACGTTACCATCGATGCGCTTCCAGCCGACGGCACGCCGCAATCGGTGAAAGTCCACGACGACAAGGTCGATGCCTGGAACAAATTCCTCAACGTCGAAGTCGGAACGGTCTGGCTGTTGCGCAACAAGGATGGAGTCACCGCATTCAACACTGTCTGTCCGCATCTGGGCTGTTCGGTCGATTACCGGCAGTGGAAATCCGACTTCTACTGTCCCTGCCATCAGAGTACGTTTGATTTGAACGGCGACAAGCTGAACCCAACTCCCCCGCGAAGCATGGATCAGCTTGAGGTCAAAGTGAAGGACGGCAAGAACGTCTGGTTGAAATTTCAGAACTTCCGCGGAGCGACCTCCGAAAAGATCGCAATCTCATGAATAAGCTCCTCAACTGGTTCGATGACCGCACCGGGATTCGGGAACTAATGCACGAAGCATTGTTCGAGCGGATTCCCGGCGGCGCGCGCTGGCGTTACGTGTGGGGCAGCACGCTCGTCTTCACCTTCAGCATTCAGGTGATTACCGGCCTGTTTTTATGGACCGCTTACAGCCCCAGCGCGCAGACGGCATGGGAAAGCGTCTATTACATTCAAGATGTGATGTACATGGGCAACATTGTCCGAGGCATCCATCACTACTCGTCGTCGATCATGGTCGTGCTGATGGCGATCCATTTGATGCAGGTGATTATCGACGGCGCGTACAAGGCTCCGCGGGAGATCAACTTCTGGCTGGGGCTGATCCTGTTGCAGATTGTGCTGGCTCTGTCGCTGACCGGGTACTTATTGCCGTGGGATCAGAAAGGCTACTACGCGACGCAGGTCTCTACTAAAATCATGGGGGCGACGCCGATTATCGGGCCGCAACTGCAGGAACTCGTGCAGGGTGGCCCGGAGTACGGCCACCACACGCTGACGCGGTTTTTCGCGATGCATGCCGGTGTGCTGCCGGGATTGCTGATGTTGTTTCTGGGTCTGCACATTTATATTTTCCGCCGTCACGGTATTACCACGCCCGATCCGGATCGCGCACCGGAGACCACCTTCTGGCCCGATCAGGTTCTCAAAGACGCCGTCGCCTGCCTGGGCGTGCTGGCCGTCATATTGGGGCTGGCGATTGGTTTTGGAGCTGAATTGAGTGGACCGGCCAACCCGTCTGAAGCCTACTCGGCGGCCCGCCCGGAATGGTACTTTCTGTTTCTGTTCCGCTTTCTGCGGTTCGAAACCGTCGAACACATCGGGCTCGCCTTCGGCGCAATTTATGTGCCGGGCGCGCTCATGGGAATTATCACGCTGATGCCGATCATTGCGTGGTGGAAGGGGGATGGGGGTCACAAATTCAACCTCTACTTTATGTGGGCGATTGCCATCGGAGTCGCCGTCCTGACCGGCATGGCGTTCTACGAGGACGGCAAAGACGTGGGCCATCAGACGGCCATCGCCGAGGCGAACCGCGATGCCGAACGGGTTCGCGAATTGGCCAAACGGCTGTCGAAGATTCCAATCGAAGGTGCCGGTTCGCTACTCCGCGACGATCCGTTTACACAAGGTCCGCGAATCTTTGCCAAGTATTGCGCCAGTTGCCATCGCTACAATGGCCACAACGGTCGCGGCCGCATGGTGATGGAACAGCTTAAAGAAAATGATAAGAACGGGAAAGAAGTGTCCCGCGCCGTTGCGTCGATTCCCACGGGAGCCGACCTCGGCAACTTCGGCGGCGAAGGCTGGTGGAAGTCGTTGCTGATGGATTACGAAAACCACGTCGGCGGTTTTACGAAGATTGAAGACTCCGAAATGGCGGCGTGGTCGAAAGACAGCAGGAAGGCGATGCAGGATCCGAAGAATGCCGACGACGTGAAAGCAATCTACGAGTATCTCGCATCACTTAGCGGCCGAACTGATCGCGAATTCGACGATAAGCAAGTGGAGAGAGGCCGCCAGATTGCGGCCGGCGAAGAGTTTATCACGGCCGGAGAGTTTGCCTCTTGCACGGATTGCCACGGCACATTGGGCGAGAAGTTCGAGGCAACCGGCGAGGGCTTCGGTCCTCCCGACATTGCCGATTACGGATCAAAACAGTGGTTGACTGCGTTCATTTTGGATCCCGGTTCAGATCAGTTCTACGGCGAAGAGAACACGATGCAGGTATTCAAGGGGAAAATTTCAGATCGCGATCTCGATCTGCTCGTCCGCTGGATGACGGGGGACTACTACCCGACTGAGGTTGAGGACTACGAGTCGAAGGTGAATGAACTCGAGGAAGCGCTGAAGGCACGCAAGGGAAAATGAGGGGCGACGACACCGCAAACGGGGTTACCGGGCAAGAAACTCGCGTTGCCACATTTCCAGCACGAGGAGCGACCACAAGCGGTAGCTGTGATCCCAACGGCGTGTGACGTGTTCTTCAACCAACCGTCGGACTTGCGCCGGATCAAACATCCCGCGCTCGGTGGCACGCTTAGAGAGAATGGTCTCATCGAGCAGCGGTCGCAGTTCGTCGCGAAACCAGTGATCGAGCGGGACGCCGAACCCCATTTTCTTGCGTGTCTGAATCGATGACGGGAGCAGATTGGCGAATGTGTCGGTCAAAATCTGTTTGCCGCGGCCGCGATTTTGCTTCAATTCAATCGGCATGCGGGCTGCCAACTCGACCACGTGGTGATCGAGAAACGGACTACGACATTCCAGCCCGACGGACATGCTGGCGATATCGACCTTTGTCAAAATATCACAGGGGAGATAAGTCTCGACGTCGGTGGCGGTGGTGCGAGTGACGATATCACGGTTTGGACAAGCGGCAAACGCCTTGAGCAGAACATCGGCCGAATCGTGTCCGTTCAATCTTGCGCGAAAGTCGTCCGAATAAAGTGCCTGCAGTCTTCGTGGATCGAAAATGGCGATCCAGTTCAAGTAACGCCGCTCGGGCTGTTCGCCCAGTGCGCCGAGGAAACGTTTGAGCCGGCGGCGGAATGATTTCTGATCCACCGAAGCGGGCAATCGTTGCCAGATGTTGGCGGTCAACATCGCTCTGAGCGGCCCCGGCAGGCGATCGAATTTCGCGGCCAACCGTACTGCCTGATAGCGATCGTAACCGGCGAACAGTTCGTCGCCACCATCGCCGGATAATGCCACCGTCACATTTTGGCGCGTCATCGCTGACAGCGCCATTGTAGGAATGGCCGAACTGTCGGCGAACGGCTCGTCGTAATGCCAGATCAGCCGTGGCAGCACATCCAGCGCGGAGGGTTCTACAACTTGCTCGTGATGTTCCGTTCCCAGAAACTCTGCCGCTTCCCGGGCAAACGTTCGCTCGTCAAATTGCGGAACAGAAAATCCAATCGAATACGTCTGCACCGGTCGTACGGACAGTTGCTGCATCAGCCCAACGATGATGGTCGAATCGATACCGCCGGAGAGAAACGCACCGAGGGGGACATCGCTGCGCATCCGCAGTTCGACCGCTTCGGTGAGTGTCTCGCGCAGCCGCGTCTGCCACTGCGATAGCGAAAAATGCGAAGCCTCATCAGCGGAATAAATGTCCTGATTTTCGTTGGCAACATCGGCAGGGTAGGGGGGCGTCCAATAACGCTCGACGCTCAACGAACCATTTTGATAGACCGCTCGGTGTGCCGGCGGCAGTTTGTTGTAACCCTTGAGGATGCATTGCGGGTGAGGCACATACTGATACGTGAGGAAGTTATCGACCGCTTCGATGTCGAGTTCGCGCGGCGCACCGGGAACTTCGAGCAGCGATTTCAATTCGCTGGCGAAAAGTAATCGCTCTGGTTCGCGGCGGTAGAACAACGGCTTCTGACCCAGCCGGTCGCGTGCAAGCAGCAGCAGGCCCTTCTTTTCATCCCACAGCGCGAATGCAAACATCCCACGCAGATGCTTGACGCAGTCAATTCCGTGGTCTTCATACAGATGGACGATGGTTTCGGTATCGGTCTCAGTGCGAAAGTGGTGGCCGCCCGCCTGCAACTGCTGTCGTAATTCACGATAGTTATAGATTTCACCGTTGAAGGCGATCCAGACGGTTTTATCTTCGTTCGCCAACGGTTGATGTCCGCTGTCGAGATCGATAATCGACAACCGCCGATGCCCCAATGCCGCTTGCGGTTTCCCAGCCCCGGAACCACCGGCCGACGAGAAATACATCCCCGAATCGTCCGGCCCGCGATGCCTGATGGCGGAAATCATCCGTTCCAGAACCGTCTCCGAAAGCGGTTCGGCGTGTGATGTCCAGCATGCCCCGGCAATTCCGCACATGGTACTCTCAACTCAAATGGTTCGCCGATACAACTCGACGTGTTGCTCGACCATGTTATCGATACTGAATTCGGACTGCATTCGATGGCGGGAAGCTTCCCCCAGTTTCGTCGCGAGTTCCTCGTCGGCCAGAATGCGGTCGGCAAATTGTGCAAAGCCAACGCTGTCTCCCACGCGGACCACGTATCCAGTTTCGCCGTCGATGAGCAGTTCGCGGTTGGGCGGAATGTCGGCGGCGACAGCCGGTACGCCGGCGGCCATTGCCTCCATCAAGCTATTCGACATCCCCTCAAAATCACTCGCCAGCCAGAAGACATTCAGCAGGCCGATTAAACGGTCGGCATCGTCGCGATGACCGGCAAACCGCGTGACATGGTCACATTGTAGTTGCCGGGCGAGCTCTTCCAGCCGGGTCCGTTCGGAACCATCGCCGATAATGAGAAAGTAGACATTGTCGGTCAGTTGCCTTAGCAACTGCATTGCCCAGATGAGATCCTTCACGCGCTTTTGCGTTGCCAGTCGGCCGACGAAGCCGACGACTTTTGCGCCGGGCGGAATGTTGAACTCGGTGAGCGCCTGGTCACGGTTGATGCATGACGGGGCTGGCAATTCCACTCCGTTGGGGATCACCGCGAGCCGCTCTTCTGGAAAACCCTGTTGGCGATAGAAATCAGCGACGCTGTTGGAATTCCCGATGAGAGCCGATGTGCGAGAGGCTAATCTGCGGTCGAGTGTAAGCTGCCAACCACTCTTCCAGCTATCGACGCAGCGTTCGGAAACGATTGTTTTGAACGAAGGGTTCTTGCCTGCGGCCAATCGGCCGTAAGCGTTGGCGGCGAACAGCCAGGTGTGCAGAATGTCCGGTTGGAAGTTTGCCAGTAATCGTCTTAGCCGAATGTACGCAAGCGGATCACATTTCCAACGTTTGTCGAGAATTGTCACCGGAATGTCGGCCGCTTGAAGGTCGGCTTCGTAGGGGCCACCACGGGTGAGTGCTGCGACGTGAACATCGAATTTATCGCGTGGCAACTGCGAGGCGAGCAGCGTGAACTGCTTCTCGGCACCAGAGCGATCGAGTGTGGGGATGAGGAGCAGAAGGCGAGTGGTCAAAAGTCAAAAGTAAAAAGTAAAAAGTAAAAAACGGGTTACCTGTTCCTTTTTACTTGTCCTTCCTCTGAGGGTGTGCGGCGGATCACTCGTCGGGGGGTGAGTGCGTTTCACGACTGAAGATCGGATTTCCCATCACGGCGGCAACAATCGTTCCACGCGACGGACGGTCTTGGGGTCCTTGTTGCGGAGCATTTCGAGATGA
>CAUZOL010000407.1:0-5634 GCA_963581435.1 Planctomycetota bacterium
CCAGCTGATCTTCGATCTGAAAAACGCCAATCCGTCCGCCCGCATCAGCGTCAAACTGGTTTCGGAAGTCGGAGTTGGCACCATCGCTGCCGGCGTTGCCAAGGGGCATGCCGATAACATTCTGATTGCCGGCACGTCCGGCGGAACCGGTGCTTCACCGCTCACCAGCATCAAGCATGCCGGTCTGCCGTGGGAACTGGGTTTGGCCGAAACCCACCAGACGTTGGTGATGAACGACCTGCGCAGCCGCATCCGATTGCAGACCGACGGGCAACTAAAAACCGGCCGCGATGTTGCGATCGCCACGCTGTTGGGAGCGGAAGAGTACGGTTTCGCCACCGCCCCGCTGATTACGCTCGGCTGCATCATGATGCGTAAATGCCATCTCAATACGTGCCCCGTTGGCATTGCCACGCAAGACCCGGAACTGAGAAAGAAGTTTCACGGGCAGCCGGAAAACGTGGTGAACTACCTGTTCATGGTCGCCGAGGAATGCCGCGAGATTATGGCCCAACTCGGATTCCGTACCATCAACGAAATGGTCGGACGCTGTGAGTTTCTGGAAACCGACGATGCTATTCGACATTGGAAAGCGCAAGGCATCGACCTGTCGAAACTGCTGATGCCAGCGCGTAAACTGCATGCCAACGTCGATGTCTACTGCACCAAATCGCAGAACCACGGTTTGGAAGAAGTGCTGGACAACATGCTGATTGAGAAAGCATGGACCGCCGTCACCGAAGGCACGCCGGTTCGTTTCGATATGAACATCGAAAACATCGACCGCGCGTTCGGCACCATGCTCAGTCATCACGTCTCGAAGAACTGGGGAGACAAAGGGCTGCCGGACGGGACGATTCACATCGATTGTGTCGGCTCGGCCGGTCAAAGTCTGGGCGCGTGGCTGGCACACGGCATCACCATCGAACTCTCCGGCGACGCCAACGACTACGTTGGCAAGGGACTTTCCGGCGGACGGATTGTCATCTCGCCGCCTGCCGAATCGACATTCAAGGCCGAAGAAAACATCATCATCGGCAACGTGGCGCTTTACGGCGCTGTTGAGGGCGAAGCCTATTTCCGCGGCATGGCGGCCGAACGTTTCTGCGTTCGCAACTCCGGCGCACACGCGGTGGTTGAAGGCATCGGCGATCATGGCTGCGAGTACATGACCGGTGGACGGGTCGTCGTTCTCGGCCCCACCGGGCGGAATTTCGCAGCAGGGATGTCCGGAGGCGTCGCTTACATCTTCGACCCCGAAGAGGAATTCCTTCCCAACTGCAATCTGGAGACGGTCGATTTGGACCGGGTCGAAACCGACGAAGATGCCGTCGAATTGCGGCAACTCATCGAATGCCACCACAACGAAACCGGTTCCGAAGTCGCCGCCGGCATACTCGACGATTGGGAAACGACGGTCACCCAATTCGTCAAAGTCATGCCGGTTGACTACAAACGTGCTTTGCGAGAGATGGCCGAAGAAGAAGCGGAAAAAGAACAAGGCGTCGCAGAGCCAATTGCAACAGCCGGCGGACAAGATTGAGTTGAAAATGACGAATGTTGAATGTTGAATGTCGAAAGAATGACGAAGCAAGAATGGCTCGCTAAGATTTAGGACTTCGTCATTGATTCTTCATTTGGATTTCGACATTCCAATAGACCACATTGAATTCTATTCGCACCGAAATATCTAAGAGCAGCGATCATGGGTAAACCGACCGGCTTTAAAGAATATGTAAGGCAGATGCCGACCGATCGCGATCCGCTTTTGCGGATTCTCGATTGGAATGAATTTCACGAGCACATGCCCGAGGACGAGTTGCGTTCTCAAGGCGCGCGGTGCATGGATTGCGGCGTTCCATTCTGCCACACGGGCGAGTTGATGGCCGGAATGGCGGCCGGCTGCCCGGTGAATAATCTCATTCCCGAGTGGAACGACCTGGTCTACAACGGACATTGGCGAGAAGCGCTTGACCGGTTACACAAGACCAACAACTTCCCCGAATTCACCGGCCGCGTTTGCCCCGCGCCGTGCGAAGGGTCGTGTTGTTTGGGGGTGATTGAACCGCCAGTCACGATCAAGAATATTGAATGCAACATTATCGACCGCGGTTTTGAAGAAGGCTGGGTCGTCGCGGAGCAACCGAATACGCGCACCGGAAAAACTATTGCCGTCGTCGGTTCCGGTCCTGCCGGACTGGCCGCTGCCGCGCAGCTCAATTCTGCTGGACACACCGTCACCATCTTCGAGCGAGCCGACCGCATTGGCGGGCTGCTGATGTACGGCATCCCCAATATGAAACTCGACAAGAGCATCGTCCAGCGTCGGATCGACCTGATGTCCGAAGCGGGCGTCGAATTCGTCACCAGTACGGCGATTGGAAAAGACGTATCGGGCCAACAACTGCTCGACGATTTCGATGCCGTTGTGCTTTGCACCGGCGCAACGCGTCCGCGCGATTTGCCCATTCCCGGTCGCGACTTGCACGGCATTGAATTCGCAATGAATTTCCTGCACGCCAACACCAAAAGCCTGCTCGATTCCGATCTGGAAGACGACAATTACATCAGCGCGAAAGACAAACGCGTCATCGTAATTGGCGGCGGCGATACGGGGACCGACTGCCTTGGCACGTCGCTAAGGCATGGCTGCAAAAGCCTCGTCAACTTTGAAATCGTTCCCGAACCACCGGCCGAGCGCACTGCGAACAACCCCTGGCCGCAGTGGCCGCGTATCTTCCGTATCGACTACGGACACGCCGAAGCGGCTGCCAAATTCGGCGACGATCCTCGCGAATTCTGTATTTCGACCAGCGAGTTCATCGGCGATGAAAACGGGCACGTCAGAGGATTGCAGACCGTCGAGGTTGACTGGTCGAAACCGGTCGATGGCGGCCCTCCGTTCAGCATCGTTCCCGGCAGCGAACGCGAGTTCGAGGCCGATCTGGTTCTGCTGGCAATGGGTTTTCTTGGTCCCGAATCGACCGTGGCGGAGCAATTGGGAGTCGAACTCGATCCCCGCTCGAACTACAAAGCCGAATACGGTCGCTACGAAACCAACGTCGAAGGAATCTTCGCCGCCGGCGATTGTCGTCGCGGTCAAAGCCTCGTCGTTTGGGCGATTAACGAAGGTCGCGAAGCCGCCCGCGAATGCGATCGTTGGCTGATGGGTTCGACACAGTTGCCATAAACCCGGTATGACTGTCCTTCGCATTGGCCGATTGGTCAGATGCTGATCGCCGACTAATTGGCAGCGGAAGCGGGATCGGCGGCGGGCAATTCCAGAAAGTTCTTTAGAAGACGAACACCGTCAATCGTCAGAAAACTCTCCGGATGGAACTGCACGGCATGTAGTGGAAACTGCCGATGACGCAGCCCCATCACTTCGCGCGGATGATCGTCATCGTCGGTCCAGGCACACAGTTCCAAATCATCCGAAAGCGAATCTTCCGGCACAATCAGGCTGTGATAACGCGTGGCCTCGAACGGGTTCGGCAGACCGGCAAACAGTCCCCGTTCATCGTGGTGAATCAACGAGACTTTCCCGTGCATCAAACGGTCGGCTCGAACCACCTCGGCCTCAAACACTTCAGCAATGCACTGATGCCCCAGACAGACGCCGAGTAGTGGAAGTCGCGGACCAAAGTGGGCGGCAACTTCTTTCGAGATGCCCGCTTCCAGCGGCGTGCACGGACCCGGTGAAATGATAATCCGCTCGGGCGAAAGCGCCTCGATTTCGGCGACCGTAATCTGATCGTTGCGCGCCACGTGAATATCTAACCGAGGGTCGATTTCCCCCAGTCGCTGCACGAGGTTGTACGTGAAGGAATCGTAATTATCGAGAACAAAGATCATGCCGTTGGATTCTGGGAAACAGGCCGGTGGGATGAATTGGGATCTTCATGCTAGCAGGGGACAGCAAGGGGGAACAGTCCGTTTCAAATCGCGATTCGGCCGAATCCCATGCTTGCGCTGCGGGCTGGTTGCGACAGTTGTTTGACGAGCCGGTACTTCGTAGGCTGATGTCTCACGCTTACCGCATCAAAAGGAAACAGTCTCGCATGAATCGAATTGCTCTCGTAACCGGTGCCGGTAGTGGCATTGGCAGATCTTCAGCGCTTGCGCTGCTGCGCGATGGGTTTACGGTCGTTCTTGCCGGTCGGCGGCGCGAAGCGCTGGAAGAGACGGCTCAACTGGGAACCGATGCGGGCGGTGAAACTCTCGTTGTGCCAACCAATGTCGGCGATGCCGCATCGATTGCGCAGCTCTTCGAGCAAGTCGATAAAACTTACGGGCGCCTCGATGTGCTCTTTAACAACGCGGGAATCAACGTGGCGGCTAAGCCGCTGGAAGAGTTGACCGTCGAGGAATGGCAGTCGGTTGTGGACACGAATCTGACGGGCGTCTTCCTCTGCACGCAGGAAGCCTTTCGGCTGATGAAAAAACAGGACCCAATGGGCGGGCGAATCATCAACAACGGATCGATCTCCGCCCAGACCCCGCGTCCCAACTCCGCCCCCTACACGGCGACCAAGCACGCGATTACCGGCCTGACAAAATCAACGTCGCTCGACGGCCGCAAGTACAACATCGCCTGCGGACAAATCGACATCGGCAACGCGCTGACCAAGCTGTCGGCGAAAATGCAGAAAGGCGTACTGCAAGCCGACGGCTCGACGAACACCGAAGACATGATGGACGTCGAAGACATCGCCCGCAGCGTGGCATTCATGGCCAGCCTGCCGCTGGAAGCCAACGTGCTGACCATGACGGTAATGGCCACCAAGATGCCGTTGGTCGGCCGTGGGTAAGGAACAGCGAGTCCGCTCATCATACGGCAGCAACCGATGATGATCCGTCTGCTGCATCAACGGCAAGACCCGCGGTCACTGCCGTTACAAACTGGTAGAATGACCGACACGGAAATCCATTTGCATCTCACCCGGTTCGCAAGCGGAAAGGGAGTTGTAGGTTCATGATGCAGTGTCCGCAGTGCCAACAGGAGCTCACCCAAGTCGGCAATTTCTGGATCTGCTCGGAGAATGGGCCGGTCGAGATTCCGCTGCAGGATGCTTCCAATGCCGAAACCAGGCAAAAACTGGTTGCCGCTGCGCCGCTGAATATCTTCCTCAGCTACGGACACGATCAGCACGCCGTACGCTGGTCTTCAGATTAGGGCGTAGCGAGTGGCTAACCGGTAGCTGAAGTACGGTGTTCAGGTTACTGCATCTTCCGACGGGCTTGATTCTGCGAAAAGCCGATGAGCACTTGGGGCGCGTGCGGATTCCGCGAAAAGCGTCGTTAAACGGCGTGTCCGCGTATTGACGAGCTTCGCGAACAGAATCGGGGCGAAACACGTGTGACCGGCCTGCGATCAGGTTTCGGCGATGCGGGATCTGACTCCCATCTGGCTACGTCTACACGAATAGCGTGGTTTGATGAGAGTCTCGACAATCCAATCCTTTTCCGGTGAGTCCTTGAGACGCGGGCGGAAGACGAGAACACGGGTCAACCCCACAGCACAAAGTGTAGTTCAGGCAATCTCAGGGCTTCGTTCTCCACGTGAGGATGTGGTCACGATGCGGTCGGTAATCCAGACACCTATTAACAGGTAACGCGGCCGGTCACCGTTTG
>CAUZOL010000408.1:0-5628 GCA_963581435.1 Planctomycetota bacterium
CCAGAAGAAGTCGGTAATGCGCATTCAGAGATTCCATCGTCTCGACCTCGGAAATCCCCCATGATCCCGAGATCGATTCCACACGTCAAATCAAGCAGCACCCACTAAAATGCGCGAAGAACCGATTTGAGGATGTACGACCACTTGCCGCCTGCGGAAGAGCTTTCCGCAGGTATTGATCCGGACGATTGGAATATCGTTCGTTGGCGGCCCACTCCAATCGACACGCCACGCGATGCGTTGTCCGTTCTTCGTGATCGCGTTTCCGCCGATCTTCCTCATCTGTACGAACACCTCATTCTTTCGTACCGTTGGCTCGAAGTTGAGCTACAGTTCTTCCGTCTGCTGGCAAATCCCCCGGCAGCAGATTTGAAACCTTTGTCTGATCGAATGTTTTAAGATCCCGTTCTCAATAACACGTTAATCCCGGCCGGATTTGTGCGATTCGCGCTCGCTCCCGATTGTTGCTACGATCCAATCTGCTTCGACCTGAATCATTATTCAAACGGCGATTGTCCGATTGTGCGGTTCGAGCATGAATCAATCTTGATGTACGACAAGATTGGCGAAAAGAAACAACTCTTTCCATCATTCCGCAAGATGATGCAAGCTGTCGTGACAATTGAGACCTAACAACATCAACAGCACATTGCGGCAGTCGGTTGCCTGATCTACGATGGTGACTCGACAACACACTTCTCACTTCCGGAGCCGATTTGATGGCGATTCGTGCCACGTGTGATTCCTGCCTTCGCGAGTATCAGATCAAGGATCATCTGGCGGGCAAGATGTTGCCCTGCAAGAGTTGCGGTGAGAAGTTCCGCGTGCCGCGCCGGCGCGCATCGAGTTACGATGACGATTCCGACGAACCGGACCTGCTGCCAGAACGGCGCAGTCGTCCGCCCAGCCGTCGGCGCGCGAGTTCCCGTAAGCAGTCGTTCAATTTCGTGCCAATGATTGTCGGCGGCGTGATTGTCGCGGGCCTCGGTCTGATTGCGGCGGTTGGCATCTACGCATGGAATGCTATCGATGCGGATGGCGACCCGCCCGCCGTTGCAGCCGGTCGTCCCGATGCGCCGTTCGAGGTCAATGAGGCCAAGCTTCCAAACTTTCCCGAGTTGGGCAACCCGATTCGTCAGTTGCCCGGTGGAACAGCTTTGCACTTCGTTGATTTCAATGGCGTCGCGCAGCCGAACTCCGGGCCGGGAACTTCGATGAAAATGCGGGTGTATCTTCCGGCCGGCGAGCATCAGCCTGGTAGCATCCCCTGCGTACTGGTTGCCCCGGCGGGGACGAATTTGCTGGTGGGAAACGACATGGACGCCGACGACTACCACGACGAGACGTTACCCTATGCGCAGGCGGGAATGGCGGTGGTGTTCTACTCCATCGACGGCGGTGTGGGCGATTTGGAATCGGCTTCCGATTCGGAGTTTCTGGCCGGTTACAAGAAGTTTCGTGCAGCGGGTGCCGGTGTGGTGAATGGTCGCAACGCCTTGGAATACGTGCTGGCCAAAGTACCGCAGGTTGACCCGGAACGAATCTACTGTGCCGGTCACAGTTCGGCTGGCACGTTGTCGCTGTTGCTGGCCCAACACGAACCGCGTATCTGCGCGTGTGTTGCCTATGCGCCGGCTTGCGATGTGGAGAAGCGACTGGAAGAAGTGACCAGCAATTTCGCGATGCGACAAATGTTCCCCGGCTTGGTGGGATTCATCAAACAAAGTTCGCCGAAAACGCACGTCGCCGAATTCCAATGTCCGGTTTTCCTGTTCCATGCACTGGACGACGGCAACGTTCCCGCCAGCGATTCGCGCACATTCGCTGCGGCACTGCGAAGCGCGGGCAAACAGGTCACGCTGCGCACTGTGCCGTTTGGCGATCATTATCAATCGATGATCGACAAGGGAATCCCACAGGCCATCGTGTGGTTGCAGCGCGAACGAGGCGCAGTCGGTGGCGAGATTTCGAAGCCGACATCTACGCCGACAATGCCCCCGTCGATAACTCCACCGGTGATGGCGCAGCCGCCGAATACTCCGTTTCCAACCAATCCGCTACCGACGTCACGCCCGTTTTCGCCGCCGCCCGTTCCCAGGGGACCGGACCCGTCGAAGTTGTTTGGTCGGCCGCCAACGGGAATTGGTGGCCCGCGGGTTAACAAGCCGGTCGTAGTGCTTTCCGTGCTGGGATTTACCGGCGAAGGTGACAAGACGGCCGCCGTTCGCAAGGCGATGACCGGAATCGGGTGGGCGGATGCCAACGCATCGTTCTTCGACGCCAAGGCGAACGAAATCGTTGTACCGGTGCGCGTGACAACCGGCAGCACGGGAATCGCGAAAGCCCGCCTCCAACGAGCCGGTTTCAAGATCGGTTTGACGCGGTACCGCAGCCAGGGGCGATAGCCCGACGACCATTTCCGCTTCTCGGTTTCCAGTTGCCCGCGCGGTTCCTAAACTGGGCGGCGGAGTACGAGATTGGGCCGTGGCTACAGGAGGTGGTGGGATGTCCGGACAGAATTGGAACCGAAGGATTGCCGTCTTTGCGCTTGCCGCAGGGGTGATGCTCTGTTTGCCGATTCGCACGTTCGCCCAGCCGACAAAGTCTGCTGGCTCCCAAACAGAAGTACCGAAGGATAATGGCGCGAAACCCGCGAATGGAACGGAACCGCCGCCCGCTGTTCCCCCGAAGGATGTGTTCGATCGCACCAGTGCTCGCGCGGCGATGAAGTCGTTTCTGGCGGCCGCGAAAGCGGGTGATCATAAAAAGGCGGCTCGCGCAATCGATTTCGATTCGATGGAAGAACCGCCCGACGACGAAGAGCGGGACCATCTGGCTTTCAAGCTGTTCGACTTTATTGATTCCCGGAAAACTCTCAACGTTGAACTGATCAGCGACAATCCCGAGGGGGAATTCGTACTGCTTCCTTCCAGCGATTCCGAAGGGCTGATCGAGTTTGTCCGAGGAAGCGACGGCAAGTGGCGGTTTACGGCCGACACAATCGAAGCACTTGAACAACGCATCGACAAACCGGAACCACTCAAGAAAGACCCCGGTCCGGAGTTCGCCAATTCACTCAGCAATGCCCGGGCGACGATGCAGACATTCTTGACGGCCGCTAATGATGAAGACTATGCGTTGGCGAGCCGCACGATGAACTTTTCACTGTTGGCGACGGCGCCCGACGAAATCGAGCAAGCCGAGTTTGCGCGGAAGCTGAAAGCGATCATCGACCGTATGCAGTGGGTCGATTACGCACAGATTTCCGATAAGGCCAAGGCCGGTCCGTTCCTGTTTCCCGTTGACGCGGAGTCGCAGCCGATCATCATCGACGAGGAAACCGATGGCAACTGGCGATTTACACGCGAGACGGTGGCGCGCATCGACGACCTGCACGAGGAGTGGAAGGACAAACCGAAGGTCGGCGGAAGTTGGCTTCCCTCGTGGACACATACGTTGTTGGTGGCCGGCAATGAAGTCTGGCGGATCATCTTGCTGTTTGGGGCAATCCTTGGCTCACTGGTCGTGTCGCGACTTGTGCGGCGCACGATGCAGCACTCGTCCGATCGCCTGGAAAAGAGGCGGCCGATCGTTGCCTCGTTTATCAACTCGCTCGGCAAATCGCTGGTGTCGCTCGTATTGTGGCTGGGTGTCTGGGTCAGTTTTCACTGGCTCGTTCTCGACAATGTCGTCGAGGGAATTGTCGATGCCGTGTTGGGCGTGCTTTTCGTGTTGGCTGTGGCACATGTGCTTTACCGTCTGGTGGATGCAGTCGATGTCTGGATTCATAACTTCGCCAGCAAGACTGAGACCAAACTGGACGACATGCTGGCACCGCTTGTCCGCCGAAGCTTGCGCACGACGATTGTGATTCTGGCGTTGGTACAAATCGCGTCGATCCTCAGCGACGAGCCGCCGACGTCAATCATCGCCGGGCTGGGCGTCGCCAGTATCGCCATCGGCCTGGCAGCCCAGGATACGATCAAGAATATCTTTGGTTCTGTCATGTTGCTCACCGATCGACCATTCGAGGTGGGTGATCGTGTCGTCGTCGATGGCCATGACGGCCCGGTCGAATCGATCGGCTTCCGCTCCACGCGCATTCGCACGCTGGAAGGCCACGTGGTCACAGTTCCCAACGGCGAACTGGCCAACAAGACCATCCAGAACATCGGCAAACGCCAGCGCATCTGCCGCACGATGGATGTCACCATCACCTACGACACGGCAGCCGACAAAATCGAGCGGGCCGTCGAGATCATCAAGGACATTCTCGAAAACCACGAAGGCATGCACGCCGATTTTCCGCCGCGGGTATTCTTCAACGACATGACGGATACGTCGCTGAACATCTTCGTCGTCTATTGGTACCACCCGCCTGATTATTGGGCCTTCGCTGCGTTTAATGAACGGGTGAATCTGGACATCTTCCGCCGCTTCGCCGTTGAGGAAATCGAATTCGCCTTTCCCACGCAGACGCTCTTTCTGGCGGGCGACCCGAATCGACCGCTCAACATCGGCACTGCAGGCAACGGCTCTTCCAGCAACGGTGCAGGCGACACGACAACTTCCAGCTTCGAACGGTTGCCGGTTTCTGCGGACAGCGACGGCCGTGGTGACCACGGCAATGAATCTTCCCCGGCGGTCGAAAGCGACGGGACCGATATCGACGCAATCGATGCCTGAGGTCAACGCGTAACGTCACCGCGCAAAACCAGTCAGGCAATTCGCGCTACGCGAACGAATGCGTTCGTGAAACTCGTCTCGACCAATCGTGCAGCGCATGTGTTGTCTGAAGAATTCAAGGATTCTCGTGAACCTTCTTGATGCTCCTGCGTCTAACGTTGCAGAAGAATCAAACTCGACTTTGTCGCGGGCCGTTTGGCCTGCAGGAAATGAGGAATCCGGCAATGATGGTTTTGTGGTCAAGTCTCACTATCGAACGCGAAAGCATAGGGCCGTATATCGCCCAGTTGCGGAATGAACAGCCGCAACTGACGAAATCGCTGCCCTTACTTCCGTTGCGGTTGTGACACTTGGCCCTTGATCCAGACGAGCTTTTCAAAGCCCGGTGTCAAAACGACATCGGGCTTTTTTCATGTCGCAACAATAACCGGACTGGTGGCTGAGACGGCATCGCGGCGGTTGAAGAATCTGCGGTGATGATTCGATCGCCTCCCGGTCCGCTCTGCACAAAGTCATTTGAAAGGAAAACGTTGGGTTGCGGTGGTCTTCGAGATAAACGCAGCTGCCGCACTGCGCTCGCTTGCCCCGTTCGTCTAACGGTTCAGGATCGCGGTTTTTCAATCCGCAGGCACGGGTTCGACTCCCGTACGGGGTATCAACCGAAGCCGCCGACCGATGAGGGAGGAAAAAGGCTGAGGGCGATAGTGTTTTGAGAACTGAAGTGATCGCATGATTTGACTGACAAATCGGGATGTAGCGTAGCCTGGCTAGCGCGCCTGGTTTGGGACCAGGAGATCGCAGGTTCAAATCCTGTCATCCCGACTATTCTTCAAAAAGGGCCTTTCGGCGAATACGTCGAAAGGCTTTCTCTTTTGTAGGGTAAGGGTTACGTCGTTCAAACAACGGTTCAAACAGACCGCGTCGAGGATCTCCCGCCTAACG
>CAUZOL010000409.1:0-5593 GCA_963581435.1 Planctomycetota bacterium
CGGACGGTCTGCCGCTCGCGCGTTGTTGTTCCGGCCCGCGGGCCGGAACAACAACGTTTGCTTTCTACCGTAAACCGTTGGGGTTTACAGTCGCTTGTAAGATACAAGGGCCGGCTGTGCCGGACGCAAGTTACAATTGACGCCGCTGGGCAATAGGCGTCCGGCGTGAGCCGAACCTATGCCTCACGGACAGCGTCCCTCAGCGTTTGTTGTCTGCCGGGTCGAGTTTGTCGCCGCCTTCGATCGACTGCATTAACGATCGCAGCTCGGCCACCTTCTTGGGGAACTTTGCGGCGAGGTTGGTTTGCTCGCCGAGGTCGACTTCGAGGTCGTAGAGTTCCTCAACCTTTTTCCGACTGTCTTCGACCGCATAGCCGTGGAAGTGGGCGTTGGCTTTCAGATACTTCCACTTTTCCTGCCGCACGCCGGCTTGATGAAAGTAGAAATGCTCGCGACCGCTCTCACTGGTGCCGAACAACAATTCGCTTTGATCGACGCCGTCGATGCGACGGTCCTTGGGCGGATCGAACCCGGTCAACGACGCAAAGGTCGGCATGAAATCGATGGTGGCGAAGACAGCATCCGAGACGCGTCCGACCGGCACTTTGCCAGGCCAACGCACAATGCACGGCAGTCGATAACCCCCTTCGTAACACGATCCCTTACCATTTCGCAGCGGCCCCGCTTCGCCCCAGAAGATCGAATCTTTCGGGTGACCTTTTTTCTTGTTGGTGTATTTCGGCTGGTTCCAGGGGCCGTTGTCGCTGGTGTAAATCACCATTGTGTTTTCGGTCAGTTTGAGTTCGTCCAGCGTGTCGAGCAAACGACCCGTTTCGAAGTCGAACTCCTCAACGACATCGCCGTACAATCCTCCGGCCGACTTACCGCGAAACCGGTCCGACGCGTCAATGATTGTGTGCATCATAGTGTGTGCCACGTAGAGAATGAACGGTTTTTTCGTGTCGCGTTTCTCTTTCAGAAAGCCGATAGCCTTATTGGTGTAGAGTGTCGTCAAGCTGCCCATATCGCGAGTCGAGCCAGCTGCCTGGTTGTTCTCGTGAAACCGAACTCCACCACCGTCGTTCGCCCCGAGCGTGCCGAAGTAATAGTCGAACCCCTGCGCGTTCGGCATGCGCTCAATGATCGGCCTGCGATTGGAAACATCCCACTTGCCAATGCAGGCGGTTTGGTAGCCCGACTTGCGCATCAGTTCGGCGAACGTAATTTCGGAAGCCGGCATTCCCCACCCTTTGCTGCGAATCGGTTGCCGCCCGGTCAGCAATGCCGAACGCGACGGTCCGCACACCGTCTGCGAGTAGAATGAGGTGAATCGCGTGCCTTCTTTTGCCAATTGGTCGAGCCGCGGCGTTTTGTTCTTCTTGTTGCCGTAACACGCGAGGTCCGCATAACCCTGGTCGTCGGTGAAGATGATGAGGATGTTCGGGCGCAACGGTTGTTTCGCAACCGAAGTTCCGGCCATGACGCCGATCAACATTGCTGTCAAAAGTATCTTTGAGGTCATTGTGTCTTCTTTCTGCGTGACGCACACTCGTTAACCCCAACTGGCACTTTCGAGAGGTGTGGGGACGTTTGATGAAGTTTCGAGTTCAGGCCAGGAATTCGGGAATCGTTCTTGTGCTGGCCGGCACAACGCGGGCAGTGCCGACAGGTTCGCACCTTGGTCTCTTTGCGCTACGGATTGGATCGTTGGCAACTGCAACTGGTGACAATCGGCACGGGGTAACTGATTCCGTTGCCGACGTGCTTCCAAAAGAAGTCGGGTGGTCGACCAGACGTCAGCTCGGTCATGGACTTTGACTCGAAGATGCGGCCATTGGCGATGGTGAATTGGACTCGTTCGGAATCGCGGATGTTCTTGATCGGATCAGCACCGGATTCCATGACAATGATGTCGGCCAGCTTGCCAACTTCCAACGACCCGACGTCCTTATCGAGGCCAAGATACTTCGCCCCGTGGAGCGTTCCGCAGGTCAGCGCCTGAATTGGCGTCATGCCGCCTTGCACGAAACTCCACATTTCCCAGTGCGTGCACATGCCGTTGAGCTGTCCGTGACCGCCCGCCTGCACAAGCCCGCCGTCATCAATCACCTGCTTGGCGATCTCGGCCACTCGAATGTGGTTGTAGTCTTCCAGCGGCGACTTCTCGCGACGACGTGATCTTGGATTCAAGATGTGCGGCGGGATGAATGTCTTGAGCCGTTCATGAAGCCACAGGTCATCATGTTCGTACCAGAATTGTTCGCCCGAGATTCCGCCATAGGCCACGCTGAGAGTTGGCGTGTAACCAACGCCCGTGCCTCGCCAGAGGTCCATGACATCGTCGTATGCCGACTGCACGGACAGCGTGTGTTCGATGCCCGTGTGGCCGTCCACAATCATGCTCATGTTGTGCATGAACGTGGCCCCGCCTTCTGGCACGACCATCATCTTCAACTCGCGCGCGGCGGCGATGATTTGCTGCCTTTGGTCTCGGCGCGGTTGGTTGTAGCTCTTCACGGAAAACGCACCGATGGCTTGCATGCGTTTCAAGTGAAACAGCGCGTCATCAAGGCTGTCGATCTCCGCTTTGAAGGCACCCGTTGCTCCGTACAAGATTGTGCCGGTCGAGAACGTGCGCGGCGCGGTGATCAATCCGGCCTTGGTCAGTTCGTTGGCGGCGAAGATGGCCTGCGTGTTGTTGGACGGGTCATGGACGGTGGTGACTCCAAACGCCAAACGAGCGAAGTCCACCCAGTTGCGTTGCGGTGTGATGCCCGACGTCGCTTGCGAGCCATGTGCGTGCGTGTCAACAAATCCAGGCAACACGGTCTGCCCCTTGATGTCGATGATGCGTGCACCGTCAGGGATCGTGACCTTGTCCGATTTGCCGATTGCAGTGATGCGATTGCCGTCGACCAGAATCACTCCACCTTCGATGACGCCGACCGATCCCATCGTCACAAGCCGCCCACCAACCAGTGCGAACGCACCTTTCGGCTTCGCATGTTTGGCTCGCATGCCGATGTTGATCCACGTTGGTTTGTTGTCGCTCTCCTTCTTTTCGGGAGCTGCTGCCTGTTGTTGATCGTTGGCAAAAGCGCTGGTGAAGAGTTCGGGGCCGAGCGACCAATGCAATTGTTGGCTATCGCCAGAGAAGTGCAACCAGTCGCCGGCTTGGAGGCTGAGCTTCGTGACCGGCAAACCCTGGAACTTGGGGCCGATGCTGATCGTCGAACCGGTTTTGACGAACGCTGCCATGTACACGTTGAACCGTTCTACAAACGCGACGCGTTGGCCGTCCGGCGACACGCGATAGTCCGTCGCCCACTGGCTCTTGAAGTGTTGGCGTTCCTCGTTACCGGTGAGGTCGATCGAGAACAGCATGCGGTTGTCAGCGTCCTTGTCGGATGCCATGCGTTGCAGAAAGACTCGATCCGACGAATCCCCGAACTGCGGGCGGCTGCCCTTCTTGGCGATACGTTTCGCCCGCCCGCCGTTAATCGACATCGCATAGACACCAGGCTCGTGCGAATACAGCGGTGATCGCAAACGTCCGCCGCTCGACTTTTCGAACACCACCGTTTTGCCGTCCGGCGAGACAACCGGGTTGACATAGTGTCCGGGCCGAACCGTGATCTGGCGGCTTTGCTTGTTCGCCACATTGGCGATGCGAATCGACCCCAGCGATCGATCGTTCCATGTCGTGTAGATGATTTGCTTGCCGTTACGAGTCCAATTTGGGCAGAACTCAAACTCGTCGCGCCGGTTCGTCAAGCGTGTTGCTTCGCCGTCGGGTAAGTCTCGAACGTAGATGTGGCCAAGCGCTTGAAACAAAACCTGCTTGCCGTTGGGCGAGACTTGCACCCACCGCAGCATCTTGACGTCGAACTCTTTCGGTGCGACTTCAACCGGGTATCGCAGCACCTGTGTGACTCTTCGAGTGTCCTTGATGCGAAACGGGATGATGGATTCGGACCCGTCGGCCACGTTGATTCGTCGAATTTTGCCCTTCGCCCAAGTCACGATGGACTTGCCATCGGGCATCCAGGCGAACGCGGGATAGACGCCGTGAATGGCCCACGTCTCTTGCATGTCGCGTTCAAGCCGATCGTAAACCAGCCGCACTGAACCCGACTTGGTGTCGAACAAGTGCAGTCCCGTCTTCGGGCCGATGCGTCGCACGAAGGCGATTGTCTCGCCGCCGGGGGACGGAGTTGGTCGACACGCTCCACCGGGTCCGGTGATGTAGGGCTCAGTTTCGCCGTCATCCAGGTTGAGGCGTTTGATCGTGTAGATCTGGCCGTTCGAGTCCTTGTCGTACTGGAACGAACTGCCCGGTGAAGAGTCTTCCGAGTAATAGAGGTAGCGTCCGTCCGGCGAGAAGATCGGCTCGTTGACGTCCTTTTGGGCGGTTGGTTTCTTGGTAAGTTGGACGCCCGACATCGCGTTCAACTTGGCTGCGTCTCGGTGATACATCCACATCTCGCCCGCACCCAGAGATCGCCGACTGGTGAAGTGCTTTCGCGCCACAATGTAGTTGTCGTCGGCTGACCAAGCCGGGCCGTTGACCAGCCGATAGGACTCGTTGGTGACCTGTTGCAGTTCGCGCGTTTTGCGATCGATGATCCAGATGTTGTCGCCAGCTTTGCCACCCTTGCCGTTGCGGTCGCTGGTGAACGCGATGGATTTTCCGTCGTGGCTAAACCGAGGTTGCATATCCCACGCCATGCCCGACGTCAGCTTCTCCGGGAATCGGTCATCCGTCCCGTCCGCACCTTCGATGGGCATGACATACAAATCGCCCAACAGATCGAAGACGATCTCCTGACCATCCAGACTCACATCGACAGTGATCCATGTTCCCTCGGTGACATCGATCGATTGCTCGGACGACGGGCCGGGCGGCGATTCGATGGACCACGACTTGTCGGCATTCTCGTCAGATTTTTCAGCATTGGCCTTGGGCTGACTGGTGGGCTTACTGTCGTCAGTTGCCTTTAACGACGTGGTCAAACCGACGCTCAGAAACAGCGCGACGCCTATCACGAACGCTCGTTTGATCTTCAGTGAATTCATGTCGTTTTCAGTATGGGTGGGAGTGAAGCAATCTTGATGATGATGACGATCTATTAAAGCCCAACTGAGACTGCGAAGCAAACCGTGGTCATTCGTTTTGCAAGTCTTGGCTCTTCCGTTTCTGTGCGCAGCGGTGCCGTAGCAAATGCTTCACCAACACAGGGTTTTGGGATGGCCGGGGTTGGAGCGAGGAACTGTGTGTGGAAAGGACATGGGTGGCGCGCGTGGAAGACACATGGGTAACACTTTCACTCGGCTAGAGTGCCTCCAGAAATGAGGTGCTCGATGCCCTGGAAGGTCCAACCTGTGTCGCATTTTGGCTTTCTCCAGCAAGGGACCTTTCTCCCGCCAACCGTTCAAGGAGTACAACGGTCAGCACACAAGCGTCGGCTCGGCATCCGCCGTTCGCTGTGCGGCATACACCGGATTGTACCACTAAGTTGCTCCAAACAGGGAAACGACCTGCCATCTGACCGTGGTTGCGGGTCGCCGTGCTATCTGTCACGACATTGGACGA
>CAUZOL010000410.1:0-5588 GCA_963581435.1 Planctomycetota bacterium
AAAAGATGACGCTCGTCGTCGAAGGACGTTCCTTCCAAGACGGAATTCTGCAGGAATTCGCCGCTTAGAAACATTTTCATAACACAACAATTGACAATAGCTCTGCGACTCATTCAGGCATCAGTTGCTTGGTGAATGTGGCGAGAATTGCCAAGCCGATCGTGAGCACAAGCCAACCAACTGCCGCTTTCCAGACCAAAGGCTGTGAAGCAAGATACTGTTCTGCGCACTCTGTCACAATGAAGTTGAGCGCCGCGGCAACCAGCGCCGCCACGGCGAGGCGAATTCGCCAGACATCAGTCTGCGCCGCCGGCAGGCGAACAAATCGCAACCAGACAAGCCACAGCAACAGCGCAAGCACTTTCAAATGCAGCGCAAGAAATCGGACGGTCCACCGCAGGGTATGCCATCCGTTGCTGCTCGGCGCGGCGTCGATTCCCCAAACGTGCCATCCACCAAAAAACAACTCGACGAACAGGTAACTGGCTGCAATCAATTGCAGATGGTCCGCAATTTGAAATGGCCCACAACCGGGCCGCCGATCACCCTCAGGTCCGACGACCTCGGCACTCGGGATTCCGAGTTGCGGCGCTGTGATTCCGCAGATCATCCAGACGAGACACAACAACATTGCAGCAAAACCCAACGGCTGCTGCGCAAGCCACCAGACACCCGTTTGCTCCTGTTCATTGACGATAACGTCTAGTCGCCACGTGCCACTCGACCGGGCGATGCCCAGCACTGCGAGGCCGCACGCTGCAAGAACGATCCATCGGCCAACAGCCAAGTCACGCGACCGCGATCCACAAGAGGCAAGGACCTTTCCAACAACCGACAGGCCAAACATGGCCAGGACGAACAACACCCCGACATCGACCGCCGGAGCAATCATCGTCGCGTCGGATGCAACATCAAACGGGGGAGCCACCGGCATGACCGCAAAGCCGAGAATGGCGGTCAGACAGCAGATCACATATCCCAGAGCCTTTGGAATGTCACGATTCTCACCGAGGCGTGACAGATCGTCGAAATGCCGCCACAACTCGCGAGTCCATCGACGAACGGGGTTCTGTTGTGTCGATAACTTCGGCATCCGGCCGTTCTGCATAAACTCTGTTGCCGCCCGTTCCGCAGCGGACACCACGCTCACCAGCGCAGCCAACGTGGGAATCAGCAACAACGAAAACAGCACAGGTTCCATCCCGTTCCTCATTCCCTTCCTATCAGGGCAATCGGTCTGCGGATTTCAGTTCTGCATTCATTCGCAGTCTCCCGCATTACCATCGTGATGCAGTTTCCGTCGCGCATATAACGCTCCCACGGCAACCGGCAGAATGATGACCGGCAAGAACCACAGACTGGGCGGGTCTGGCTGCTGCGCTGTTGCTGCGTAAAGAAACAACAACATCAGCGCCGGTGGCGTTGTGGTCACCACAAACACCGCAGGCCAACGCATTGCATTGTCAGTCAGCGTGACAACTGCGGGCGAAGCGGTTGCTGCTGATCCACCCCGCAGTCGCTTAAAACGATTCACTGCAGCGGGCAACAGCAGCGAGATCGCCGCAACCATTCCGAGGGCAACAATTGGCCATACCGTTGTCATGATGCTGGAATGTTGGCAGACTGGCGACGCATCGTCAATAACCAAGCCGCACCACTTTCACGGTTTGTTCCGACGCGATATCAATAAGGATTTGCGAGATATGAGCAAGGACGCCCTGGCGATCTTGAAAGAGCTAGTCGCTATTCCCAGTGTGAACCCAATGGGTCGCGACGTCTCCGGGCCGGAGTTTTACGAAGGCCGATTGAGCGATTATCTCGTTCAGTTCTTTGATGAACTCGGCGTCGAATGCCAACGAATCGACGTTGCGCCGGGGCGGTCGAACGTCATTGCGCGTGTGGCTGGTGCGGCCGGTGCGGCAAACGTGTTGCTCGACGCGCATCAGGACACCGTGCCAATCGATGGCATGACGATCGACCCGTTTGCGGCGACAGTGACAGACGGCCGGTTGTACGGCCGCGGCGCGTGCGACGTCAAAGGGGGAATGGCAGCGATGTTGGCCGCCTTTGCACGACTGGTTCGCGAGAAGCCGGCGGGGGCGGCGAACGTTGTCATGTCGTGCACCTGCGACGAGGAAGCAACGTCGTTGGGCATTAACGATCTGCCGCGGCTGTGGAACGATCCGAGTCGGGCGGGAACATTATTGGAAACCCGGCCCGACATCGCCGTCGTCGCCGAGCCGACCGATCTCGACATCGTTGTGGCGCATCGCGGGGCGACGCGATGGAAAATCCGCACCACGGGGCGTGCCTGTCACAGTTCCGTTCCGTCCAATGGAGTCAACGCCATCTATCGCATGGCACAGGTTTTGGCTTGCCTGGAGGAATTTGCCGATACGTTAGACGATCTGGTGCCGCCGCATCGGCTTTGTGGCGGGGCGACATTGAGCGTCGGGCGAATCGAAGGCGGCATCAGCGTCAACACGGTTCCCGATGAATGCACGATCGAGATCGACCGCCGCGTCGTTCCCGGCGAAGAGGGCATGGCGGCGTTCGAGCAGGTCGATGCGTTTTTGCGCGAGCGGCTCGATTTCGAGTATGAAATGCTCCCGCCCTGGCTGGTGGCGGCCACCCTGAACGACGACCGCAATGGAGAGTGGGCCGACCGGCTGATGACCCACATCACACCGGTGGCCGGTCCGCACCAAAAGGTTGGCGTCGCCTACGGAACGCACGCCTCGCGAATCGACGACGGCGGAGTTCCCTCCGTCGTCTTCGGTCCCGGCTCAATCGAACAGGCCCACACGAAAGACGAGTGGATCTCGGTCGATGAACTCCAGCAAGCCGCCGAGATTTTCTTTCAATTCTGCGCAAACGCCGGTTAACGCTTGCGGTTTCGCAACCCCTCAGTCTCTATGAATCTCCCGTAAACGGCCCGATGTGCGCAGCATCAATTGGATTCGTTCAAACTCGTTGAGCCAGTCCTGCACCACCTGCTGAGTGAGCGATTGATCGGGCTGCACGATGCCGGTCGGACAGGCCGCCCCGAGTTGCGTCGCTGCCATGTCGCGGTATTTCGACAATGTTCGGTCGCCGTAACGTCCGCACGGTTTTCCATCTTCACTCAGAAACAGCAATGAGGGTACGCGTCGCCCGCCACACATCGAAAGTTCATCGGCTAAGTCGGTGTTGTCGTCACGGTCGAAATAGCGGATGTGAACCCGCGAGCTGGCTGCCGCAAAGTGATCCCAGATGGGACACTGATTGACGCAATCGCCGCACCATGCCCCGGCGACCACCATCACCTTCATGTCGCGTTTGAAACCGCTCAGCAATTCGTTCTGTGCGTCGGTGAGGCTCACCGATGCGTGAAACGTATCCCAGCGTTTCCGCTGCTCATCGTCGGCGTACTTGCCAAGAAACACTTCGTATGCCAATCCTTCGTCAAATTTCGCTGCATAATCCATGTCTGTTTCCCCCTATTGATTTGGTTTGTTTTCGTGTGTTTTCGTGTGTTTTCGTGTGTTTTCGTGTGTTTTCGTGTGTTTTCGTTTGTTTTCGTGTGTTTCGTGGTGGCGCTTTTGAAAAGTGCGGGCTGCTCCCGTCAACTCTCAATCATGCTGCTGAATCATCGTCGCATGTCGGCGAATCTTCTCAATGGCGGTCCCGATTTGATCGATGTCTTCGTCGCTACCGAGCAGGACGGGATGATGCAGCGTCAGTACGCATTCATCCGCCCGATCGGCGTTTAACAGATCGCCCACGGCACGAAATCGACGGCGGCTGTGAATTCGGTGCAGCGCACGGAATCCCGGATCGACCGCAATTCCTTCAGCCCGCATCGCGGCGGCGAACGATTCACGCGACAAACCCGCAAACGCATCGGCGTCGTACGTGAAACCGAATTTGTAATAGCCGGGCAGGGCGTTGATTGCCGAGTTGTCGAACGCCGTCAGCCCAGTCTGATCGACCAGCAGCTGTCGCAAGCGATCGGCGTTCTCTTGTCGCAACGCGTTCCGGGCATCCAGTTGATTCAACTGCGGCAATAATGCGACGGCCTGCAGTTCCGACAGCGGGTAGGCTTCGTTGCCTCGGTGTGAGTAGAGCCTGACCCGCTGCACGAGTTCTGCGTCATTGGTCACCAACGCGCCGCCGCGGCCGGCACTCAACAGTTTGCTGCCACCGAAACTGTGAATTCCAACATCGCCGGCCGTACCGGCTATTCTTCCTTCGATGACGGCACCCGGCATCTGGCAGGCATCTTCGATCACCGGCACGCCGTGTCGTCCGGCGATCGCCATCACGGCCGACATCGGCACAACGCCGCTATGCAAGTGAGAAGCAATAATCGCCCGTGTCTTCGGGCCAATGGCCTCTTCCAGACCATCCGGATCGAGGTTGGAATTGCCGGCGGCAACATCAACAAGAACCGGCGTTGCGCCAACGGTGAGAACGTCCTGAAAGTTTCCTTTGAAATCGTACGCGGCCAGAATCACTTCGTCACCGCCGCCAACTTTCAAACCGCGCAATGCCAGTTCGATGGCTACCGTCCCACTGGAACAAAGAATGGCATGCTCGCATTGGTGGTATTCCGCCAACCGCTCGGCCAGTTGACTGCAATGCGGCCCGTGATACTTGCCCCACGTTCCGTCGGCCAGCGCGCGCTCGACGGCAGCCGAGACGGCCGGATCGGTTCCCGGCCAATCCGGTGGCCCCTGCGGACGCACCGCCGCGCCGCCAAGAAGCGCCGGCAAATCGCCGTTGGAATCACTCGCAGATGTCATACACGCGGTCTTCGAAAACGATGAAGTAGCGAACAACGTTTGCGGTTTAGCGTACCATCGGAGTTCCAACTGTCTTCGATCCGCGAAACCGCAAGCGACACTGTTTCTTTTCTCAGTTTCATCGGCGATTCACAAGGCGCACGATGGCGGATCGCATTCGTGACACATCAGCGACCGACTGCTTTGCTGAAAGGAGATTGACAACCGCGAACGGGCGGGTACGCTGGAAGGATTTGAGTGTCTGAACATAAGGCTCCTGCGGCTTTCTTCTCATCCTGATCGACTCGCCAGACTTGGAAACAGATCATGGCAACAGCACCCAATCCCGCCCCGACCAACTTCAAGGGGGTCATGGTCTCCAGCACCTTCGCGGATTTGGAGCAGCTCCGTGCCGAGTTGATGAAGGCGCTCCGAAGAGAAAAACTCTTCGCCATCGGGATGGAAGATTATGTCGTCAATCCAGACGACGATGTCATCTCATCCTCCCTCAACATGGTTCGTGAAGGCAGCGCCTATGTCGGACTCATTAGCCACCGCTGTGGGCAAGTTCCTGAATGCACCGAACGCAATTCTGACGCCTACTCGATAACGCGCCTCGAGTTCGAGGAAGCTCAAAAACTCGACAGACCCACTCTTGTTTTTATCATGGGAGCTGACTACCCCGTGAAAGCGGGAGATGTCGAAATTGACCTTGAAAAACGTAAAAAACTGGATGCCTATCGACAGCAGGGCGATTGCGCCACACTGGGTAACTTGGCATAATTGGAGCATTGGTGTTTTCACCGCTTGCTGAGGAGAAGCAAG
>CAUZOL010000411.1:0-5504 GCA_963581435.1 Planctomycetota bacterium
CGCCGAGTTGGGGATCGATGTGCAGCAGAATCAGCCGGTCGACTTCGGCATCGCGCGCCAATTCCAACACCGGTGTCAGATGACTATGGCCCATTTTTAAAGCCCATTCACGCATGTCGTCAGAAAAATTGCACTCGTGCAACAGCAGATCCACGCCGCGAATGAATTCGGCATCGACACCATCAGGACCAGCAGTCGTGTCGGTGATGTAGGCCAGTGACTTTTCCGGCCAGTCGATGCGAAAGCCGTTCGATTCACCGTGATGTTCAAGCGGAGTATGCCGCAGCACACCACCATCGGGTAGGGTGACGTCGCCGTTCAGTTCGATGTATTCGTAGTTAGGCTGAACGGGAAACAGAGCATTGGCGAAGAGATGTTGCTGCACTGCGGCCAGCGTCGTCGAAGTGCCATAGACTCGGAGCCGCTGCAGTTGGCCCTTCTCCATTGAGACGAGCGGGAAGGTCAGCCCAACGATGTGATCGAGATGCGCGTGTGAGAGAAACACGGACAGTTCAGACGTCTGTAGCCGCTCCGGCACGCGAAAGAACCCGCTGCCGGCATCGAACACCACACCGATTTCCGGCAGCATCACACAGGCCGTGTGCCGCCGTTCGTTGGGGTGATACCCGCCGGTTCCCAGGAATTCGATTCGCATGCAGCCAGTTTTCGCAACGATGATTCAACGATCGACTGAATCAGCGGGCTTACGCCCGCCGCTCCCCCGACATTATCGGGGAAAGTGAATGATGTGAACAGACGAATTTCAGTGAATTCCAATCCCACTCAGTCTTCCAAGTTTCGTTGCCGAATCCAGTCTGTGTGGAAAGTTTCTTCGCGGGGCTTGTCGATGCGCTGGTAGGTGTGCGCACCGAAGTAATCGCGTTGTGCCTGCAACAGATTCGCCGGCAACCGGGCTTGGCGATATCCGTCGTAATAACTCAGCGCCGCACTGAAGCCAGGAACCGGCAGCCCCAGGTTCACTGCCGTCGAAACCACGCGCCGCCAACTTGGCTGCGCTTTGTCGATCGCCGAGCGGAAGAAGTCATCCAAGAGCAAGTTCTCCAACTCCGGGTTCTTCTCGAATGCCGTCTTGATGTCTTCAAGGAATGTCGACCGGATGATGCAGCCGCCCCGCCATAGCATGGCGATTTCGCCGTTGTTCAGTTTCCAACCGAACTCCTCGGCCGCCGCATCGAGTTGCACGTAGCCTTGTGCGTAACTGCAGAGCTTCGATGCGAAGAGCGCTTGACGCACATCGTCGATGAATTGCTGCCGGTCGCCGTCGAACTTGATCTCCGGGCCGCTTAGCACTTCAGCCGCCCGAACGCGGGCATCCTTTTGCGCCGAGAGACAACGCGCGTAAACCGCTTCGGTAATAAGCGTCGTCGGCACGCCGAGATCGAGAGCGTGCTGGCCCATCCATTTGCCGGTTCCTTTTTGCCGCGCGGTGTCGAGAATCTGATCGACCAGATGTTCGCCGGTCTCGGGATCTTTGACGGTGAAAATGTCGCGAGTGATTTCGATCAGATAGCTTTCCAACTCGCCTTCGTTCCACTCTTTGAACACCCGGTACAGTTCGTCGTTGGTCAGTCCGAGCGCCTGCTTCAGAATGAAATACGCTTCGCAGATCAACTGCATGTCGCCATACTCGATGCCGTTGTGCACCATTTTGACGTAATGTCCGGCTCCCGCTTCGCCCACCCATTCGCAACAGGGAATGTCGCCGTTCGGGCCGACCTTGGCCGAGATGGTCTGCAGAATGTCTTTGACGTGAGGCCAGGCTTCGGGCGAACCGCCCGGCATAATGCTCGGCCCTTTGAGCGCCCCTTCTTCACCGCCCGAAACGCCGGTGCCGATAAACAACCGACCGGCGTCGGCCACCTCTTTGGTGCGGCGGTTGGTGTCGCCGAACAGCGTGTTCCCGCCGTCGATAATAATGTCGTTTTCATCCAGCAACGGGATGAGATCCTCGATAATCTTATCGACGGCCAGCCCCGCTTTAACCATCAGCATGACTTTGCGTGGCGACTTAAGGCTCCCCACCAGTTCTTCCAGCGAGTGATAGCCGCTGATGCGATCCGGCGTGCCGTCGGCAACGACACCTTCCGGCCGATCGCCCAGCCCAGCGACGAAGTCATCGGTCGTGGCAGTCGTGCGGTTGTAAACGCCGACAGAAAAGCCGTGATTGGCCATGTTGAGAACAAGATTCTGGCCCATAACGGCCAGTCCGATAAGTGCGATGTCGTTTTGCATGATTCCGATGGTGATCCGTGGTTAGTTGTCGGTTGGGAGTTGAATAGGGTGCGCTAAACCGCAAGCGGTGTTGCCGGATCATTTCTTCCAAGGTGGAGTATCCGGCAGATAGGTGTCAAATTCGTCGATCAACGACTTTTCATAATCGCCCACGTATTGGCCATTCAGGAATTTGTCGCAGGCTTCGTCGAGGAAGCGTTGCCAACTGGCTTCTTCGTGGCCCGGGTTGATGGGGTAGAACAGGGCGCCGACCTCGAGTGCGGCTTTCCTGTCGCCGGGGGCGTCGCCGATCATCAGCACGTGATCCTTCTCGTAGCCCAACGATGCCGCCTGTCCGAGTGTTTCCTGCTTGCTACCCGCTTCCTGGCCGCAAATTGCGGCGACGAAGTCTTCGATGCCGTGCTCTTTCCACTCGGCCTCGAGCGCCTCGTTGGGGGTCGCCGAGCACACCATCATGTCGGCACAGGCTGACAACTTCTCCAGGGCGTTACGGACACCGGGAAAAGGGGGAACTCCCTTGACCATTTGTGCAATGCTGTCGTTGACCGCTTCCGACCACTCGAGTGCCAATGTGAGATCGGGATCGGAAGTTTTTTCAACTTCGACGGTCAGCGTCGGGTTGCCGAGTTTGGTTTCGCGTTTCATCCAGTCGCGGATGCCTTGGAGTTTTGGAATCGAAACCTGCCGCGCCTGCACTTCGGGCCGATCTTCCATTAAGTCGAGGGCCAACGTGTAGGCGATGAACCGGTTGGCACCGCGCCATTTCGAATACAGGTTGGCAAACTCGCACGCCTCGCGGGCGTATTTCGAGATCGGTTGCAATTGCATGTACCGAATGAAATTGGGAATGAAGCACTCCTTGTGCTTAATCTCCATCGAGTCGAACGCACAGCCGTCGGAATCGATTCCGACGAGGAAGTCTTTGGTCTTCTCAAAGTTGTCAAGTGGGTGGTCGGACAAGGGTTGCTCCGCATATGTTGATTGTTAGTTGTCAGTGGATTTATACAGTGCCGATTTTCTCTGCGAGATCGCGAAAAGTTCGGATGCCGGTTGGCAGCCGTAGCAACCGTGTGCCGGCTACGTATCGCAATGGCACCAGAACGAAGGCCGGAAGTGCAGTCGACGAAAAGCCTGTCATGACCAAAAGGACAAGCCACTCCGGCATCTCGACTAACGAGTGCAAACAGATCAGCAGCAGTCCGCACAGACCGAAACCCACAGCAGCCAGCCCTAGCACAACTATGAAGGTTGTCACCGGATCGGCAAGCGGTGGGACGGAATTGCGTGTCAACACTCGCATTTGTAACCAAAAACGAGTCAAATTCTCGTCCTTCAGCTGCTTCTTGATCCGTGTGCTGGGGGCAAACCGCGGCACGTTGTCGACATTGTAGGCAGTTAGTTCTTGAAGTCCGAAAAACGCCCCGGCCGGGCCACACGTCCGACCGCAAATCTCAACGGGACGAAACGACACATCAGGGAAATGAGCAATGATCATATCGGCGAGGCAGCCAAACGTGATCATCGGCTCCACTTTTTCTTCCCAAACATCAGGCTCAACTCCATCACCCCAGAATTCGCGCCACTTGTCTTCGGGAATTTGTACGCCGAAGTGCTCGGCGATTCCCCATTCGAGATCCGCGGAATCAAATTCATCCCAAGCGTTTCCGTCTTTGAGGCACTGAACAAGGCTCATATTCGCCGCCCACTCGCGATTCAGGCCAGCAATTTCATTCCATAATGGCCAAAGTTCGTCCAAGATATCGTCTCTTGAAATCGGCATTTCAAACTCCGACAAACGATGGGTTAGTTCCGATCTGCCTGCGGCACGTACTTCGGCAGCTTCCGATCGGCAAAGATTGGTTTCAGTTTTGACAACCGCAAACGGCCATCGATGACCGGGACGTCTACATTTTCGGTGCCGATGAGCGGGGTGGCGTACTTCACAAAATCGTCGGTGACGTCCATGCCGTCGGCGGTGATCCAGTCGGTGGGGAATGTGCGTTCGCTGTTGGCGACTTCACTCAACGGCACCTTATCGAACCGCACGCTGTAGTCGGGGCCGTCGTTCCGCAGGATGGTGGACATGAAACCGCTTTCGCCCGCTGCGGCCAATTCGGCCGCCTTCTTGCCGGCGCCGTAGGCTTCGTCGAGATCGACATTCGAGGCATACAGCATGTCGTGGCGTTGGGCGGTCCCCGGCACGTTGGCGCGGGCGGCTCCCTTGACCGAAAGTCCGCGTGCGTTGAGTTCGTTGATGAGCACCTGCGCGACGGTTAGTTGGCTTGCGCTGAATTGCGCGTGGCCGAACGAGTCTTTCGTCTCGCCGATGTCGCCCAGCTTCAGCCCTTCGCTAACGACGACAATCACGCGGCCGTCGCGTTTCAGTTGGCCGTTCACATTGTCGGCCAACTGTTCGATGCTGACCTCGCGCTCGGCCAGGTAAATCTGTAACGGCAGTTCTCGATTGGGATCGGCCAATCGAGCGGCGGCGGGAATGAAGCCAATGCGTCGTCCCATGGCCTGCAGAACCAACACCGGATCGGCGGGTGAACTGCCGTTGTTTTCTTCGTTTGCCAACTGCACCTGATGTGTCCAGTAGCGGGCTGTGCTGCCGTATCCGGGGGTGTGATCGATGAGCTGAAACTTGCTGTCGCCGACGTCATTGTCAATCGTTTTGGGCACGCCGATGCCGATGACGTCCAGACCGCGTTCCTGCGCCAGCATGGCGACTTTGTTGGCCGTGTCCATCGAGTCGTTGCCGCCGATGTAACAGAAATAGCCGACGTCGTGCGCTTTGAAGACTTCCATCACGCGGTCGAAGTCTTCATTCTGATGTTCGCGAAGTTTATAGCGGCAGGTGCCAATTGACCCGGCAGCCGGCGTCGTTCGCAGCAGCGAGATTTCTTCGGGACTCTGTTCCGAGAGGTTGAGCAGCTCTTCTTTCAGAACGCCTTCAATTCCGTGCCAGCCTGCGAAGACGGAGCCAATTTCCGGCAGGTCGCGTGCCGTTTCGACCAGTCCGCGAAGACTGTTGTTAATGACCGGCGACGGGCCGCCCGATTGGGCGACGATTAAGTTCTTGCCTGTTCCCACAATTTCGTCCTGTTTTTCAATTTCTACCGCAAACGCGGATCATACAAGCCTGATGCGCCGACGAAGGAGCAGCGGCGCCTAAGCACTGCGCGGAAAACTTCTGTCGTAGTGGTGGCTTCCAGCCGCCACGTTGCAGTGAGATCTGCGGCGGCTGGAAG
>CAUZOL010000412.1:0-5502 GCA_963581435.1 Planctomycetota bacterium
TCTTCACCAGCTTTTCCCGCAGCGTTGTCAGCGACCAGTGCTTCACGTCACGGGGCAAGGCCAGTCGCCGCAGGAAGTTGCCCAGGTTGTAGGCCAACGCGAACAGTTGCAACCGGGTCTGGTTGTCAGTATTCTAAAAGCAGCACATTGAGTTAAATTTTCCGAGGTCGATTGCGAGAATGTTCCTCATCGAGCTCCGTGATTCTGGGGTTGTCAATGTGACACGCGACAACGTGTCACTGGAAACGAGCCAGCGTAAAAGCTGGCTCCGCTCCAAACCACGGACTGACATGGATTCTTATTAGCGGACTCCACAGGCGCCAGCCAAACTCATAGGTTTATGCGAACTCAAGCTCGATTGGACGATTCCCGTCTGGGCGGCCTTCAGCCTGCACGGTTTAACCAACGTTTTTCAGCACTCGCGTTTTGCCGAAAGGGCTTTCTGTTTGATCTGCAACTCCCACTCGGTAGAATGAAAACATTGAGATCGTGCTGCCTCTGTTCGGCAGGCACTTCTGGTTGTGAGAGCCCTTCAGTGCGAGCGATTCGCTGGAAGGGCTTTTTTGTTTGTCGCGTCTAGGGAGCGAACGTCACTTCATTTCACGAAAGGGTGATGTCATGCAGAGGCAAAACAGGGTGGCCCGGCGAGTTGCGGGAGATTTACGGCCGGTGACGATCGATTTTGGAGAGTAACCAACTTAGGACCGTACCAACTTAGCTTTAGCTAAGATGGCACGGTACCGGATTTCTACCCTGAAGTTCAGCGAGGCTTCACGGTCATCGGCCAATGGGTTACTCTTCACTCTGAAAGGGTGATCCATTTACATAGGCAGATACACCCCGCGAGGGAGACCTGCCACGCACCAACGGGCGGAGCCGACACTGAATGAGTCGCGTGTCGAGAACTCCATTCGTTACCCGATTGTGAGAAGTGCCCCAATTTGTGAGGTGTCGATGTTCGCTCTCCGTTTGACCGGGACTGCCGCCCTGACATTGTTTGTCGTTTTCTCAGGGGCGATGCCGTTGACGGCGCGGGCGGACGAGCCGCTGTTGGAACGCGACATCCTGCCGATCCTCACGAAAAACTGCATGGGGTGTCATGGTGGCCTGGTCAGCAGTGGCGGACTCGATCTCCGCACACTGCCGGCGATGCTGGTCGGCGGCGAATCGGGAACGGCGATCACATCGGGACAGGCCGAAAAAAGTGAATTGTGGAAACGCATCGCCAGCGATGAGATGCCCAAGGGTGACGGCCGCGAGAAGCTCTCCGCACTAGACAAAGCGGCAATCAAAAAGTGGATCGATGCCGGGCTACCCACGGTTTCCCAACGGCAGAAAAACGTCGATTCGTTGGTGGCGGGAGACGAACAGCACAAAGTCCCGGAAGTCGCAGCAGCGATCGATCAACACATCGGACAGTTCCTCAAAGCCGCCGGCATACAGCCGGCCACACTAACCGACGATGAGGAATTCCTGCGGCGGATTTATCTCGATTTGGCCGGTCGCGTTCCCACGGCAGAGCAAGCCATTGAGTTTCTCGACGACAGCACATTGGACCGGCGCACAAAACTGATCGACTCGTTGTTGGAGACGTCGGAGTTCGGCGAGCAGTTCGGCCGCACGTGGCGCGACTGGGTCTGCCCGCCGGAACTCCCTTCCACCGGCAACGCGGGGACTCAGCCGCATCAACAGGCGCGCGCATTCGGAAGCTGGATTGGAAAGAAGGTCGTCGCGGGCGAACCGTGGGATCAAATCACGCGTGAAATCCTCACCGTGCAGGGGGAGATTGGAAAGAACCCGCAGGTCATCTTTTTTGCCCTCGTTGGCAAAGATGGCACGACCACGGCAGACGGGTCCGCGCGAGCCGTGGCATCGCTGTTTATGGGCGTGCAGTTACAATGTGCCCGCTGCCACGATGACCCCTACCGCGACTGGTCGCAGCAGGAACATTGGGGGCTGGCTGCATTCTTCGGCCGTTCGCAGGGTGATTTCAGCAAGGTCGAAATCAACAAAGGACCCAGCAAGAAACCGGGTGAGATCGACATTCCCGGTTCGGCATTCCGCAATGTCGGCTCAGTCGTGAAAGCGTCCTTTCTGCGCGGCGACCAATTTGAAGCGAAGGACAACCAGGATTTGCGGCAACCGTTTGCCGAGTGGCTGACGGCGAAAGAGAATCCGTACTTCGCTCGCGCGTTTGTGAATCGTGTGTGGTTTTCGCTGTTCTCGCGGGGAATCGTTAATCCCATTGATGACTTCCGCGAGTTGAACCCGCCCTCACATCCGGGGCTGCTCAAACTGCTGGCGGGCGAGTTCACCGCGTCCGGCTATGACGTCAAACATCTGATCCGCTGCGTCTGCAATTCTCAGGCGTACCAGCGCGCAAGCCGCGTCGCGCCCGACATCGATGACCTGCAGCGGACGGCGCTCACAACCGCATTCGGCCGGATGCCCATGCGGCTGATGACCGCCGACCGACTCTACGACTCATTGAAGCTGGCATTCGGCGACCCGAAACTCGACCTGCGGACGAGCATCGCACATAGTTCGGTCGGCATGGCCGCGCCGGTTGGCGATGCGTTGCTCGAATTTCACCGCAGGTTCGGCACAAACGAAGAAGACGCGACCGATTTCACACACGGGATCGCTCAGATGCTGACGATGATCAATCACCCCCGACTGCTACGTGGCGGTCAATCGCTTGAGGGATTTCGCAAGAAGTCACCGAAAGCCTCGCCGGAACAGACCATTGAATGGCTCTATCTAAGCACACTCTCGCGTCGCCCGACGAAAGAAGAACTGGCTGAGGCAACCGAGTACGTCAGTCAGTCTGCCGACCCGACCACGGCGTTCAACGGTGTGTTGTGGATGCTCGTGAATCGGACTGAATTTCTGCTGGTGCGATAATCGTCGCAGAAAACAACCGGACATCGGTGGATTCAAAAACCGTTTCGACATGAGAACGGAAAGCACAATGCGCGACTCTCATCCCACCCTCAAACGCCGCGACTGGTTGAAGCTATCGGCCGCCGGACTTCTCTCTGGAGTTACGGTGCCGTGGTTTGAGTCACTCGCTTCCGCCGCCATCAAACGACCGCGGGGGAAATCCTGCATCCTGCTCTGGATGGACGGCGGCCCCAGCCAGCAACATACGTTTGACCCGAAGACGCACGGAGAATTCAAGCCGAAACCGACATCGGTGCCGGGCATTCACATCGTCGAGCACCTGCCGCAGCTCGCTCAGAGCATGGACGACCTGGCAATCGTGCGGTCGATGACCACCGAGATCAACGGTCACTACGACGCGAAATACTTCCTGCACACAGGCCACAAGCGGACGACTGCTTTTGAGCATCCGGCCATCGGCTGCATCGCCTCATCGCAGGTGGGTCTACCCGACGACGACATGCCGGCGTTCGTTACAATTGATGCGGGGTTTGATCGGCCCGATGGTGGCCGCCTCTATCGCAGCGTTCCTGCATACCTCGGTCCCGAACACGCGCCGCTTGCGGTGAATGATCCGGCCGACGGTCTGGAAAACCTCGCCCCGACCGGCGACGACATCGATGCCCGCCTGAAACTCCTGGCCGGCAGCGAACGTCGGTTTGCTCAAAAGTTTACATTGCCCGCTGTTGGTGCCAAGCAGGCCGCGTTCCATCGCGCGGTGCGGTTAATGCGGTCAAAACGGTCTCGGGCGTTTCGACTCGACGAGGAACCCGCAAGCCTCCGCGAAGAATACGGGTCTCACAAATTCGGGAAGTCATGTCTGCTGGCCCGTCGTCTGGTCGAAGCCGGCGTATCGTTCGTTGAGATCGTGCATCGAGGCTGGGACGATCACGCCGGAGCCGCCAAACCCATCGCCTACCGCGCTCCGTGGATGGACGCCGGCATGGCCACGCTAATTCGGGATCTCAAAATACGCGGCATGCTCGACGACACGCTCATCGTGTGGATGGGCGAATTCGGGCGCACGCCCGGTGACGGCAACGGTCACTTCTCCAAGGCGTGGTCCACGGTGTGGGCCGGCGGCGGAATTAAAACCGGTCAGGTCGTCGGCAAAACTACCGAAGGCCCGAAGAGTCCCGGCGCAGACATCGTCGATCGACCAGTCACGGCCCCCGACTTCATCGGCACGCTCTGCTTGGCGCTGGGGATCGATATCCATCAGGAATTCCTCACCCCGGCAAAGCGTCCCGTACCCCTCGTCGATAAAACCGCCAAGCCGGTTCAGGAGTTGCTGGGATGAAAACCCGTCGGACGAACTGCTCGTTTCGAACTCTCTTCCCGACGGCGCTCTACTTGGCCGCCGCCTTGATTGCCGCTTTCCCGCAGTCTGCGCGGTCGGAAGCTCCGCCGTATCACCCGCCGAAGAACGCCGAGGAAGCGGTCGAGCGTATCGAAGAGCTGGGGGGAGCTGTCCGTTTGTTGAAGCGGGGTGAAGTGGATCTCGAAGTCGATTTTCGATTTGCAACCGACGAATTGAAAGACGAGCATCTGAAATACGTTGCCGCTCTGAAGAACGTCGCCGTATTGAGACTGAAGCGGACTTCCGTCACCGATGCCGGACTGGCACACGTGGCCGACGTCTCCACGCTGCGGCGGCTCTATCTGGAAGAGACGGCTGTCACCGATGCCGGGCTTAAGCATTTGGCCCGCCTTTCGAAACTGCAGTGGTTGAACCTCTACGGCACCGGCGTTGGCGATGCCGGGCTTCTGCATTTGAAAAGTCTCTCAAACCTTGAACGACTGTTTGTCGGCGAGACAAAAGTTACCGAGGCCGGTGCCGAAGAGTTGAAGAAGGCCGCGCCAAATTTGCGCGTCGTTCCCGATCGCGCCGAGGCACGTCGCCGGGCGAAGCTCGTCGTGGAAGTCGCGAAAAAACTGCTGACAGAAGCAGAAAAACAGTTCGCAGATGCGGATCGGGAATTCAAAGAACTCGACCCTCGCAAGGATGAATTGAAGAAGAAAGAAGATGCCGCAAAAAAACAATTCGACGAGGCCAAGACCAAAGCCGACGAACTTGGAAAAAAGAAAGACGAAGTCGCCAAAAAGCACGAAGCGGCCGAAAAAGCAGCGGCAGAGGCCCGCAAACTGTCGGAGGCCAAACCGGACGACGGAAATCTCAAGAAACAAGCGGCAGAAAGACTGTCAGCCGCGGACGAGGCCGGGAAGCAGTCCGACGAAACGAAGAGGCAACACGAAAATTCTCAGAAGCAGTTCGATACTACGCAGACGGAATTTGACGCGGCAAAAGCTCTCCACAATCGCGCAAACGGAACGAAGAAGAAGCAGGAACTGGCGCGGAGAATTCTGGACGCTTCTCAAATGAGAATCGCCGATGTACAGAGAAAGCTAACTGCTCTCTCAGAGTGACGTCCCCAAAGCCGCTGTCGGTCCAAGGCCGGTGGTACTTGTCTACCGGCCTGACAGTGGCAGGAGCCGGGGCTGTGGTGAGATCATGGTCTGCTTCAGGAAGTCGAGGGTGTTGATTGTCTGCTGATTTGC
>CAUZOL010000413.1:0-5467 GCA_963581435.1 Planctomycetota bacterium
ACGTCGGTAATGCGCATTCAGAGATTCCATCGTCTCGACCTCGGAAATCCCCCATGATCCCGAGATCGATTCCACACGTCAAATCAAGCAGCACCCACTAAAATGCGCGAAGAACCAAAAAGTGCAGCCCGCCAGCATGGCTGCTGTGAAATCCGGCCGGGTCACTCAAATCCGGATATTTTGTGATATCGATGTCTTCCGGCTTGGTCCATGGGATGGCACTCCCGTCAACTTCGCCAACGGCCAACGTGTTCGACGACCCGTCCTTGATGTCAGCAAACTTGGTGACTTCAGTACCGCTGAATACGCAACCGGGTCCAAAGACGCCAGCGTAGTTTGTGGTGTTACCGGGAACACCTGACGGACAGGCGAAAACAGCTGGCATGTCGTTGAGTACGGCTTGGTTAGCCGGACTGTCCCAGGGCTGCGAGAGATCGTACTGATCGTACAGGTCCTTACGATCCAGAAACGGCAGCAATAGCACCCGCCAACTGTGCATGGGTGTGCCGTTTTCGTCGGCGACAAAGGCGGGCGGAAAACTACGGTAGGCATCGTGGTAGTTATGCAGCGCCAGCCCGATTTGCTTCAGGTTGTTCTTGCACTGAGATCGCCGGGCCGCTTCACGTGCCTGACCGATTCCACATCCCACCATTGTTGCCAACAGCAAAACAATCGCAAGTCGTTTCATCTCCGTACTCCCTCTCAGATTTTTAATGTGACGTCTCAAAGCCCTCGGGCTGCGCCGCGAGGAACCACGCAACGACATCTCCAACTACCCACGTGCATACGGCCCCGAGGCAGCACCGACCATGTCTTCGAAACCTTCGGCAACGCATTCCTTGACGATCTCCGCAGCCTGCAGAACTTCTTTGCGAGAAATGTCCAGGTGGGTGCAGGCGCGCAATCGCTGCGGCCCCATCGCTCCCACCTTCAAGCCGCGTTCCAGTAGCCTGCCGCCCAACTGTGTGGCATTTCCCAGTTCCGGATCGACCTCAAAAAACACCAGATTGCTTTCGACGTCGGCCGGGTCAATTTGGATACCCTCAGCGCCCGCGATCGCTTCGGCAAACGCGCGTGCGTTTGCGTGATCCTCGGCAAGGCGTTCGATGTTATTCTCGAGTGCGTAGACGGCTGCCGCCGCAACAATCCCCGCTTGACGCAACGCGCCACCGAAGAGTTTCCTCGCTCGGCGGGCAATCACGATGTCTTCCTGCGAGCCAACGAGAACCGACCCCATCGGGCATCCCAGCCCTTTGGAAAAGCAAATCGAAACGGTATCGACATGCTTGAGGGCGGCTGACGGCGTGTAACCGCGGGCGACGGTCGCGTTGAAAAATCGTGCACCGTCCATATGCACTTTCAACCCGTGCTGGTGAGCCCAACTGCCAATTCGGTCGAGTTGTTCGAGCGGGTAAGCACGCCCGCCGCCGGCGTTAGTGGTGTTTTCGATACAAAGCAACCGTGTCGGGCAGAGATGTTGGTTGTCGGCACGAATCATTCCTTCCAACTCGGCCAAGTCGAGCATACCGGCATTTCCCCTGACCGTGCGAGCGGTGACTCCGCTGAGCGCGGCCGGGCCTCCCGCCTCGAAGTTGGCGATGTGTCCGTTGTCGTCGATCAGTAATTCATCGCCGGCCCGACAATGCGTCCGCACGCCCATTTGGTTCGACTGCGTTCCCGAACAGGCAAACACGGCCGCCTCTTTGTCGAACAGTTCAGCAATCATCGCCTCCAACCGATTGACGGTCGGATCTTCGGCCGACATATCGTCGCCAACCTCGGCATTTGCAATCGCCTCGCGCATGCCGGGCGTGGGCTTGGTGACGGTATCGCTGCGCATGTCATATTTGATTTCGGGCATCGCGTCTGGAATCCTTCGAAAATAAACAGTATCGGGCCGCTATTCCCGTTCAATTTATCGCCGACGGTACTTCCATTCAACGCCGCGCGTCCGCTTGCGGTTTTGCAACCGGGCATCCCTTCCATTCGCCGCAACTTGCCGACGGCTGGTATCCACTACGGGAACGTGGTAATTTACCTCCTGAATCGTGACGGTTGGCGCGAATCGAGAAACCCGGTTTCTAACCACGAGACTCCGGCCACTTCGAGTTGATTTTTGACTGCCTATTTCGTGAGCGAAACCGTGTCTGGACCCGATTTTAGCAAGTGTGAACTGATCCCCGTCATCGCCCAGGATGCCGCCAATGGCGACGTTCTGATGCTGGCCTACATGAACGAAGAGGCATACGCTGAAACGCTGAAAACCGGCCGCGTCTGCTACTACAGCCGCAGTCGGCAGAAGTTGTGGCGGAAGGGCGAAGAGAGCGGCAACGTGCAGCATCTCAAGGAGATTTTCTACGATTGCGATGCCGACACGTTACTGGCAAAGGTCGAACAAGTTGGCGGCGCGGCGTGTCACGAAGGATATCGCAGCTGCTTCTTCACCAAAATCGACCCGGCCACGGGCAATGTCGAGGTCATCGGCGAACGCGTGTTTGATCCGGCGGAAGTGTATAAGAAATAACGGGATGCCTGCCGGTGTTATTGGTTGATCCCAGGTGACGCGGCCCGTGGGCTTTTTGCGATTTGGTTTTTCATATTAACAGAAGTTTTTGTTCCCGAATGTTGAGCCGATGCCTGAATCTGAACGCATATTGAAACTGGGAATTCCCGCCGGCAGTCTGCAGGATGCGACGGGGGAATTATTCCGCCGCGCCGGGTACAAAATCAAGTTTTCGTCGCGGTCGTATTATCCGTCGATCGACGACGAGGAAATCGAATGCCTGTTGATCCGCGCTCAGGAAATGGCGCGGTATGTCGATCAGGGGATTCTCGATGCCGGCATCACCGGATACGACTGGATTCTGGAAACAGAAGCCGACGTTGTCGAGATTTGCGAGTTGATGTTCTCCAAGGTCAGCCGCCGCCCGGTGCGGTGGGTGCTGTGTGTGCCGAACGATTCACCGGTGCAAACGGTGAAAGACCTGGAAGGAAAACGCATCGCCACCGAAACGGTTGGACTAACAACGCGTTACCTGGAAAAGCACGGCGTGAAGGCCAAAGTTGAGTTCTCGTGGGGCGCGACAGAGGTCAAACCGCCGCGCTTGGTCGATGCGATTGTCGAAGTCACCGAAACCGGTAACTCGCTTCGTGCCAACAACTTGCGAATTGTCGATGAAGTTCTGCAGAGTACAACTCGCTTCATCGCGAACAAGGACGCGTACGCCGATCCCTGGAAAAAGCAGAAGCTCGACAACATTGCCCTGATGCTGCAATCGTGTCTGGCGGCGGAAGGCAAAGTCGGGCTGATGATGAACGTCCGTCGCGACGACTTGCAGCAGATTCTCGACGAACTGCCGGCGTTACAGACACCGACGGTCTCCTCACTTTCCGATGCCGACTGGGTTTCGGTGACAACGATCGTTGATGAAGCGGTCGTGCGGTCGGCGATTCCGCGGCTGAAAGAAGCCGGCGCTCGGGGCATTGTCGAGTACGCCATCAGCAAGATTATCGATTGACCGGGAAAGACTGCGGGATTGAACGTGCCACCCATTGTTGTCTACAAGATTGGTGGCAGCCTGCTGGATCTGCCCGACCTGCCGCGACGTTTGCAAGACGTTGTTCTTCCCGATGTCTGCCCGTTGTTTGTGGTTGGTGGCGGCCGAACTGCCGATTTGGTGCGGGAATGGGATCGGCTGCACCAATTGGGCGACGAACGCGCTCACTGGCTGGCGTTGCGAGCAATGCAACTGAATGAGTCGCTGCTGGCAGATGTGCTGCCGGACGCCTCGGTGGTGGCGACGCGTGAGGCCGCGATCACCGTGTGGGGCAGGGGGGCATGGCCGATTGTTTCGGCGTACGACTTTGTTGCAGCCGAAGAGCCGCTGGCGGAATCAGAGTTACCACATTGCTGGGAGGCGACGAGTGATTCAATTGCCGCGTGGATTGCCGCGCGTTGGCCGGCGGATCGGCTGGTGTTGTTGAAGTCGGTGGCGTTGCCGGAGGATGGTAACGTGAACCGCGATGGCGCGACCACTGGTCGCGGCTTTACAGATACGGGTACGGAGAACGCGGCTTCCGAATTGGTTGCAGCGGGGTTGGTTGATCCCTGTTTTCCCGCACTGGCACGCGATTTGGCGGCGGTGGATTGGATCACCCTGCGGGATGAACGGCCGATCCCGCGGCGGATGTGCTTTGTACACAATCCATCGCAGCGCGAAAATTCTGCACGGCCGACTCGGTGACCGTGCCGTTGCGACCGTCTTCGCAGGCGGCGGTGCGAATCGCCAACACGTCGGCTCCGGTTCCCGCCAGCACTTCAGCGTCCTCGCGCTGCAATCCTCCCGCAAGCGCGGCCAGCATTCCGGCTTCTTGAATCGTTGCGATCAGACGAGTCAACTTTGGCAACGTCAACCAATCGAGCAAGCTGCGACCTTCTTTTTGATACGTGTCGAACAGCACGCCGACACAATCCGTGTCGCGGGCGGCATCGATGACTTCCTGCGGTGGCGGTGATTCAGCCGACTGCCAATCGACATAGGCGACGGCGATCCAGCGTGCGGTGAACTCCGATCCCTCTTCAACACGATGGCGGGCCGCCATCCACTCGCTTTTCCAGTCGTCACGCGATGCCAACCCGGCAAGACCGAGCTTGGTGTATGCGAGATTGCCGGGAATGGTCGCGGAGTGTTCACCGTCAAGCCATTCACGGGCTTCGCCGAGCGCAGCGCTGGCCGGGCAGCACGTGGCCCCCTCTCCCTTTGGAAGAGGGTTGGAGTGAGGCGAGCCACAAGCGGTGATACTTGTGCTACGAACGCTGCGGGCAATGTCAGAAATCGTCTCGGCATCAGCCATTCCAAGTGATCCACGCGCCGGCTCTTTGACATCGATGATGTCGGCACCACCGGCGATAGCGGCGTCGGCTTCGGAGACATTACGAACACTGACGAGTAGTTTTGTCACTTGGCTTCTTCGAGAATTTCTGTCGGATTGATGTCGCTTGCGGTTTCGCGAGCTACGATAGCTTTCGACGCCGCGAAACCGCAAGCGGCGACGGAGCGTCATCGCTGCAGATTCGGGAATCACTTGATATCCTCCAAAGCGACTATTCCGATTTCGCCTTGGTTTGGTGACGCAGCGATTTTCCGGCGAGCGCACCGGTGGGTTGTCCGTTGAAAACGGCCGGGTAACCGTTGACGAACACGTGATTGACCCCAGCCGAGTACTGATGAGGCTGCTGGAAGGTCGCGCGATCGACGAACGCTTTCGGATCGAAGACGACAACGTCGGCAACCAGCCCAACGCGAACGTAGCCGCGATCCGTCATTCCAAGAATTTCGGCCGGCAATCCCGACGAACTGCGAATGGCCTGCTCCAACGGCAACACCTTTTCGCGAATGGAATAGTGTCCCATCTTGCGGGCAAAGGTGCCGTAACTGCGTGGATGGGGCTTGTCGGCACCGGGGAG
>CAUZOL010000414.1:0-5437 GCA_963581435.1 Planctomycetota bacterium
AGTGCGGTGGGGGTGGGCACTGGCGACACGCCAGTGGCACCCGTCAATGCGAAAACACACCTCTGAAACTCTAATCGACCAACTCATATGGGTCGCCCAACCGTTTCATTTCTTTCCGTAACAGTTCTTCGAGTTCTTTGCGTTTGGCGGCATGTTCTGGTTTGTCAGCAAGGTTGATCTGACTGGCAGTGGGCGTGTGCTTCAGCAGGGCGGCAACATCGGCGGCGTGATGTTCGGCGAGAAACTCTTTCGGGTTGTCCCGCAGATTGAAGAGTTGCGTCTCGCGGACTGTTCCTTCCAGCACGTCGTATTTGATCAGCTTCCAACCGTCGGTTTTGACGGATCGCATGCCCGGCTTGGTGCCGCCGCAATAGCAGCCATACAGGGTGTCGCGAATTCGCTCGGTCTTTCCTTCCAATACGGATCGAAAACTCTTGCCATCGACAGCTTTCGGCACTTCGACGTCCGCCAGGTCACACATGGTGGGAAACACATCGAGCAGGTAAGTGTAACCCGACGTTTTGCTGCCTGGCTTGATACCGGGGCCGCGGACAATGAACGGGACGCGCCACGTGTGTTCGTAGAGGTTCTGTTTTCCGGTTAGCCCGTGTCGTCCGACGGCGATGCCGTGGTCGGCCGTGTAAATGATGTAGGTGTTGTCGAGTTCCCCCATCGCTTCGAGTTGTTTTAGAACGCGGCCGACTTGTTGATCGATGTTTTCGATGCAGGCGTACTCGCGTCCGAGTTCGTTGCGGATTGTTGCTTCGTCCCGTTTTGTCATCACCCCCTGTACTTTGACCTCATCTCGCAATCCGGGGTGTCCGTGGTGGAACGGATGTTTGGGTAAATAGTTGATTTGCAGCGGCGGTGCGTTGGGGTTGGGTTTGGTTGGGATATTGATGTTGAATGCGCCGTATTTTTTCGCCAACTCCGGCGTCGCATTGCGGGGATCGTGCGGGTGAGAAAAACCGAAGTAAATGAGGAACGGGTCGCGATCGTTTTCGGCTGCCCGTTGATCCAGGTACTCGACGACCTGGTCGCCATGCCATTGGCTTCCTCCTTCTGCCGTGCCGCCTCGTTTGGTGGCGACTTTGCTCACAGTAAACAGCATATTGGCTTCGTTGAAACTGTTGCCTCGCTTGCAGGTTCGGAAGGTGTCGTAGCCGGCGCGGTTGAAGACGGCCGGCATGCTTTGCTGTGCCGCTCGCTTGCGAAACATTTTTGTCTGCTGAATGCCCGGACCTCTGGCTCCCGGTGCTCGCCATAAAGTTCGACCGGTCATTATCATCGTTCGCGACGCCGTGCAGACTGCCCCGACCCATGCCCCCATGTGGTGCGCGTCGTGAAAGACCATACCCTCTGCCGCCAGACGATCGATGTTTGGGGTCTCACAAACCGTGTTGCCATAGGCGCTCAGCGTCTCGGGCGACTGATCGTCGGTCAGAATGAACAGGAAGTTCGGCCGTTTGTCGGCAGCTTCGGCGGTGCGCTCGGCGGAAGAACAAAACAGGCACGCGACAATGACAAATATTCGTAGCATCATGTTGTTGTATCCAGTTGTCTTGGGAGTTCGGTCACTTGTTGTCGATCGTGCGGACCCGGATGGTCGCGATTGTTGGGAAGGTGATCAAGCCGTCTAGTCGAGACCTTCCAACAGTTTCCTTGCTTCTCCGGCGGCCTTCGTCTCGGTGTAATCGTCGATGATCGATTGCAGTCGCTTCCTGGCGACCGATGTATTGCGCTTTTTGATGAAGACCTTCGCGAGTTTCAATTTGCTCGCGGCGGCCTTTTCGTCCGACTCCTTGTTTCTCGGTGGCGGATCGGTCTCGGCCGGTTTCTTGGTCGCCGTGCTCTCGGTGTTCGCCGAGGGTGTCTCAGGCGATGATGGCTCGGGCGACATCGGATCGGATTCCGCCAGGTCAGGATGCTCCTGCTCGTAGAGTGGCTTGTATGGATTGAGCTGCGCGTTGCGAAACGTCTTCAGCACAAACAATGTCCGCTCGCCGCCGCTGGGCGTCGAAATTGTCGTTGTTCCACTCACTCGCAACGGCGTCTCGAAAATGACTTCTCTACTGGGCGTCAGATTGGCCATGTTCAGCAACTTCAGCATCACGACGTTTTTCTGGTTTCGGTCGGTCGAACGGCATACCAAGGCGGTCGAACCCTCTTCAACCCGAAGGACCAGGACGCGGTGGATGCCACCAATTTGCCCCTCGTGCAGGTGCGCCAGATCCAACTGCGGAACCGGGTAACTTTTGGGTAATAGAGCAAGTTTCTGCTTGCGATTATCAATCTCGGTGTCGACGGCGAATCGTTCGCCATCCGTCCGCGCTCTGCGCCGCGTCGCGTTCAACTGGCCAACTTCTGAATTCAACGCGCGGCGGACTCGTTTTCGCTCTTCGACCGACCGGTCGAAATAGTCGCGAATGTCTGGCGAGATTTCCGTGATCGCTTCCAACTTGGGCTCGGTGTCGAGGTACGAGCCGCTGGGTCCGGTGCCGGTGCCAACGTTGTGAATTCCCGACAGATCCCTCTCGTCAACAACATCGTCGCATCCCACGCCGAGTACGGCGCACGCCGCACACACGATTCCGATTAAAAAAGTGCGTTTCATTAATTGCGCCCTCGCGAGAATGAGAACCATTGCGAGCCGTCCGAAAATACCGGCCGATGTGATGGCTGCAGGTGCATATCGTATCGCGACAACGCGACGCCGTCCATTACTGCCATCGCCACAGACATCGTGATGCCAAAAGGAACCATCGCACTGCAAAGCAGGCCGACGCCATTCACAGCATCATCAAGACGGAGCCGGCGGGCGGGAGAAACATCGCATGATGCCGTTTCCTGAACTATCGCGCTCCAGTACAATGAATCGCCGCATTTTCACAATTGCTTCGTTAGCATGGCTGTTCTGAGCCTGCCAGATGTCAACGTATCAGAGAGGGGTCGTGAATGTCCGCTGTCACCCACAGAACTCGTGCGGAATTGGAAGCCGGAATCGACGAGATCCGTCGATCGCCGCAGGATCAAGGTACGCTCGAATTGATTGTTTGTCGGGCGGCGGAAAGCCAGCGGGAGACGCTGGAGAAAGGTGTTCTCGATGTCAACGACGGGCTGGTTGGCGACAATTGGAAAGTTCGCCCCAGCACGATCAGTGAAGATGGGTTGGCACACCCCGACATGCAGGTCAATCTCACAAACGTTCGCGCGATTTCTCTGATTGCTGTCGAACGCGATCGTTGGCCGTTGGCGGGCGATCAACTCTACGTCGATCTTGACCTGAGCGGCGAGAACCTGCCGCCGGGGACGCGGCTTGCGCTCGGCTCGGCAGTGATTGAAGTCACCGACCAGCCACACCGCGGTTGTGCAAAATTCAATGAGCGCTTCGGAAATGCTGCGCTGAAATTTGTCAATTCGGAAGTCGGAATTGAGTTGAATCTGCGCGGGATCAACGCCCGTGTGGTGACATCCGGCGAGATTCGTCCGGGCGATACTGTGGCCAAACTGAACCAATGAGCCGACCACTGCTTTTGCAGTTGCTCAGTTCCGATTCTCGGCACTGTTCTGGTCGTCGTTGCTGGGGCCGCCCGCCAACTTGCCGCTGCCGTCGTAGCGCCGCAATGCAGGAACCCCTTGTTCTTCGAGCGCATTGTCGAGACTGAAATGAGTTTCGATACGCACTTTTGCGCCGGTGTGGATCACATCGAGGTTTGTCATCGCCACCCGATCGCCCGGATTCAAACCGTCGGAGATAATCGCCAGATTCCGCAGCGCACGTTTTACGGTGACCTTCCGCTCCTCGACCACGCCCTCGAAAACGTCGGCCGGCGCAGCGGACCCGCTTTTTGAATCCGATTTGTCAACGATCGGTGACACTTTCTTGAGATTTGTGATGACGAATAATTTGCCGTCGCGAATGACATCGCGCGGCACAACAATGGCTTCAGTGATGATCGGACCTTCGATGCGGGCATGCACGAAGACCGAGGGCAGCAAATCGATCGGCTGGTCAGGGTCCTGGTTTTCCGGCCCGTTGTTGTCAACGTGAACGAATACGTTGACCGTACGTGTTGTGACTTCGGCTTCTGGCGCGCTGCGGACAACGTAGCCGACCCAAAGTTTGGGAGTGGTCTCGTTTTTCGATAGTTCCACTCGCGGCATCTCTCCTCGGATCAACTTCTTTTCGATTTCTGCGTAATCGTGCAACGTCAATGGGAGTGGGATCTCAATTTCTGAGGTGTCGGTCAGCCGGAACAACGGCTCGCCAACATTCACATACTTCCCCAACTCAACCATCACTTCGCTGACAACGCCGGAGAAGGGCGGCCTGACGTTCGTCCGCGCGACATCGAGTTGTGCCAGCTCCAGATCGGTCTGGTGAGTTTGCTGTTTCTTTTTCAGCAGATCAATACGGATCGGAAACAACGCCTGTTCGTTCTTGTGTTTTATGGTCGCATCTTCGTAGCGAGCCAATTCCAACTCGGCGGTTACCAGTTCGCTGTCGGTGGCAATTTTTCGATCGTGTAGTTTCTTGATCCGATTAAATTGCTTCTGGTAAATCTGGTAGTCCTTCTTCACCTTGTTCAGCAGGTCTTCGTTATTTGCCTGTTCTTGTTTAAGGCGTTTTACATCGGCTTCGTCTTCTTGGATACGGTTTTGTGCCTGCGCGACTCGTTTCGCGTAAGTCGCGTCATCGATTTGCAGTAAGAGATCGCCAGCGAATGGTTTTGTGGCGCCCGGATCGAGTGACTGGTCTCCCGCGTTCGCCACCGGATCAGGGCCTCTTACCGAACGTCCCACCTTCAGCCCCTGCTCAAGCCTGTCTTGATTTCCAGTTTGGGACCGATGGCCACGAACGACGACAATTTCGCCCGCCACCTGTGCATCAATCGTCACTTCGCGGTTGGGGCGTGTGGTACCAAATGCGGTGATGATCTCTTCAAGGTCCGCTTGCTCGACCTGAAAGGTTGAGATGGCGTAGACCTTTTGCGTCTTCTCCCGGCGCGGAGGCTGCGGTTTCATCGCTGCCAATAACACAAATCCGCCGATTCCCACACCAACAAAGGCCGAACAAAGGACCGTGCTAACTAACACCTTCATCCAGGGAAAGCCGCTGCTATCGTTCGTGGTAGTGGTCATATTGGTTTGAATCCGGTGTTCCGGCAGAAAGTCGATGGAAATGGATAAACACCAAACATTGTACCCCGTTGGTCAAGCCGGCAGAAGGGGTAAAAGTTTGGGTGACTGAATGTCGCCGTTCTCGACGTTTTCTCCTCCCCGCGACTGTCAAGTATTGCGTGTTTGGACTGCATTGCGCATCCTGCACCTAGCAGCGTGTCCGGATACCGGCCTGAACCTGGATATCATTGGCGAAGTGTTGTATTTGGTGTCTGGTTGACAGGACATTCATTTTTGTTCGATGAACGGGTTCACG
>CAUZOL010000415.1:0-5435 GCA_963581435.1 Planctomycetota bacterium
GCTTCAGCCAATCGTAGTGGCTCTGCCGGGTGATTCCGGCGGATTCGGCTGCAACCCGGATAATCCCACAGTTGCGGAAGGAGTCGAGAAATTCGGCCTTTTTTTTAGTTGTAAGAGCGCGCCGAACTATCCCCTGTGAGTCTCTACCCCCGTTCTTCCCGTTCCCCTTGCCGTTTCCGTTCCCGCTGGCCATTTTTCCGTCTCCAATTTGGAATTAAAACCGCGCTACAGAGGAGCTAATCCGGTGTTCCGGCGATGACTCCCCACAGGCAGGGCATTTGGCGTTCGTTCCGAGACTTCCTTTCTGAGAATATTGAGAGCGATTTCAGCGGATATCAATTCGCATAATCAACCGCGCGAACCATTGTCGTTTGACTGGACCATCGCCAGCATGGCCGCCTTGATCGCGTCGGGCAGCTTGGCCCAGCACTCGATGATGGATTGCAGATCGGGGTCGATGGGGGGGGGCAGGTCTGAAGAAATCGTAGAATCTGCAGCGCATTTTGCAGCGCTCAGTGATTCAGATACTTGCCGTTGCCGTAAACCCTTTGACCCAACCGGTTGTGACAGCAGGTTCGACTCCTGTCGGGTGTACTTTTAAGTCGTTTGGCTGTTGTGACTTACGAACCAATTCTTTGGAAACGATTCTGGCCAAAAGGCACGCCCCTTCTTTACGTCACCCCAGAGCCTCTGTGCGACTCCCGGCAGCCCACCGTGATCCCCGCGAATGGTGACCGGAATCAGCTGGCTGATACCACCATTTGTATGATGATTGCGATCACCCAAAGAACTACAGCGATGATCCCCAAGATCATGCCGGCCTGAGTCAGCCCCCTGGCATCCTGATGAATCTCGCCTTGCTCGATCTGCTTAAGATCGCCAGAGCCCATGACCCAGGCTGCAATCCCCACCGGCCCACAGCAAAGTAAGCCCAAAATCCCCAGCGTCAATATCAAACCGCCTCGGCCAGGGTCCGTACTGGTCGTCCACCCCGTGTTCATAGAACTTGCCTTTCCCAGGTGATTTTGTGGAACCAACCCTCGGTCCTTACGATCAACTGACTCGGTATGGAACGATTCACCAAGGCTCTTTCTGTTCCGGCAGACCCCTTTGGCCGTTCACACCCATACTGCCCACCCCCACAGAGAAGTGCAACTCTGCACATCATCTCATCCCTTCAACACCAACCCGACCAATGTTTCGAGGCGTAGTCTGATCGTCGCTCTGGTGGACGCTGACAGGCTGGAGAATCTCTTCTCAGAAGGGTCTGGCAGTCCTCCGCAACGAACACGGTCGCCCAACAGGATGAGCCACAAGCAAATGGCCGGTCCAATATCAGCAGCAAGATCAGTTGGCCAGGCATGTTTCAATACTGCGTGCTGTTGGCGAATCGACCGTCGCCGTTTGAGTTTTCGCTTCAGCGGACTCAACTCCCGGCTGGCCGGTGATGAAATACACCAACGCGCTGCAAGACTGCTGCCGTGAATCATCTGCCCATTGCTGTTGGCGGACTTGCCAAATCGGCGGTGGGCGGGTGTACTATCTGCATGAGAAACTTCAATATCGCGACCTCGCTCGCAGCGTTTGCCATTGTCTGTTCGACGGCCCTTTTCTCGACGACGCGTTGCGCGGCGGCTGATGCGCCGGTGGTCGGCATTGCGAAGCGCGTGCCGTGGACCTCGTCGCGGGTCAAAGGCTCTCCCGAGCCGCCGCTTCCCTACGTCACCGAACGTGTCTTTCTCGGGTTGAAGTTTGACCGCTGTCTCGACATCTCCCCGGCGCCCGGCAGCGACCGACTGTTCGTCGTCGAGCAGGGGGGTAAGCTGTTCTCATTTCCGAACGATGCCGACGTAAAAACCGCCGATTTGGTGGTCGATTTCGCCAAGGGCGTTGCCGGTCTCAAGAGCGTTTACGCGCTTGCGTTTCACCCCAAGTTCGAAGAGAACCGTTATTGTTACATCTGCTACATCAAGGGGGCGAACCTTGAAGATGGTTCACACATCGCGCGGTTTCGCATGTCGGAAACCGACCCGCCGACGATCGACGCGGCGAGCGAAACAACCATCCTCACCTGGTGGTCCGGCGGACATAACGGCTGCTGCCTGAAGTTCGGCCCCGATGGCTGCCTCTACATCTCGACGGGCGATGGTTCGCCTCCCAATCCGCCCGACGGCAAACAGGCCGGGCAGGATGTTAGCAATCTGCTGTCGTGCATTTTGCGGATCGACGTCGATCACAACGAGGGCGAACGTAACTATCGAATTCCAGCCGACAACCCGTTTGTCGATCTCAAAGGAGCGCGCGGCGAGATTTGGGCGTACGGTTTCCGCAATCCGTGGCGAATGAGCTTCGACCGCCGCACAGGCGATTTGTGGGTGGGCGATGTCGGTTGGGAGTTGTGGGAAATGCTCGACCGTGTTGAACGCGGCGGAAATTACGGTTGGGCCGTGGTGGAAGGCCGTAAGCCGACGAATCCCGAGTGGACGCGCGGGCCGACGCCCATTCTGCCGCCGACAATCGATCATCCGCATTCCGAGTCGTCTTCCATCACCGACGGGCTGACGTATTACGGATCACGCGTGAAGGAATTGCGGGGAACGCACATCTACAGCGACTACGACACCGGCAAGTTCTGGGGCTTTCGTTATGAAAACGGGCAAGTTGTCGATCATCGCGCGCTGGCCGACACCACGCATCGCGTCGTCGGCATGGGGGAAGACCACGCTGGAGAACTGTATATCCTCGACCACATTCCGGGAACGATTCACCGGCTCGTGCCGAATCCTCGGAAGAATCAACGGGCCGATTTCCCGCGCACGCTGCGCGAGAGCGGCTTGTTTTCTTCGGTCACGAAACACACACCGGAGGCAGGGGTTGTCCCCTATTCCATCAACGCCAAACCGTGGGCCGACAATGCCGTGTCCGAGCGGTTCGTCGCCGTGCCTGGCGAACTCTCAATCAAAGCCGAGGGGACCGCATGGCAGTTTCCAGAGAATTCGGTGTTGGTAAAGACGCTGTCGCTCGAATTGGAGACCGGCAATCCGGCCAGTCGGCGGCGTGTGGAGACGCAGATTCTGCACTTCGACGGCCTTGAATGGCAACCATACACCTACCGCTGGAACGACGAACAAACCGATGCCGTGCTATTGGATGCCGCCGGTGGGGAACATGTCTTCGATGTCAAAGACGCCAACGCAGCCGGCGGAAAGCGGAGGCAGATATGGCGTTTCTCCGGCCGGTCCGAATGTCAGCGCTGCCACAACAAATGGTCGGGGCCGGCACTCGCTTTCAACACACCCCAATTGAACAAGGTGCACGATTACGACGGCCTGTCCGCCGGACAGCTCGAAACATTCGCGCACGTCGGTTTATTCGAGAAGCCGGTGCCGACTGAGAAACGTCCGACGCTGGCCGATCCACGCGATTCGGCTGCCGACATCGATGGTCGGGCCCGCGCCTATCTGCAGGTGAACTGCGCCCACTGCCACCGCCTGCACGCCGGCAGTTCGGTCCTCTCAAAAATGCAATACGATCTGTCTCTCGACAAAACCAACATGGTGGGCGTTCGGCCCATGCAGGGAACGTTTGGCATTCACGCCGCCCAGGTTATCGCGCCGGGCGATCCGTTTCGTTCGGTGCTGTTTTATCGCATGTCGAAGCTGGGCGGGGGACGCATGCCGCACATCGGTTCGACCGAAGTGGACCGCGCCGGTGTTGAACTGATGTACGATTGGATTCGGCAACTGCCGCGCAAATCGGCCGCCGATGCAACCGGAAACGAAATCGCGATGACGCTCCGTCAACAGGAAGCCAATCGACTGAAGCAACTGCGGGATGAGAAAGATTCCGCTAAGCGGAATGGACTCGTTGATGGATTGCTGGCATCGACGAGCGGTGCGCTGTTGCTGCTGAAGTCGGTGGATGATGAGCAACTTCCTGCGGCGGCGGCGAAGGTGGCAGTCGAGCGAGGCTCAAAGCATGCGCAGGTTCCGGTTCGCGATCTGTTCGAGCGTTTTCTTCCACCCGAAGATCGCGTCCAGAGATTGGGAAGTGTCATTCAGCCGGAACAGATTCTAAAATTGGCCGGCGATGCCGCTCGCGGCAAGCAGATTTTCTTCAACACCGCCGGCGTCCAATGCAAGAACTGTCACCGCGTGCGGAATGAAGGGAAGGAAGTCGGTCCCGAGTTGACGGCGATCGCCAAGAAGAACAATCGCGAACAGTTGCTGGAGAGCATTCTGGAACCGTCGAAGCGGATCGACCCGAAATACGTGACATATCTGGTCGAGACCACCCGAGGTCGCCTGTTGACTGGGCTACTGGTGAAGAAAGACGCGAAAGAAGTCACTCTCAAAGATGCGGAGAATAAACTGATTCACATTCCGGCCGATCAAATTGAACAACTGGTACCGCAGCGGCGATCGGTCATGCCCGAATTGCTGCTCCGCGATCTGACCGCGCAGCAGGTTGCCGATCTGCTCGACTATCTGGGGACGCTCAAGTGAGGAAGCGTGAGGCAAGACACTCAGGCCGCACACATGACGTTGTGTTCTTTTCGGGTTGCTTGCGTCGCTTCATTTTTCTTGGTCAGTGCGTGAGTTTTCGCGGTTTGGCAATGACCTCCCCCCGATTGTTGGTCCACCCTCAGTGAGAGAATCGGGGTTCAGGTAACACGTTCTGTTCGACAGGGCGCAGCGTAGCGAAGTCCTGTCGAACAGAACGGGCCGCAAACGACTGGCGAAATACGGGCTGCTCGACGCACGGACTGTGGCGAACAGCAAACCGTTGTCGGAGCATCCCGCAGATTTTCACGCATCGCTGCTGCACAAGGGAGACACGAGAGACCATGCCGACCTGGTCACAGGCCGTGACCGCAGAACGTGTGAAGGCTCCAAGTTCAAGTAGTTCGCTGATTTTAATCCCTCAAGAGTACAGCGAATTCTGTCCGAGATGCGGGACAACGGCAACGGCATCAGCGCCCAGACCAGCAACTTCTACCTGCAAGCAGTCAAGCAGTTCGCCCGCTGGATGGTACGCGACGGACGGGCGAGTGAATCGCCTTTGGATCACCTGACCGGTGTGAACGCGAAGCTAGACCGTCGGCATGACCGCCGGAACCTGACTGCCAGTGAATTGTCGCATCTTCTGAAGACCACGGCTGCCGGTCCGGTTCGGCATCGACTCGACGGTCACGCCCGAACGATGCTTTACCGCGTCGCGATGGAAACGGAAACATCAAGCGACGGGCCGGTGTTCGGCACTCAGCGTCGATGAAGAGATTTACTTTTCTTTTTTCCGTCCTTAAACCATCAGGGCAATCGCACGTTAAACTGCTGCAAAACCAGCGTAGATGTCATCGAGGACGCTCTCGTCCCAGCCTGCGCGGAGCCGTTTGCCGCGAATGTTCTCTTTGATCGTCGTGTCGCGTTGGAGAA
>CAUZOL010000416.1:0-5420 GCA_963581435.1 Planctomycetota bacterium
CGGCGGCGGGAAGCCACCACTACCACACATATCCACCGCGTCGCGGCTCAACGATTTCGTCCATTCTCATTCACCCCAGCTGGAAGCTGCCGCTCGATGTCAACCGTCGAAACTCTCAACGAATTACAATCGCGGGTTCTCTCGGGATTTCGCCTGCTGTTTCTCAAGACGTGGGAAGAAGCACGCTGGCAGCGCGAACTCGAACGGTTGTCGGCGGAAATTGGTTATGAGGTGGTGGTTTGGTCGAGCGGCTATGGTCCGCAGCCACCGCCGCCCGGTGAAGCGTCCGGCGAGGATTTGTCGGACCCCTATTCGTTCTTGCGTCACCTTCCCACCTATCCGCCGAACCGGCTGTTCCTGTTGAAGGACTTTCATTCGTATTCGCAGGACCCTCAAATCACTCGGTTGCTGCGGGATCTGTTGCCCGGATTGGTTGCGGACCACCAGCCATTGCTGTTTGTCGGCCCCGACAATTCCATTCCGCTGGAGTTGCAGAAGGACGCCATCGCCGTCGATTTGCCGTTACCCGACGTTGACGACATGCGCGCCGAGTTGGCGGTCGTTCTGCGAGAATGTGCTGAAGATGGCGAGCAGCCGTTACAACCCACTACCGAAGAAGAGGGACATCTGCTGACGGCGATTTCCGGTCTGACTTCGAGTGAGGCGCACCGGGCGTTGTCGATGGTGTTGCAGGGGCGCGACGCGATAAGTGACGACACGTACGCCGGTCTCGTTGCGGAAAAGAAAACGCTGCTTCAAGGCTCGAAGCTGCTGGAGTTTTACGCTCTGGAGGAGGGCCTGGGCGACATCGGCGGACTGGAAAACCTGAAAGAGTGGCTTGCCGGCCGCGCGGTTGCGTTTGGTCTCGAAGCACGCGAAGAGGGCGTGCCGATGCCCAAGGGAGTTTTTCTGCTCGGTGTGCAAGGTTGCGGAAAGAGTCTGACATCGCGAGCGACAGCGCGGATGCTTAGCTTTCCGTTGGTGCGACTCGACGTTTCACAGCTGCTGAGTTCCGATCGTGGCTCCTCGGAACAAAACATGCGCGAGGTGCTGCAAATTGCCGAGTCGATGGCGCCGGTTGTCTTGTGGCTGGATGAAATCGAAAAAGGGTTCGCCGGCTCTTCGGAAGAAGGCGATTACGATGCGACCATGTCGCGATTGATCGGCCAGTTTGTCATCTGGATGGAAGAGAAACGAACGCCGGTGTTTGTTGTGGCGACGGCGAACAGCATCGCCAACCTGCCGCCCGAACTGCTTCGCCGCGGGCGATTCGACGAGATGTTTTTTATCGATTTGCCGAACTATGCCGAACGCAAGCAGATTCTTCAGGTCCACCTGAGCAAACATGGTTGGGAGCCGAGCGACTTCAGCGTGCCGCAGCTGGCCGAACGGACCGATGGTTACAGCGGCGCCGAATTGGCCGAAGTTGTGAATGCCGCCACTGTTGATTCGTACGTCGCGGGCAAACAACTATCGCAGAAGGCATTGGACGACGTGCAGCAGCGGACGGTGCCGTTATCGGTCACAATGGAGGAGAAAGTCTTCGCGCTGCGAGAATGGGCGCGCGACCGTTGCCGCCGAGCAACGCCCGATGCCCGCATCGCGGAAATGATTGAACGCGACAAACGCGATGAGCGCTTGAGGAAAGCTGCCGATGAAGATGGTCACGTCGAACGCTGGAAGCAACTGGCCGGCGATGGCAAGTTGCCGGAAGCTGTCTGCGAGTTTGTCGGCAGCCAGACAGACGTTGCATTTTATGAATTACAATCGACGTTTGCCGAATATCTGCAGACAGCGGGTGACCAGGGTCTCGCGTTGCGGTCCGATCCCAACGCCGTCATCGGCAGCGGCATGAGTGGTGAATTGGCGAGCATGCTTTCGAAACTGTTGCGAGCCAATCGCCTGTATGTCTTCCCGGTCGAAGACAAGCGTTATGCCGGCCACGCAATCAAATTGCCGGTGATTCCCCAGCTGCCCGACGAACTTCTGCAGCGACCGAGTTGGCTGCCGGTTTGCCTGTGCGCCCGGCCCCCAAAGGACCTCGACAGCCGATTGGGCCGCGTTGCACGAGTGAAGTTGAAGTCGTAGCGAAAAAGTTGAACGCCGCCGCCCGCTGTGTGTGAATTTCGTGTCTCAAAGCCCACGGGCCGCGGCCCGTGGGATGGCGCGGCCCCGCCACGTCCCAGCCCATGTCAAACTGGGACGAGTTTAACGGCAAATGGGTTGGGCCAATTTGTGCCGCGACATCCGCCCACACTTTCCGAACAGGCCGCTTAATTGAGAGAACCCGCAAAGTTCGATCACCAGCTGGATCGATATTCAGCTAGGCGAGTCTGTTCTTGTTGTGCGGCAGCAATGCGCTTCGGCCGCGTCTCTCAAAGTCCGGAAATTCGTGAAGGCGAACGATGATGGCAATCTTCCAATGGCGGCTGGTCTTGCGTGGAATCGCGGTTTGTCTATTGGTGGCCGGCAGCCGAACAATGGTTTCAGCACAGGACGCCCCCCAGACGGACGCGCCCCCAGAACCGCCGGCACCGATGGTTCTACCCTCACACCCCCTGGCGACAGGAGCGTTTCGTGACACGGAATACGGCGACGTGCCGCATTACGGCGATGCGGACAGTCCCGGTCGCGGGTACGCGCACTACGATCACCCAAATCAACGGTACGGCCAATGGTATCGGCCGCGCGCATTCGGTTTGACTCAAACCGAACGTTGCTTACCCAGACCGTTTCGGCCACGCGGATACGGAAACTTGCAGAACCGACCGTCAACCTGCTACCGCGTCGATTACAATCCGTTTGTTCTCAAAGATCCGACAAATGAGTACGGTCCGAGTTACTATCTGCGTCAGCCCGATGGCCGCTGTGGCGGCGATGAGCTAATCTCCGTCGGCAACGACGTGCCGTGGTATCGCCTCAACGTGCGTCACCAACTCCATCGCGTCGGCAGCAGCATGAAGTCGCTGTTCACGCATTGAGCGGCCCGCAGCTACTGGCCTGTTGGGCTTTCGCCGACGATCAATTCGTTCTTGATTGAACGAACGCCCGGCTCCAGGCGGACCATGATGGCGGCAAGCCGCATCGTCTCGGCCGAGTTGACTTGCCCGGTCAATGTCGCTGCGCCCTGCTCATCGAGGACGACCAACACGCTTCGCAATGCGGGCTGTCTCAGTGAGATTTGTTGGAAGCGAATCCTGAGAGACGAGTTGATCTGTGAGGTCTCAGGCCTGCGATATGTGAAGGCGATTTCCTGTCGCGGCCGAACGATCCGCCGCGCGGAACCTTGGTTTCCGCGACCGCCAAACTGGCCGCCGTCGCCAAATGCTCGCCCGGTTGCTCGATTGCCGCCACCGCGGTTTCCAAATTGTCTCCCGCCGCCTCCCTGTGACTGCTGGGGGGTGCCACGCTGGTCTCCCACAAATCGCCCGGTGTTATCATCGCGTCCAACAAAGCCCCCCTGTGTGGCCGTATTCGTCCCACCCAGCTGGCTGCCGCCGACTTGCTGTCCACCCAGGGAGCCGAACGTTGTGGTGCCGCCGGTTATCGAACCCCTCAAGTTGGAGCCAATCTGGCTCGATGGCCCGCGATTACCGAACAGACTCTGCGTCTGCGCCGATACTGTACTCGCCCAAGCCAGACAGGCAGTCATCAGAGCAGCCGACAACAGCGTTTTGGGAAAACATCGTTGGCACATCTCATCACTCCATAATGAACGACACGCACGACCTGTAGTCGGTAGAAGACAGTTGAATCAAGCGACTTTGATTATACGTATTTTCGGCGCAACTGTAGCAAGAAAATCGGGGGGAGTTGGCGTAAAGTCAGAATTATTCGAGCCTGAAGCGCAAGCGAAGGAGTTCTCTGGAATCATCCTTCGCTTGCGCTTCAGGCTTCTATGTGGGTCACCTGGTTTGGGCGAATCAAAACCCTTCGAGCGGGTGTGGGCTGCTTTTTGACTCGTCGAGAGGATGAACTGCTGTCGTGGCGCGTTGTTGGGGCGACACATCGGCTGAAGTCGTTTGCGACAATCGGAACCGTTTCGCTTCCGGTAACTTATCCGGTTCCGCACGCGGCACGGCGGCGCGTTTGGGTTTCTGGCGTTGCTTCCGCTTCAACTGTTGCAGCAGTTGTTCGATGTGCTGAATCTGCGCCGCATCGTCCGCATTGGGGGCAGACGTGTCATCGACCGGCTCTGCCAGCTGTTTCGCAGACGTCAAACGTACCGGGCCGGACGCTTTGTTGGGGTCGGTCGGCTTGTGTTGATCTGGCGTGCTGACATGCATCGCCCTTTCGATGATCGATGCTTTTTCCGCTGCTCCAATGGTGCGGCGCTTTCCAGCGCCACCGCGATTCAACGAAGCGCCGAGTTGAAACTCCGAAATGTCGGGCGATGCTCCGGCCAGTTTTGGTTTCGCCGGTGCGGAAGTTTGTTCGTCAGCTTTCTTCTCAACCGGGCCGTCCAGCCGCACGTGAACCAGTTCCGAATGAACGGTCGGACCGTTATTCGGTGCGGTCAAGCGGACGCGAAGTGCGCAACCGGCTTGCCACGGATGCTTCGCAACATACGGAATGAAAATGCGATAGGAAGGGCCGGGCGTCGATTCCTGCAGATGAGTGGCCCATGCGTCTGTCGGGAAGTCGAATTGGTGGAGCGGTTTGATTTGCTCCTCATGCGTTCCACGGTCGTGGTACAATGTGACACGAACGTCGCCGTCTGAGGTTGACGGCAAAGGCGACCCGTGTGTGAAGAACATAATCTGTCCGGCAAAACCTCGTGTCGGCAAACCGTCGAGACCCTGGCCTTGCACCGGCTCCCAGATGCAGACGATTTTACGAACGGGATTGCTTTCGTCGGCATGCGGAACCGCATTCCCATTCCAGTTGAGCAGGTTTTTTCCCGCGCATCCCAGCTGTGCAACGAGAATGATGCCCAGCAGAACAAAACGCGACCTGTTGAGTGAATGACGTTTCATGGCAGAGTGATCCGTATCGGGACTGCTTGAGAGGAACGCCAGGGACGACGTTTCCCGCGGTGTACTTCGTTAACTCTGGACTATTTCGATTTCGGCAGGAACGGCAAGCGACGGAACCACTTCTTTCGTTTCGGCACGGAGCCGCGGACCGTCTGTTGGTTCGTTGATTGCACGCTCTGCCGACCGATCGCGTTCTCGTCGATCGGCATCCCCACGGGAATCTGATTGAACGAGGATGTCGGACCGGGCAGCGGTGGTAGGTTACCCGGCATAATTGTGGTGGGAACATCGTCTTCTCCGGCCGGAAAATCACCGGGTGGAATTGTCAGCGAGCCGGGAAAGTTGTTGTAGGGCGCATCCGCAGGGACGGCGAAGAGTGGACCGTGAACCTCTTCGGCGACTTCTTCCACATAGTGCAGCCGTTCCGCTTCGACCTGCTTGATC
>CAUZOL010000417.1:0-5416 GCA_963581435.1 Planctomycetota bacterium
CTGCGCAGTACGATCGTCGAAGCTCGACCAAGGGCCTCGCCCATCGGTACTTTGAGCGGTCGAAACCCAGAAGTCATGGCAGCGGGGGAGAAAATGCCAAAACATCACCACGCGCTAGACATACGACAATGCCGTCGTAGGTCCCGCCATGTCCCGCTATCGAAATGACCGGGATCATCTCGGCGGATTTTCCTCCTCGATTAGGCCCAACTCGCATCCACGGGAAGCATACAACTTCAAAGTTCGGTTGGACGTTTCGGTCGGTATGACCGCTGCGAGGTTAAGTGGCGGCGAAATGGCGGCGGTGATTCAGACCGACGCGACAAAATATTGCCGAAGCGAACACGCGACCAGTGTGCCGAAATACGGTCGAATTACAGGACGAGTCGTGTCCCACCGGTTTTTGGCACAACGGGTGTCAGTGAATTTGACGTGTACAATTTGGCCGATCAAGCGGATTTCAAAGCCAATTGATTGACCGTTTCAGCCGCAATTTGTTCTCATAGTCTTCGGGAGCTGCATCAGTCGAATTGCGGACTCCCCCTCTGGCGAAAGCGTCTGTCCAAAAGAACTTGAAGCACACCCAGCCGAGCGCCAAAGTGCTTCACCACCAACACGGGTGTGCGGGCCTCGATGATCACGCCTTCCGTCACGCTTCCCAATAGAATCGTAGCCGAACGACTGCGCCCGCGCGTGGCCATGACTTTCAAGTTGACGTTCTGTTCCCGTGCCACGCGATGGATTGTATGCGCAACGTTGGTCCCCTCTTCAAAGAGCGGCGTGACTGTCACGTCACGGCAATCGATGGGCGCAATGAACTGCTCGAACGCCTCCTCCATCTGGCCCAGCAACACTGGATCGTCTTCTTCATAGGTGAGGACTGCCTCGTTCGAATAAACGTGAAGGGCCAGAAATTCGGCTTCCCCGCACATCGTGGCCATTGACGCCGCCACGCACATCGCATCAGCGGCGGGTTGGGAGAAGTCCACGGGCACCATGATGCGCTTGAGCGACAGAGGCGAACCGTGGGGTACGATCCAAATCGAGCAAGGTGCCTGCATGGCCAAACGGCGAACCAGCGACCCTCGTCCGGCTGGATGGTCCGGCCGATGGCCGAGCAGTATCAGATCGACATCCTGCTCGGCGGCAAACCCCATCAGACGGTCCGAGAGTGGACCTTTGAGAACATCACAGTACGACTTTACATTGTCTGGAACGTTCAGAAACGCCTCGCCAACAGCCCGTTCCAATTCCTGAAGCGCACGATCGTGCTCGTGAGCCGGCGACCCGGCCTGCGGTGCAGGCAGTATGTGGACAAAGCGGACCTCCATCGCAGTGTCCAATCTGCTCCGCAGCTTGCATCGGTAAGACGTCATCCACCACCATGTGACCGACCGTTTTACCCACGACCGTCGCCATGTCAGTGGCGTCAAGGTCAAGGATCACGTGCCCTTTATCGACAGCATCCTTTAGCAGCTTCATAGACTTCCTCGGGCTGCGGTTTCTTGGTGGGATTTCTGATTGTGATGCGGTTTGCTGTGGAAGTTCGTATGCAACGAATCCCAGTCGATGACCAGAGTTCCGCCAGTGCCCTCGTGTTGCTTCGCCCAGTTCATCAGCAGGTCGAGACAAGCATGATCGATGTAAGTCAACCGATCGAAATCGACGTGCAATTCCGAAGCGGCGGGCACGCGCTCTAGTGCGTAAGCCAAGCGCGGCAGGCGGATGAAGGTCGCTGCCCCGACCATACTCAATACCCACTTGCTGCCGTCCGGCTCGACGTCAAGGTGTACCTTCAGTTTCGAGAACTTATGCAGGAGCTTCGCTGCCGAAAGAGCGACTCCGATTATCACGCCCGTCAACAGGTCGGTACAGACGATCGTAACCACCGTGGCACCGTAGATGGCGACTTCTCCCCAGCCATATTTTCGCAGCTCTCGAATCGCCTTGAAGTTGATCAGTTTATATCCGATGTAGACGAGCATGCCCGCCAGCGCCGCCGTGGGAATCATCCGCAACAGAAAAGCCAGCAATGCCACGAAGACCAGCAACCAAGCCCCGTGCAGAATCGTAGAGAGACGTGTCTTTCCTCCAGCTTCCACGTTCGCGGAACTCCGCACGATCACGCCCGTCATCGGCAGCGCGCCGAACAGGCCGCAAAGCATGTTGCCGATCCCTTGTGCGGCTAGTTCTCTGTCGTAATCCGTGCGAGTTTCGGATTGCATCTGGTCAACCGCCGTGGCACAGAGCAAAGTTTCAGCACTGGCCACAACCGCCAGAACAATGCTCGCTTGAACAACAACGCCCAGCGGCACGGATCGCAGCACGGACAGCGAAGGGAAGTGGATTTCACTCCACAAGTTGTCCGGAACTTCCACATAGAGCACGGGCAGTTTCAGGAACACTGTCGCAACCGTCGCGATCACGATGGCCACCAGCGGTGCCGGAACCAGCTTTAATTTCGTGGGGGCGACCATCTTCCAAAGCACTAACGCGAGGATTGTCAACAAGCCGATCTTGGCTGCCCAATCATGATTCTTGAGTTCGCCCAGCACCTTTTTCAGACTGCGCTGAATGTCCGCTTGTGATGCTCTTACTCCTTCGGCGCGTCCCTGCTGCAGGTCGCCGAGTGCTATCTGGATTTGTTCGAGTGACTCATCCGTTGCCTGTTTCAATCCAGCTGGATCACGGACGGTCTTGGAGACTCCCTGCGTTTCCAGTCGCTCAACAAGGACCGTGAGTTGATCGGACAACTCCTGCTGCTTCACGGCCAGCGGTTCCAGTTGCGACTTATTGGGGAGTGCTGACTTGGGATGGTGAGCCGCATCATCATGATCCGCGTCTTGGGGCGTTACTGGAATTCGTTCAGCCGCCAACTCGCGCAGCTGCACTTGCTGCTCGTGCAACGCTCCGAATTGCTGAAGCAAGTCCCGCCGCGCGATTCTCTCGTCCACCGTGCCCAGTTCGGGCATCGGCAACCCCTTCTGAATCGCATCCGGAATTGACACTAGATTCTGAATGCCGTTGCCTTTGGGGGCATCATCGACCATGACATGAAACTGGCTCGACAGAATCAACACGCCAATTCCGGCCAACATGCCATGGATGACCGCGGGCGAGACGGCGCGGAACACACGACCGTAACGCAGCAACCCAGCGATCAACTGCAAAGCACCGCCAATCAAAACGGCGATGCCTAGAACTTCCAGCCCGTGATTCTGCACCAGGTCATAGATGATGACCGTCAGTCCGGCCGCTGGACCACTCACTTGAAGCGGAGCTCCGGCAATCCAGCCAACGACAAGACCGCCGACGATGCCCGTGATCAAGCCGGCCGCCACAGGGACGCCTGATGCAATGGCAATGCCCATGCAAAGCGGCAGAGCCACAAGGAAGACGACAATCGATGCGAGAACATCCTGCCGGGGAGCCGAAAACAAACCACCAATTGTTGTCGAATCACTTGCTGTTTTCTGTGTATTTATTTCGCGATTCATATTTCATTTCATGAAAAAGGTTATTCTTATTCCGTCGGCGTGCCTTCAGGTTTCGAAATCTCGGCGAACGCAACGCACTCACCGACTTGTACCCTCAGCTCTATCTCGCCGTTGGCTACGTCGTTCCCGCCAGCGCATCCGGCTAAGATCAGCCGCGCCGATGATGAGATAGAGGCATCCAATGACCGCGAGTCCCTCGGCGCATATGGCGTCCGGGGCAAACTGATTCAATGCGCAGCCGAAGGCGGCTGTCACGAAACATCCAACCGATGCTGCCAGATTCAGTCTCGCGGTGTCACCCATCATTCGACACGAATCGGCCGACGATTCATTGGTGAAACTCATGACCATGTTCCCTAAATGGGCGGCAACTTGCGGGTGGCTGACGGAACTGTGAAGCTCGTTCCTTCGATGGGAAGGAACTGACCATCTTGCTGGTGGTAGCCGAAGACCTGCCCTGTCTCGAACTTGTACACCCAGCCGTGAAGATTCAGCTCCCGCCTGCCCAATGCCGCAGCAACTGCTGGATGCGTTCGCAGGTGTTCAAGCTGGACGAGTACATTTTCTTCGACAGTCGCCGTCAGACGTGCGGCGGCTTCGGTGATGTGCGCGTAGTTCTCCTCGATGATCCGCTGCGTCGATTCCGCATGGCCTAGCCACGACCGAACGGCAGGCAGCTTCGCGAGTTTCGATTGGTCGAGCAGGCCAGTCATTGCTCCGCAATGAGAATGGCCACAGATCACGATGTCTTTGACCCCGAGTACACTCACTGCGTATTCGATCGTCGCGGCTTCGCCCCCTTCGACTGCTCCATACGGCGGGACAATATTCCCGGCGTTTCGCAGAATGAAAAGTTCCCCCGGTTCCGTCTGAGTGAGCAGGTTGGGATTGATGCGCGAATCTGAGCAGGTGATGAATAAGGCCAGCGGCTGCTGACCGTCCACCAAGCCTTCAAACAGGCGCTGCTTGGAACTGAAGACACCGTTCTGGAACTGATGAATACCTTCAACGAGTTTCTGCATAAGAATGATCTCCACGGTCTGCGCTGGCGCAAGAGGTATTCGCGCACGGAACGCCCCGAAGCGACTGGCGCAAAGTCGGCGAAAGAGGCGTCTCTGACCGCTAGACGGCGAATGCACTCAGCAAGCGCGCAGAATCACCTCAAGGGTGGCCAGAGGGATACGACATCCAAAGAAGTGGGAGCAGCCTAAACGAGTAAAGGCGCGCCGAGGCCATTGGCAAGCTGATGGCCGACTATCGCCAGCAGGCGACTGCCAGATGGAGTGCTGTGGCAGCGTGGATTGCCAGTCTCATAAGGCAGACTGAGGTTTCTGCCGCGTCGATGGTTCAAGCGGCGGCGTGCCGAAGACCCAACGGCCAGTTCCTCCTCAGCGCTCTTTCCGTCCTCTTCCTCAAGGGGGAATTCTGCCTCAGACGACTCCGTCCATGTCGTCCCAGCAAGCTGCGGCAGCGGTAAGAAGGTGAAGGCGCAAAGACAGACCGACACAGAGACGAGCCGTGAAAGAGCCAGCCGAATTGTCGATCGTAATCTGAGTGCCATCAACGTCTTCCATCGCGATGCTCCGAAAAGCTTCTCGCAGTTACGCAAACGACGTTTGAACCTGAATCGATCAGGCAAATTAGTGTATTTCGAGAAAAGTGTCAAACCCGGAATCGCCGCCGGTCTGCTTCAGTATCTGAAAAGGGTGTCCGGCCATGAATGGCAGATCAGTATGGTCCGACTCCTGCTTGATAAGTGACAATCAGAATCAGCAACCGCGAGGAACGCAATATATGGTTCTTCACCGATTTTAATGGGTGTTTTCAGCACGGTTTGAGTTTCAGTTTTCCACAGAAGAACAGGATGCGGGTGCGGTAGTTCGCAAAGTTGCGGAAGCCGCGGGCGTTCGACTTGATGG
>CAUZOL010000418.1:0-5408 GCA_963581435.1 Planctomycetota bacterium
TCGCACTCATCGCCGCCATGAGAAAACTACTCACCATCCTCAACACCATGCTTCGAAATGGAACCGAATGGAAAAACCAACAGCAAAACACTTGAACTTCAAGACAGTCGCTACTTGCTGACGGCTTGACACACCCTACGGGCCTTTTTCTGAGGGTCTCGTGTGCTCGGTCCATCGGGACTAAAAATTTCCCCATCTGATGCACAGGTCACACAGGGGATGAAAAGATGTCAGGAACCATTGTTCCGCTTCCCCGGTTGACACCTTTTCTTCTCCAATCTCGGCGGCGCATCGTTCTGGGGCCGCCGCTGCGCTTCGACCCCAGCCACCCGTCGTTTCCATAACCAAATCACGCACGAATCAACTCGAACACCGGATCGGCGTCGGTGAGAATCTTGTTCGGGCGGTTCTGTGCGTCAATGAGCATGGCGTGCGGGTCGATGCCGAGTTGGTGGTAGATTGTGGCGATGACCTCGTGGACGTGGACCGGGCGGGTTCCCGATTTGCCGCCCCCTTTGTCAGAACTGCCCAGCAGTTGGCCGCGGGTCAGTCCGCCGCCGGCCATTAGAATCGAATAGACGTCGGGCCAATGGTCGCGGCCGCTTTGGCGTTTGTTAATAATCGGCGTGCGGCCCATCTCGCCCATCAGCACAACCAACGTGTCATCCAGTCGCCCGCGCTCGTCCAGATCGGTCAGCAAGGCGGAGACGGCTTGATCCATCGGCGGCAGCAGCGTTTTTTTCAGCCGGCCGAAATTGTCGCGGTGCGTGTCCCAAGAGTTGTTCTTCGAGTAGTTGACCAACACGTAACTCACACCCGCTTCGACCAGCCGCCGGGCTAACAGCGTCCCCTGCCCCATCGCGCTGTTGCCGTACTGCTGGCGGATTTCGGGCGACTCCCGATTGATGTCGAACGCCTGCCGTCCGCGCTGACCGAGCAGCAAGTCGAATGCATCGTCCTGATAGCCGGCCACCGTTTGCACGCCGGCCGTTTGCTCGCGCGACCGTTTGAGATGATCGAGCGAATCCAACAACGACTTGCGATTCTCCAGCCGCTCCAATCCGATGTCTTTCGGCAGCGTGATCCCCACCGGCAGCGTGAACGGTCCATTGGCTTTAGCGGGAACGGCACCGGAATCGAATGCTTCGTAGGGAGTTCCCAGCCACGAGGCTCCGCTGAAGTTCGTCCGTCCGCCCAACTGCGAACGATTGGGGACGGCGATGAAGCGCGGCAGACCGGGCGCGTCGTTGTTCTGCAATTCGTGGGCGACTATCGATCCGACCGACGGAATCTTGTTGACGCGCTCGCCGTTGACGCCGGCACGGGGATTGTCCCAGCCGGTCAGAATCCAATGCAAACCGGGGCTGTGATTTCGTGCGGCGCTGTGCACCGAGCGAATCACATTAAAACGGTGCGCCTGCGCGGCCACCCATTGCAATGCCCGCCATTGCCTCGTCGGTGAAGTGCGTGATGCGCTGCGGCTTGGGGCCACCGGGGGCATACTGATAAACTTCCGGCGGATGCTGAAATGTCTGCCGGATGTAGTAGACCGAACCGTCATCCGCTACGTGCGGTGAACCAATCGATCCACCGTCGGCCAATTGCGTCGGCACACTTTCTTCAAGCGCGAGTTCGTACAAGTGAGTGCGAGCCGCGCGCTCGGCGACAAACATGAGGATGCCGTCGGCCGAGAATTCCCATTGCGCGGGCGATTGCTCCCACTCGTCGCACCACGCTTCGTGTTTGCCGCTCGCGCGGTCATAGCGGTACAGCCGCGTGCGGTCGGCGTAGAAGTAACGATCTTCGGTGCGGCCATAAACAATCGCATCACCATCGGGAGAATAACGCGGCCGAAATGTTCCGGCGGGTGCATCCGCTGTGAGACACTCCGGTTCGCCGCCATCGAGACTCACACGAAAGATCCGCGATTCGATCTCGTTGCGATCTTCGTTCATTACGATGGCGGAATAAACGATCTCACCGCCATCGGGCGCGATGTCGAACTGACCGGTCGGCGACATAAAATCGAGCCACGCGGTCGAATTGGGCGTGAGATCGCGGCAAAAATTTGTGGCCAGATCGAAATAAAAACAGTGCGGCACCTCATCGCCGGTCAGCCATTGATCCCAGAAGCGGAACAGCCGTTTTTCTGTGGCATGAACGTTGACCGGGTCTTCCTCACGTCGTGCAAGTTCGGTCTGTGTTGCTTCAACGGTCGCATGTCCGGCAATCAGTTTCGCAACGAATACCAATCCCGAGCCGTCCGGCAACCAGCGGACATCGAGCACACCCAACGGCATTTCGGTCAGCGGTTGCGGCTCTCCTCCATCCAACGGCAACAGGTGCAACTGCGGTTTCGCCTTCTCGTCGTCTTGCGGTTTGAGTGTGTACGCCAACCGCGTGCCATCGGGTGAGAACGCAGGAACGGCGGCCGATGCCTGTTCGCCGCTCATCGGATGGCAGTCGGAACCATCAGCATCCAGCAGCCAGCAGCCACAATCGCGTCAACTGTTTTCGCTTCTTCCCCAGCCATGTGGTGACCGGCACGACAAGACGGTCACCACCCGGCGCGGACCGAACAGCTCCCACACGCGGAATTTGCCACAGGTCCTCGGCCGTGAAACTCCGCTCACCGGGAATCTCCGCATGCACAAGTTTTCCCGGCCGATTGCTGTTGCTCATCGCACTTGCTTTCCATCAGGAACCACAGTGTCTGGGAGGGCGAAGGTCCTGCTGAGTCGCATACGCCCAACGCCGAAAACATCCAGCATCAACCGCACGCAATCCATCATCTCCGTGTTCGCGTTGAACCGCGTTGTTGCTCCAACTGCTTGGACAGGTGGGCAACGATTTCCGGAAGTTGCAAAAACAGATTCTTCTGTTCGCCGGGATCGCTTTTCAGGTTGTACAATTGGCCGGTCGCTTCGCCGGCGGCCGGCTTCACGCGTTTGGGTTTGGTGAGAAAACCGCCGCTGCCAATCCAGGGAATGTACTTCCAATCCCCCTGTCGAATCGCCAGATCGTTCGGCCCCAGACTTTGCAGCACGATGGAATCTCGAACGGGTTTGTCGCGGTGTTTGCCCAACATCACCGGCAACAGGCTGACGCTGTCGACACCAGCATCGGTTGGTAGTTTCTCGCCGACGACGGCGGCACAGGTGGCGAGGACATCGACCAACCCCGCGATTTCATCGGTCGTACTCCCCCTCGCAACTTTGCCGGGCCAGCGCGCAATCAACGGCATGCGGATGCCACCTTCCCAAATGTCGCCCTTCCGCCCGCGCAATCCGCCGGATGAATCGTGTCCGAAATGCTTGACGTCCGGATCGAACCACAGCGGCCCGTTGTCGCTGGAAAACACGACGAGCGTGTTTTTGTCGTACTGCAATTCCTTCAGCGTTAACAACAACCGGCCGACGACGTCATCGACGTGAACGACAAAATCGCCCATCGTGCCCGCCTTGCTTTTGCCGGCGAACTGTTTGCCCGGCAGCCACGGCCCATGCGGAGCAGTGAGCGCACAGTAAAGAAAGAACGGTTTCTTCGCGGCGCGGCGATGATGATCTTCGAGGAATGACATCGCTTCCCCGGCGTAGCGTTCGAGAACCTCTTCGTGCTTGAAGTTCGGCGCCACTTTCCCGGCACGCCAGAAGCGACCCTGATAGACAATCGACAGCCCCTCTTCGTGACTTTCGGCGATGGGGATTGTCGCTGGCTGCACGGCACGGCGATCGCGAATGTAGAAATAGGGCGGCTGATCGAGCGATCCGTGTTGGCCGAAAAAGTGATCGAACCCCCGGTCCATTGGCCCGCCGGTTAACGGTTTCGTTTGATCCTTCACACCGCCGTTGAAACCGCAATGCCACTTGCCGACGCAGGCGGTTTCGTAACCACGGCTTTTCAGCAGCGACGCCACGGTCGCGCGTCCTTTTTCGATCGTCGGACGCGCTCCCCATCGAAGCGGAGCGCCGCGAAACGGGTAACGGCCGGTCATCAACGAATACCGCGAAGGCACACAAACCGCCGCTGCTGAGTAAGCATTGGTAAACCGCATGCCCGCTTTCGCCAGCGCGTCGATGTGCGGCGTAGGGATTTTCGAGTGCGGGTTGTAGCAAGCCAGATCGCCGTACCCCAAATCGTCGGCAAGAATGACAACAATGTTGGGCGTCTCGGCCGCCGATGTTGTCAACGAAATGGAGAGTGCAAAAAGAGTAATGCCGCAGCGAAGAGTCAAATCACGAAGCATGTCGATCACCGGACCTCTGTTATCGAGAAACACGGATGTCAGCCAGTAGTCATAGCCGTGCATGCTACCACGAGACGATCAGCAATTCAGGTCCGGCGCAATTGGGAAGTGAGATTTCGGTTGGGTGAGGCGGGTAGCGATTGCATTCGTTATGCTGTTGGTATCTCGTGTACAATCTGTCGGTGTGTCAGGTCGTCATTCAAATTGATCGAATCTTATGGAGAGGTTTCTTGGGAGCAACAGAGGGAAAACGCGACGCCATTCGGCTCGATCAGTTTCTGAAACTGCGCGGCGTTGCCGGCTCTGGTGGGCAGGCGAAGTTGTTGATTCAGGATGGGCAAGTGACCGTCAACGGTGAAGTCGAGACACGTCGCGGGCGAAAACTGCAGCCGGGCGATGTCGTTGTCGCGTTGGGGGAAGAACTCGCCGTTGATTCTGCCTGAGAATAGCGGGCGTTACGCTTCGCGCCAGTCGCGTATCGCGTCGGCATCGCGCGTGGCGTCGGCAATGCGTTGGGCTTTCAATTGCTGAAGCTTTTCCGGCGGAGCCAACGCCAACATTTGCTGCACGGTGAGCGGTGGTTGTGTGAGATGGCAGTCGGCGTCGATCACTTCGGCCAGATAGACCGTGCGATCGCCGGTTGGCATGTGATTTTCTACGCGGCAGTCGAGCCAACCGACCGCATCGGTCAGAATCGGGCTGCCGCTGCTTCCGCTGCGGAGTGGCAGGCCGTGAAACTTATCGACATCGCGTCCCGATTCGAGACCGAACCGCCAGACCCAATCCAATTGTGTTTCATCGAGCAGATGCAGTGCGAACACGCCGCTCGCCTCGATACATTCCCACGTGTGATGCTGGCAGGCAATGGCAACCAGCACGCGCGGTATCTCCGGAACGATTGAGGCCTGCACGACCGTGGTGGCAATTAACCCGTCGCGGCGTTCGCCATCAGCCGCCGTCACAACCCACAACTCATTGTCGGTCGCACGAAATAGCTGTTCGGTCGCATCAATGGGCATGACGAGTCATCGCGTCCGTTTCGACAGGCTGACCAGCATTGCCTTCTGGTATTCTCGAAAGTCGACGTGGCGGGTGCTTCGATCTTTGAGCAACTTTTCCCAGCGACCAATATACTCGCGATCCTTCTTGTCGAGTTGCGAAT
>CAUZOL010000419.1:0-5407 GCA_963581435.1 Planctomycetota bacterium
GATGGTCGTTTTTCTTGACGGTTTTCGCATTGGAGTCAGCATTTCGCGGAACTTCTCGCTGAGGTCGAGGCTCTTATGCAACGAATGAGTTTTTTGATTTCTTGTCTGCCCCAGATTGGCAACCAGGGCCGGATTGCTTGAAGTCTGAATGTTGTGACCACCAGCGATGCGACCTATCGGGTTGTCTCAATGATCGATATCGCGATACCAATTCAGGGAATGTTAGCCGCTTCAGGAGTTCACCCCATGCGCACCACAACTCTTTGCCGCAAACCATCGGCCGCCCTGGCATCGCTTCTGTTTGGCGTGATGGCTTCGTCCGTCTTCGCTGACCCCTGCGGCATGGTTCCGCCCGTGTATGTCGGCAACGACATTCCCATCGCCCGCGTTGGCGAACAGAAGACCTATGTCTTTTACAAAGACGGCGTCGAAACGGTCGTCATTCGGCCCGGCTTTGAAGGCAAGGTTGAAGAGTTTGGGATGCTGATTCCGTTCCCGGCGATTCCCGATTTGCGAAAAGTGTCCGACAACATCTTCCCGCACATCGCTGCCGCCGTCGATCCACCGGAGATTGTCATTGATGTTCGACTTCGTGTCCTGTCGCGTCTGTCGCGTCGCTTTGCCGCGAATTCGTCCAGACCCCAGAACCGGACTGCCGGATTGGCGCTGCAGAGAGACGAGGTCCGCGTCGCCAAGGAAGAAGCGGTCGGCATGTACGAGGTTGCCGTCCTTGAAGCGGGGAGTGCGGCCGCGCTCAAGAAGTGGGTCGATGAACATGGCTTTCAATACCCCAAAGGCATGGACGATGCCTGCAACGATTACGTCAAACAGGGCTGGTGCTTTGTTGCCGTGAAAACCAAAGTCGGCCAGAAGAAGGGCGTCGATCCCAAACCGGGCATGCGCAAAGTCAACTCTTCACTGCCGGATGGTTCCACCTTCGACGGCAACGTGCAGGCGATGGGTTTCCGCTTCAAGGTGAAACAACTCGTCGTGCCGATGCGACTTTCGACGTTCAATGAGGGCGACCTGCACAACGTCGTTTACATTCTCGGCGACAAGCCGCTGAAGATTCGCTCGGTGCCGGAAGAGTACGTCGTGCGGCAGATTTCCGGCGAACAGCTCTTGAAGAACGTGATTGATCCGTTGCCGTTGCGGATTATCGGTGGCACGGTAAGCAGCCTGCAACCGTTTCAGAAGCAGAACCTCAAACAACGCCGCGACCCGTCGCAGCACAACGGCGCGGCGAAGGATTTGTTTGCGGCCGACTTGTTAGCAGTCAAAGAAGGCCGGTTGACGCATCCGCACGAAGAAGTCGAAAAGATGTTACTGGCAGTCGGCGAACGGCTGAGTTTGCGCGGGCCGGAAATCGACAAGCTCAACGAAGCGTCGCTGAAGGCCGAACGCGACGCGACGGTGAAGCAGGGTCTGGAAGACTTGAAGGGGATGACGCTTTCGGTGATCGACGGCAGTTTTCCCCGCGAAGTTCTTGCGAGCCGCAATCTGACATTCAGCCCCTACAAAATGCCGGGCCGCCGCAACAAACGCGAGTTTTACGACGCGAAAACGCTCAAACCCGCCCCCGTTCAACCCGGCGCGATCCATTACGGCGCCGTGAGCCTGAATGACGCGCGGAATTCCCCCCGAGCCAATCCCCCCAAAGCCCACGGGTCGCGCCCCGTGGGAACCAGCCTCGCATTCGCGCTCTGTTCTTGCCTGTGCATCGGCGCGGTCATCGGCGTGCGACGCGGCGGGAAAAAGACAGTCGTCGGACTCCTTTTGGCCAGCGGACTCATCGCCGGGTTGTTCGGCGCTAGCGAAATATCTTTCGCACAAGATCAACCCAAGAAGAACAAAACAGCCAAAGAGCCAACCAACCTGGAACTGATCGACAAATTGGGCGAACCCAAAACGGCAGCAGCTGCAGCAGAAATCCTGATCGCTCGCGGCAAACCGGTTGTTCCCGATTTGCTTGGTGAAGCACTCGAAGGCAACAACATGGTCCTGCGCGGCTGGGCAATCGTCTGCCTCTCAGAAATTGGCGGCAAAGACGTCGAGAAGCGGCTGACCGAAATGTATCAGGACAAGAAGCAGTCGTTGCTCGTCAGAACCTGGGCGGCCGCCGGCATGGTGCAGCTGGCCAAGTCGAGCGATGAAGTGTTGAAACTAGCCAACCTCATCCCACAGTTCCCGGCACTGGGCCGTCCGATTGGGCTGCGGCTTGTTGCAGAGTTAGGCAAGAAAGGAAACGACGCAACGGCCGAAGACCTGTTGAACGTAACACTCCGCGTGCCTCAACTACAGAAGTCACTCGCGCCGGCCATTCTCGCCAAGGGTGCCGATTCGCTCGCCTTGGCGTTGGTGACGGCGAAGAACCAGAACGTACGTCGGCAGGCGGCCGCCTATTTGGGAACGTTGGCCGCCAAGGGGGAAGACGCCGTTCCCGCAGTTGTCGTCAAAGCCTACAAGTTCGACCCCAAGGCAAAAGATGTCCCGTGGACTGGCGGCCCGTTATTCATCCCCGGCATCCAGTGGAAGAAGAACGACGCGAAAGCACTGGTTGGCAACCTCATCGCCTGGTACCTGTGGTGCGAACGGAACAACAAAACGACGCATCACAACGCGCTGCACAATAACTTGAGAAGTTTGCAGCTGGCGGCGGCGGCCGGATACAAAAGCCCCGGCTTTCAAAAGGCAGGAACCGACCAATGGCTTACAACCTGGGGACAGGCAGTCGGCAAGAAGGAACTGGAGAAAATCCTGAAAGCACAGGGCGTCGAGCAGGAAGCACGTTACAAGAAGATCCTCGACGGGTTAAACTAGGGTTACCGTATTTTCTAGACCGTTTCATTTGCATCACGTCTCTCCCCCTGATGAAGTGAAATGCTGCAGTGAATTTGAGGTCGCGAACTTGAGGCCGCCATGTTTCTGCACCGTGTTCTGCGAATGACATCGCTGCTTGCCATCGCAGGAATGTGCGCGGAGATGATCAGCGAAACGGCCGTGGCACAGGAAAAACGTGGTGGCACACTGCGCGACGTCGCGCGGCTCTTTCCCGATGAAATCCCGCCGAATGGCGCAGCCCCGCCGAAAAAGGCAGGAGCAACCGGGCGGATTTTTCGCGGTCGCGCCGTTGTTGCCCGTGTGAAGCGAATTGTCGCGCAGCCGATTCCCCGTCCCGGTGGAGGAGTGTTGGTACTGGCCGACCGCCGCATGATTCAGCGACTGAAAACGGCCGCCGCACTCATTCAGCAGAAGAGATTCGTCGATGCAGCAATCTTGCTGCAAATCATCCTCGACAAATCGGAAGACCGTTTCTACCACCCGAACCCGGAAAAGAAAACACTCTACCGCAGCTTGAAGGCCGAAGCGCAGCGGTTGATCGGCAACATGCCTGCCGATGGTTTGCGGGCCTACGAATTGCAGCACGGCGCAACAGCTCGCGCGATGCTCGCCGATGCACTCGCAGCCGACGACGTTGCCGCTGTGGCCGAGGTCGCGCGCCGATTTTTCTTCACCAAAGCCGGACGCGAGGCGATGTACGACGTGGGATCGGTGCATTTTGACCGCGCTCGTCCGCTGGCCGCCGCCCTTTGTTTCGACCAACTGCTGCTGCGCCCGGCAACCGCGGCCAACTGGGAACCGGCATTGTCGCTGAAGACGGCACTTTGCTGGAGTCGTGCCGGGATGCCGAAGAAATCCCAGGCGGTGCTGACTGGTCTGCGAGAAACACTTCGACGAAACACCGTGAAGATTCGCGGTGCTGATGTCATACTCTTCGCAGAAACGGATGACTCCATCGCATGGTTGCAGAATATGTTTGGCACGGGGAAAGTCGCCTGGCAATCGGGCGAGCCAGATTGGGCAATGCCGCGAGGCAACGCGGCCCGCAACGGTGCCATTGCGAGCGGCGACGACCGCCATTTGTCTGGCTGGCAAACCCCCGTTTCCACCGTGTACGACGTCACCCGTTTTCCAACCGACTTTACTGAAACAGAAAACGACCGCCAATTGCGGCAAACGGTTCGCGACGTCAAAGCCTTGCTGGAACTACGCAAGCAGTCCACGCTGCCACGGGCACAGCCGTTGTTGGTCAACGGCAGACTATACGTGCGGACGATCGGATCTATTCTGGCACTCGACCCCACCGACGGGGCGAAGCAGTGGGAAACATTCTTCGACGCAACAACTGAGCAGATTCTGCAAAAAAGCGAAAACGCAGTTCCCGGTCCGGTAAATTCCCGCGCACTACAAACGCTGGTGTCGCAGCGCATCTGGGGCGATTCAACATACGGAACAATGAGCAGCGATGGCCAATTTCTATACGCCATCGAAGATCTCGGTCTGGCAGATACCGTGAGTCGGCCACAACAGCAGTCGCTACGACCGTCGCGCGCGAACTCTTTAGTTGCCTACGACATCAGCGGTGACCGACGCATTGGACAGCGGGCATGGACGTTGGGTGGGCCGAGGGGCGGCGATCCGTTGTTCGTGAATCCGCTGGCCGGCACGTTCTTTCTCGGCTCTCCGCTGCCGCTGGGGGGACAGCTCTATTGCCTTGCCGAAATCAGCGGCGAAGTGCGACTGCTGGTGATCGATCCAGCACATCCCGAGGCCGTCGTCTGGTCGCAACCGTTGGCCAGTGCCGGGTTGCCGATTCATCACGACCTTCGCCGCCGCCTTTCCGGTTCAGCGGTCTCTTATGCCGACGGCATTATGGTCTGCCCAACCGATGCAGGATACGTTATCGCCGTCGATCTCACGCGGCGGTCGCTGTTGTGGGGCTATCAGTATCAACTAACAAATACCGGACCGCGTCTGCCCAATTCCCGGCCGCGACCGCCCCGTCCGGCAAATCAAACGCGCTGGCTCGACCCAGCCGCAACGATTGTCGATGGCAGAGTGTTGTTGACGCCGCGAACGGGCAACGATGTCGTTTGTCTCAACCTGTTGGACGGTACTTTGGCATGGAAACAAACTAAGCAGGATGGTCTGTATTTGGCAGGTGTCGTCGATGGCAAGGTGTTGTTGGTCGGCGCGAACACAATTCAAGCCATGTCACTCAAGGACGGAACGGCCGCCTGGAAGAAACCGGTCTCACTGCCAACACCATCCGGACGAGGTTTCATTCGTGACGGACGATTGTATCTCCCCTTGAGTACAGCGCAGTTGGCAGTTGTCGATATCGCCACCGGTAGTCTCATCGAAAGAACGAACACCCCCGGCGACATCGTACCGGGCAACGTCATCGCCATCGGCGACGCGATCCTCTCGCAGGGAATCGATCGCGTTGACGTCTTCGCGTTTCCAATGGACGAGAAAGAAGTCGCAAAACATTAGCTGCGAATCTCTTTGGTGATGGGTGCCACTGGCGTGTCGCCAGTGCCTACCGCGCTGCACTGGCGACGCG
>CAUZOL010000420.1:0-5317 GCA_963581435.1 Planctomycetota bacterium
GCATGTTGAAGAACGAGTCCACACTGAAGGTAGGCATCAAGAACAAACGACTCACCGCCGGATGGGACGAGACTTATCTCAATAAAGTCCTATGCGCACCATGACTTTTGGTGCAATCGCCCTGGGTCCGTTTCCACGTAGACCACGCTGTGGTCGCCCGCCATCAACAAGGCCGATCGCGGCGCGACAAGGCAAGGTGAAGGTGAAGGAGGGACCTGACTACTACCCGGCGACGAATGTGAGTTGGAACGATGCGGTGGAGTTCTGCCGCAAGCTGAGCGAGCAGGAAGGCGTGGACTATCACTTACCAACAGAAGCTCAGTGGGAGTACGCCTGCCGTGCCGGAACAACCACGGCTTACAGCTTTGGGGATGATGCGTCTAAGTTGGGACAGCACGCCTGGTAAGGATGCATTGAAGCAATTGTATGGAAGCGGTTTCGCCCCCGATGACTGATTACGTCATGATCGACGACCGCCCTCCGGCGAGTTCATCCATAAACCGCTGCGTCCGTGAGATTGCCTCCTCGGGTTTCGGGGCGAGGCCAGCTTGGAGGAGTGCGTTGCCGAGGAGTTGGCGGCTGCACTCCTCGATGAAGGTCTTGTTGTCCGGGTTCGGGACGAGTTCCGCGAGCCGGCGGACGAACGGGTGCTTCGGGTTGAGCTCAAAGGTGTGCTTGCTCATGAAAAAGTCGTCGTGTTGCATGGCGAGCACCTTCTGTAATTGGGTGCCGAGGCCTTGCCCTGTGACGACGCAGCAGGGGCTTTCGGTTAGCCGCTTCGACGCGCGGACTTCGGCCACGTCGTCGCCGAGGGCGTCGCGGACGAGCACGAGCAGTTGGTCGAAGTTCGGAGCAGGCTCGGCCTCTTCGCTGGAGTCGCCGTCGTCCGTGTCCGGCAACTCGACGTCGGCGGACTCGATCGAGACGAGGTCGTGGTCGCGGTAACGGCCGAGGTGGTTGAAGACGAGTTCGTCGATCGGATCGATGAGGAACAGCACTTCGATCTCTCGCTTCTCGAAGATCTCGAGGTTCGGATTACGACGGATGGAGGCGACCGACGTTCCCGTCGCATAGTAGATCGGCTGCGGTTTCTCGCTCGCCTTCTCGTCGGTTGTCTCACCGTCATCCGTCTTGGTCTTGATGCGGTCGACGTAGTCGTCCAGCGAAACGAGTTCGTCATCTCCGACCTTCGAAGAGTGGTATCGCAGCAGCTTGGCGATCCGCTCGCGGTGCTCAAATTCGCCCGGAATCCCCTCGCGGAGAATGGGGCCGAATTGTTCGATGAATGTGCGGTACGTCTCGGTGTCATCGACGGCGAGTTTGGCTAAGTGGTCGAGGATCTTCTTGACAAGCACCTTGCGGATCTTGCGAAAGATGGTGTCATCCTGGAGGGCTTGACGGGAAACGTTGAGCGGTAAGTCGTCCGAATCGACGATTCCGTACAGGAAGCGGAGGTACTCCGGCAGCAGTTCGCGGTTGTCGTCCTCGACGAGGATCCGCTTCGCACAGAGGTGGAGGCCGTGTTCCGTCTTTCCAAAGCCCATCAGTTCGAGGTTGGTGGGCGGGCAGTAGAGGATGGAGTGGAACTGCAGCGGCGAGTCGCTGGAGAGGTGCAAGTGCCACAACAGCTTCTCGTCTCCTCCGCGATGGGCGAGGTGCTGATAGAAGCCCTGGTACTGCTCGTCGTCGAGCTGGCTCTTCGGTTCGACCCAGATCGGCCGTTGCTCGTTGAGCTGCTCCGGGTCGGCCGCCGGCTTGCCCTCCTCCGCCTCCGGTTGCAGTTTGATCGGGTGTCGCACGAACGACGAGTACTTGCGGACGATGGCCCGCAGGCGGAGCGGGTCGGTGAACTCCTCGAAGTCTTCCTTGAGATGCAGGACAACGGCGGTGCCACGTGTCTCGACGTCGGCCGGTTCGATGGTGAACGAGCCAGTGCCGTCGGACTCCCAACGCAACCCTTCGTCGGACTGGCAGCTGCGCGAAAAGACTTCGACGCGGTCGGCGACCATGAAGCTGCTGTAGAAACCGACGCCGAACTGGCCGATGAGCGAGAGGTCCTTCTCAGAATCGCCGGAGAGCTTCTCGAGGAATGAGAGCGAGCCTGAGTGGGCGATGGTGCCGATGTTCTCGACGAGTTCCTCGCGGGTCATGCCGATGCCAGTGTCCTGAATCGTCAGCGTTTTCTCGCTCTGGTTGGGTACGAGGGCGATCTCGAGCGGAGTTTCGCTGCGGACCGACTCGTCGGTGAGCTGCAGGAAGTGCATCTTGTCGAGCGCGTCGGAAGCGTTCGAGATCAACTCGCGGATCGTGATCTCGCGGTTCTGGTAGAGCGAGTGCGAAAGCAGGTGCAGGAGTTGTTTAATCTCGGTCTGAAACGTGTATTCTTGGCGGTCCGCGGTCGCGGTCATGGCGATGGTTTCCTTGAAGCCGGCGAAAGGGGGTAATGGTGTCGCTGAGAACTCTACATGGCAATCCGAGTCCGCTGAGGCAACACGGCCGGTCACCATGCTTACTGTTCCGTGCGTCTCATCCTGGCGCTTACTTCAGCTCCTTGATTCGCACGTTGCGATACCAGATTCGTTTGGCTTCGTCCTGGAAGCTGATGTAGCCCTTGGCTGGCCGGTCCTTGAGATTCGTTTGACTCAAGTCGAGATCCTGAATCTGCTCGCCATTCAGAACGACCTGCAGATGGTCGCCTATCAAGGTGATGGTATAGCGATTCCACTCGCCCGCAGGTTTCACCACCATTTTCGACGGAGACGATGCGCCGATCACTCCGCCACAATCATGCGCGCCAAATTTCTTCTTGCCGTGCGTATCGAGGATCTGCACTTCAAAACCGCTTTTCACATGATCTTTGAGATCGCCCACTCGCATGAAGACACCGGAGTTGCCTTTTGCATTGAACTTGAATTCCAGATCGAGAACAAAGTTGCCGTACTTGCGATCGGTGGTCAGGTAATCCTTGTAGCGTTGCCAGCCCTTTTCGCCCGGTCGTGGTTTCAGCGTAATTGTGTTGTCTTTCTCCACGACCCAATTGCCAGTCGTGTTCCAACCGGTCAGATCCTTCCCGTTGAACAGTGGACGAAAATCCTGCTCCCCGGCTTGTGCGCACGACGTGACGACGGTTATGGCGACGAAATAGATGATGTTTCTCACACTGTCCCTTTGGGAAAGTTGAAGTTTACGATGGTTTCAACGGCTTTTTCGGCTCTGGCGGACATCCGTATTTTCAACCAACGGGTGCCCGATGTGGTTGTCCGTGGGCAAAAGCGGTTAATGATTAACAGATCATTGCGGTTAGCTGTCTGAGGAGAAACGACTCAAATGATTATACCCGCTTCCAGGCTGCTGACTACACGACCAACGTCCGGCAATCGGCCGCATCTCCCGCGCGGCTGGATGCCGTTGCTGGTGCTGCCGGCAGTAGCATTCCTGCTTGTTCCGGCTGAATGGCCGCGTTGGACGCTGATGTGGTTGCTGTCGCTATCGATTTATGCTGGCTGCAAATGGCTCACCTGGCGTAGGGCCACGATTGACGATGTTCCCCTCTGGAGACATGCCGCTTACCTGCTGGCATGGCCGGGTCTCGATGCGACGACGTTTCTGCAGCCGACAACGACTTCACCAGCCGACCAACCGCAACCACGAGAGTGGCTGTTCGCCACAACTAAGTTCGTGATTGGTCTGACTCTTCTGTCCACAGCCATCTGGTGGATTCCCAATCAGGATCCGTATTTCGCGGGCTGGGTCGGAATGGTCGGTCTCATCTTCTCACTGCATTTCGGATTATTTGATTTGTTGTCGTGTGTGTGGCGTCGGATCGGAATTGAAGCTCGCCCCCTGATGAACTGGCCTCTGCTTTCTGTCAGCGTCAGCGAATTCTGGGGCATGCGCTGGAACCGGGCCTTCCGCGATCTGACACATCGATTCTTGTTTCGACCACTGACGTCCCGCGTCGGTCCACGGATCGCTCTGGGCCTTGGCTTTGTTGTAAGCGGGCTGCTCCACGAACTCGTGATTACTGTCCCCGCCGGCGGCGGTTACGGTGGACCGACGCTGTATTTCCTGATTCAGTGTAGTGCCCTCTTCGTGGAACGCTCAGCGTTCGGTCGCAGACTCGGCCTCGGAGCCGGCTTTCGCGGTTGGCTGTTCGCTGCCTGCACGACGGTATCGCCTGTCTGTCTGCTGTTTCCACCAGCCTTTGTTGAGAGAATCATTGTTCCCTTCTTGGAATTCGTAGGATCTGTGTTATGAACGAGATACTGCCGAGACTCATCTTCGCAGCTGGAATCGGCCAGTTGGGAATTCTCGCCGCTTCGGCGCTCGTCCCCTTCCAATTGGACTGGAAGCGAGAACTGGCGAGTCTGCCTCGTTTGCACAAGCAGATGTATTTCATCTACGGTGGCTATGTGGTCCTGGGAATCATCACGTTGGGAGTCTCCAGCCTGTTGTATTCAGCGGAACTCGCAACCGGTTCAGGACTTGCCCGCGTCTTCTGCATTTACGCAACGCTGTTTTGGGGGATCCGTCTCTGTCTGCAGGGAGTGCTTGATGCCAGACCATTTCTGACGCGGTGGTGGTTGAAGTGCGGTTACCACCTGCTGACCGTGCTGTTTGCCGGGATCACTATCGTCTTCGGTTACGCAACGATCCGCAGCTTCTTGCTCAGTTAGCGTCTGGTTGGATCGTCTGCAACTCTCGTCAATTTCGCAATCAGTTCCGACGCCACGCCCGCCGGCGGGCGGTCGTCAATTACGTTGTCAGTCGCAATCGCGTCGATCAGGATGCCGAGCGATGCCCGGGCATGATCAACTCGTTTTGCGAGAGCTCACGTGCTGTCGTGACTGGATCCATCAGAGGTTACTGTGAATCACGCTGAACAACTTCATGAGGCAGCAGCAATTCACTGGCTGAACGGGCCAGATAGGGTGGGACCGTCAGCAGCCTGATGGCGCCGGCTGCTTGATGCACTTTCCACAGTTTGCCGTCGGTGCCGGCGGCGACTGGAATGCTATAAAAACCTGCCTTGCGGTCGTCGAAGGAAAATACCTTCTTGCCGGCAGGATCGAGAATAGTGCCGGGTGATCCGCCGCCATACAGACCGACGACCCTGGTGCCGCGCGGCACATAGAAATAGAGCGACCAACGACCGTTGGTCTTGATCGGCTGGTCAATGCTCGACTTGTAACTGATCGGCAGATCGGCGGGCCATTCCACACTGGTCAGGTCGCCGCCATCGGATATGTTGAGCTTGTGCAGCCCGGTTGTCTTGACGGCGAGAGTGACCCAACGTGTCTTGCCGTCGGGCGGCACG
>CAUZOL010000421.1:0-5298 GCA_963581435.1 Planctomycetota bacterium
AAAGCCTGCATCCCCCACGAAAAGCGTGTTTTTTTCGAAGTGACCGTCGTGCACTTTGGCGCTCAGATAAATTGACCCGCCGATGCTCAGGTAAATTGACCCACCGACTCACAGCATGTAATGCTGTGAGTCGGTGCTACGCGGCTTGAAGTGGGTAGGTCGAGATGGCTACGTCTTCTTGGAGACGACCGCGAGGGCGTCGTTCCAGTCGTGAGCGGGTGGACGTAGACGTTGAACAGCGGGGTAGCGAGCGAGCATCGCGTCGGCCGCCGCGTCTCCGGCTTCGTCGGCGTCGAAACCGCAGTGGATCTCGTATCTGCGGGCGATCAGCCCGCAGAGCCAACGAGGATTGCTACGGACTCCCGACGTCGAGATGCAGATGCAGTCTGGGTGGAGCTGGGCGCAGCTGATCGAGTCGATCGCCGATTCGCAGAGGACGATCTTGCTCGAGCCGCGGGCGCCGACCCAGAAGTAACCAGCGTCCTTGCATGTGCCGGGAGCCATGCCGCGCCAGATACGATGACTGGTGCCGCGAAGTTCTGCGCCCACCGGACGGTTGGCTTTGCCAGCCACTAAAAGAAAGACTGCGTTGCCGCGGTCATCCGCGTACAGTCGGCCGGATTCGACGAGAGGGACGAGCAGCTCCACTTGGAGATGACGTCCCATGAGATACTGGATTACGCGACCCAGCAGGCGTTCATTCGCTGCAGGCAAGCATAGCTTGCCCGCAGCCCGTTTCACCGAAGAGTGATTTGACGAAGGAGAAGGGCGCAGCGTTTCTCCAGCGGCCATGTGTTGCTCGAGCCAGGCCACGGCCTGGCGGACGTTTACGTCCGCCAGGTGCATCACCAAGTCGATCGCTCCACCGCCGCCATGACCGCCGTGCCAGCTGGTGAATTTGGCACCGGTTACTGTAATGGGACCTTGCTCCGTCCGCCACTTGGACTTATCTCGCGGGTCCCGTACCGCGCCGCGGTATTTCAACACGGCCTCCAGCGAGACCTCTCGGACGGCGTCGGCGCGCCGCCGGAAGTCCTCGAAGTTCACTTCGCAGGACTTTCAGGTTCGTCTTTTTCGTCCTCTTCGCCGTTTTCGTCTTCTCGCAATTTGGGACGCAAGGTTTTGCAGTTCTTCATGTTGATCACGTGACTGTTCTCTGTCAGTCGATCAACCAGTGCCGCCGTCAGATGATTATTCTTGAGGAACGAGCCCCATTCGCTAAAACCAAGATTCGACGTCAGCAGTGTCGTCTTGTTCTTGTGTCGCTTCTGCATCAGCGTGAAAAACATCCCGACTTGTGCCGGTTCGACTTCCACGTACCCGACTTCATCGATTAACAAGCAGTCGTAGGCCAGATATTTCCGGATCACTTTTTCTTCGGAATGATCCGCCAATGATGCATAGAGTTCGGCCACCAGTTCCGCGAACGTCACGAAGTAGCCCCGATAACCGCGGTCGATCGCTTGCAGCAGAAAACTCGTTGCCAGTCCGGTTTTCCCGCATCCAGTCGGGCCCATCCAGACGACATTCTGCCCCTTGGTCATGTACTCAAAACCGTCATATAGGGACATGATCCGCTTGCGGTTCAGTCTTGGCTGACGCGCGAATGGATACGTTTCAATTTCCAGAGGATCTGGGATGTGAGATCGTTTTCGGCGAAGTGTCCGCGCATTGTCACTCTTCGTCTCGAACTCCGATTCCAGCACGCGTTTCAATAGCCGTTCGTGAGAGAACTTCCCTTTCCTGGCCTCGGCGATCAATTGATCCCAGTTGGCCAGTAGGCCCCACAGTCGGAGAAATTTCAAGATCTGTTGCAGCTCTTCATTCATAGTCGTTCGCGCTTTCATCTTCGGGATCTGTGGTCAGTTCATAAATGGAAAGGTCCGGCTCATCGGTCAGGCAGCCTTCCTGATATTCGGGACGATTGCGGTAGGCCTCGTCGATGTCCGCATCGGGTAAGGGATGGTCCTCTTGGCTCAAGCAGAACCAAGCGATTTTTTGCAGCGTGGCCAGGTGCACGATGCGGTAGCGCTGGGCACGCTCAACAGCCCGAACGAAAACGCTCCCCGTCAGTTTTCGGCTCAACGCGAACAGGTCTCGCACGAACTGGTGCCGTCTAACACCTTTCGTACCGATCACGTAATCCAGGTAGGCTCCCACCGCTGGGTCCATGCCGCGGAGTCGCTTTTCCTCCTGCTCAGAGTTCTGCTTGCGATTCTTGGGCCGATGTCGTGGTAGTGGTTGTCCTTCCGGACTGAACCGCGCGTTCTTCACGTCGCTGGGCGGCAGCGGATACTCGGCCACGCAGACTCGGTACTGAAATAACTTCAAGCGATCAGCGTATTGAAGACACTTGACGTCTTCGCGCTTCGTGCCTGGTACCCAGTAGTAGTTGGCTTGAAACGCGACGTAGCCGTATTCGTCGGTCCGGCGTTGATGGGCGAAATACGGTGCCGGAAGATGCGCCGGTAGTTCGGTCAGGTAGTTGCGTTCGTGTTCGAAGGCTTTCGCCGGAATCAAGCCCGTCTTGCTAGCCGGCCGATAGTATTGACGCTTGGTCACCCACTGGAACGCCTGCTGATTCATGTCCTCCAGACTCGCATACGATCGCCCCCGCAAGAAATTGGTTTCTACTGTCCAGAAACTGCGTTCCTCGCCCGCTTTTCGATTGGCATGAAGTAGCTCATGGCAGAGAAATTTGAAGCCGTAAAGCTCGGCGAACGACACCATCTCCGGCACGATCACGGCTCGTTTCCCAGTGCCTCGCAGTCGCGCTAAATTGGTGTTGTCGATGATGCACTGTTTGGCGGAGTAGCCCCAGTACATCAACGCTTCATGAAAGAAGCATTTCATGGCGAAGCGGTTGAAAACGCGGTAGAACCGCAAGTACCGTCGTTTCGAGTAACGCAAGTACATCAGGCTGGCGATGACCTTGGTCCGCTGCCCAGCCAGTTTCACCTGATAAACGGTCGTGTCATGTTGCATCTCGAGTCCGGGTTCATCCGGAACTCGATCGCAACGAACTTTACGAGGCGTTCCCAGTTCCAACTCGCGCACCAGTCGAGTCAACGTGGGATAGCTGACTTGGATCCCTTCTTCTTCCACGAGTAGTTCGTGGACGCGTTGAACCCAGCCGTCGCAGCGACGATACAGATCCCGCAGGAGATCGGTGTCGATCTGGAGCTTGTCCTTCCGCACGGTCGATGGCATCACTCCCTGCTGTTTTACGATTTGACGCACGGTGTTGCGGCTGATTTTGAACTGTTGGCTGATGGCTCGCAGAGCCATTCCCGACCGATGCAACACGTAAATCGTGTTACGCATTTCCTGATCGATCATGAAGATCCCCCACGATTTGGACAAAGGTCTCGAAGTGACTCAGTAGTCCGCCGGTCAGCAAGTTGGCCTGCGCGTAGAACGCTCGATTCTTCAGTCGTTGGTCGTGGCACTTCGCCATCACGCGCTGCATGAACTTCTGAGTTGTTTGCAGGTCATTTAGCAGCACGCGTTCCAACGAGTTGCAGCCCTCGGAGTCTTCCGGAACGTTCTTCATCTGGTCGAGCGACCAGATCAGCTTGCCATCGGCGATCGCTTCGCGGAGAGAATCTGGCCCTTGGAAGTAGCCGTTGGCCAGTAACTCGATGTCACGCACACTCAGTTTTTTGCCAGCCATCGCCTTCACGAACTGTTCGATGTCTCGTTGAGGAATCGAGTTCATGCGCCTGAACGGGCGTAGCGAGTACATGTAGCAGTAGACGGGGAAGGTTCCGCGGAACAGGATCTGCTGTATCTCATGGCTCATTTCGTCCAGGAGATTGCGCCGCATGCTGATCCAGGCCTTGCTACGAGCCAGGGTTTCAGCGACATCCGCCACACTCATGTCATGGATCGTGAGTAGATCGACGACGAATTTGGCCTGTTCGAGAATGCCGAGACTGTTGTCGGTGGCCACCCGCATCAGACTCACGATTCCCGTCGCTTCCTGCTCACCGAGCGAGTCGTAGGGTACGCAATCGATGCCGAGTTTCGCGGCACAACGGTAACGTTTGAAACCGTTGAGCAGGAACCGACCCTCGGGTGTATCGACGCCTTCGAGCGGCTCTTCGATACCACGCTCGGCAATCGAAACCAGTAGGCGCGCTTCGCGATCCTTGTCCCGTATCCGGTGCTCTTCATATCGCATTTCCAGAGTCGAAAGTTCGACGTTTTCACTCATGCGGATCCTCCTAAGGCGGGTGTTGATGAAGGAAACGCAAAACGTAATCGGTCCTTGTCCGCTTGACGATGCTGTGTTGTCTCATTGATTGGCGGAGCAGATCGACCAGCTCGATTTGGGATCGCTTCGTGCCTTCGATCTGGTTCACGATCATGCGCACGTAGGCGAGCACCGACGTGTTTCCCAAAGAGGTCTCGTCCAGCACGACGCCCGACAAACGGAATTCGGGCTTGAGGTTCATTTCGAGAGGAAGTCCGTCATCGACGCGTTCCGCGTCGATGGCGACGACGCATGGCGCGTGGTTCACATGGACGAACTGTTCACCGTCGGTGACGCAGGTTCTACGACAACAACGCGTCACATTGAGGAACTTCCGCTTGCGCCGCCCGCCGACAGTCTGGTAGTAGGCGGTGCTTCTCTGGCTGGAGCGTTGCCGCCGATGATGATCGCGGCAACCGAAAGGGCATCGCAGATCTCGCCGACCGGCGTTGCGAGGATGCGTGAGAAATCGAATCTGGCAGTGGACGCAGTGCGTCACACAGCGTTCCAGATCGGAATCGGACTTCAGGATTGAGTCGAGCGCGGTCTGATAATGTCGAACGACCGGCTTGGCGCGGTCGTCTAAGTGCCAATCTTCTCGAAACGAGAAAACTTTCTCGACCGCGATGACAAAAAAGCCAAGTTCTCGGTTACAATTCGCAGGACGTTTTTCACACCCTCGTCCTACTTCATCGGCGCGAAAGCATCGAGAAGCAGGGCGAGGTTTTTTTGTGGAATCACGAAGAACGGCGGCCGCGGCTGTGCCAATCCCTCCACCACCGATCGCTTACTCAGCCGGTCCGGACAACCTTGTCTGCGCAAAGCGGCTGCGATCGCTATCTTGAAAATACTACTTGGAAGAAGGAACGAATTTATTCCTTCCAAGTAGTGGGTCAATTTACCTGAGCATCGGCGGGTCAGTTCTGCTGAGCGACAAAGCGGTCGAGGCTCGTCGAGTCGCTTCTTGTTCATAGACGGAATTGAGTAGGTCGCGGTCTCGCCAAACTCGCCAAAACTTACGACTGAAATCTGCTTGGCCCCTT
>CAUZOL010000422.1:0-5287 GCA_963581435.1 Planctomycetota bacterium
GCTGGAGAGCTATTGCTTCTCCTGCCATGATGGAGAGACGCAGAAGGGGGATCTCCGGTTGGATCGGCTTGATGCGCTGGCTCCCGATGCACGGCTTGATTTGCTCAACAAAATGCAGGAGCACGTTTTCTTCAGGGAGATGCCGCCGAAAAAAAAGAAGCAGCCATCCGAAGCGGAGCGGGATTTGCTTTTCCGGTGGATCTCCGGCGAACTGAAGCAGTTCGGAACTTCCGCCCTGGAAGAGAATCTCAAAAAGCCGGAATTCGGCAACTACGTCGATCACGAAAAGTTGTTCTCCGGGGAGAATGCACATCTGAAAGGATTCACTCGCGACCGCCGCTGGTTGATCAGTGAGTTCATCTTCAATGCCAAGATCAATCACCTGATTGATCATCCGAGCATTAGAACGATTGATGGCGTAAAGAGGGACGTCATCGGCGACAACGGCGTCAATATTAGCAAACGATTCGGCGGCCATAACCTGCGGCAAAGCATTACCAACCCCTTCCTGCTGCCAGGCAATATCGGTGTGCGTTATTACGACACCCCCGCGCTGACCGGCGGCCACCTACTGACGATGATCTCCAATGCCAAGAAGATCGCCGCCCACATGTCGTCCGAGCAGGCGATGAAGGCGCACTACCCCGCGATGCACCGCATCATGAAGATGGAACTTGTACACCGGGAAATCCTTGCGTCCCGTGAGCGATTCTTAACCGCCTATATCGAGAACGTTTCGCAGGATATCTACAAAGAAAGAAATGAAGATTTGCTGCCGAAGTTTGTACGGATCGAAGTGGACGAGGTGTCTATCCCTTTGGATTCAAAGGGCAAACCGAAGGCCAAAGAGGACAACATAGAACTGCTGCGAACGCGATATGATCGCCAGGATATTGAGGCTATTTATCGCGGAATCCAAAAATACAAGCAGGAGGATGTGCCCTACGAAGATGTGATTGAGAAGTGCGAGCGGGATTGGTTTAACTTTGGCGTCAATGAGAAACGGATTTCAGGTCGGGTCATGCTCATGGAAATCATGGGCGTGCGGTGGGACATGGCGCTAATCTATAAAGATGTCACAAAACAGAATATGGCCCTCACGCCGTACCGGCCGCTCCCTGAGAGTGAGATGCAGCGGATCAATGCGTCGATCCAGAAGCACCGGAAAAAGAATGATCGTTACAAGCAGATCATCGAGAAGTGCATGAACGACTGGGCAGCGTCGTTCAAGGCGGAACGCGTTGCCGCGGGGCAGGCGGGCGAAAAGCAGTTCAACGATCTGGTGGATGAACTCTTTGCCAAAATTTATGAGCGCGAGCCAACCGAGCAAGAGGCGCAGGAAAACATCGCGTTGACCAAGACATATATGAAAACGCTGGGCAACCAGGAGGCCATCGCCAAATTGATTGAGACGCTCATTCTAAGTTCCGAATTGGTTTACCGTTCGGAGTTCGGGCAGGGCTCCGCCGATGCGCACGGCCGCCGCATGATGTCACCCCGCGATGCCAGCTATGCGCTCGCCTACGCGCTGACCGATAGCACCCCCGACGCGGCACTGGTCGCTGCGGCGAAGGAAGGCCGGCTCAGCACACGCCAAGACTACCACCGTGAAGTCATCCGTATGCTCAAGCGGCGGGACCGATATTACGTCATCGACGAATCGGTTCAGAAAGCCGGTTTCAATTCCAGTATCAGTAACTTGCCGATTCGTAAGCTGCGGTTTTTTCGTGAGTTTTTCGGCTACACCAAGGCCATGACTCTGTTCAAGGATGACGCCCGCTTCGGCGCTGGGCGCTATGACAATGCGAAAGGACGCCTGGTGGACGAGGCCGATATGCTGGTCGCCCATATTTTGGCGAAGGATCGGCATGTCTTTGAAGAACTACTGACCACCGAAAAATTCTACGTTTATCATTCGGGCGACAATGAGGCGATGAACGCTGCATCCAATCGCCTCCGGAAAATCTACGACTACTTCAGAGTTTTTGACTGGGAAAACTTTACCGAGGAACAGCTCTATGAGCACTGGGAGTTCATCGACAAGATGAAGATGATGGGCACGGTGTTCCCCAATTTCCTTAAAGACGATCGACGCCGGCCGGCTTGGGTCCGGTCATTCAAGACCCAAATGCGCAGCCTTGTCATTCGATTTGGGAAAGGGCAGAAAGCGGCGACTCCGTATGACTCGACGGGGATGGCATACTGGAACAAAGGCAATGCCGCCACTCGTACCGGCCAGCAATTGCGCGGACCCGAGGTCACGACGTTCTTCGGTATTGATCATCGGAACTGGGACTATCCGACCACCCAACCCACCAAAATGTCGAACCGGAAAGGGATGCTCACGCACCCGGCTTGGCTGATCGCTCATTCGCTGAACCTCGAGACCGACCCGGTTCGCCGCGGTAAGTGGATCCGTGAAAAACTTCTTGCCGGTACCATTCCCGACATACCGATCACGGTGGACGCGGTGATCCCCGAGGACCATCACAAGACCCTCCGTCAGCGTCTTGAAAAAAGAACCGCCGCTGCCTATTGCTGGAAGTGTCATCAGAAGATGGACCCATTGGGTCTGCCCTTCGAGATCTACGACGACTTCGGCCGCTTTCGCTCGGAAGAAAGAATTGAGCACCCCAAAAATCTGATCAAAGAATTCGACAGAAAAGTGCCCCGCCAAAACGGAATCAACGTGGCCCAGTACAAGACGCTACCCGTGGAGGCGAATAGCCTCATTAAAGATTCGGGAGACAAGAAGGTTGATGGCGAGATCCGGGACGCTCTGGAACTTGCCGAGCGCTTGGCGAAGTCGCCTCGCGTTCGCCAGTCCATCATCCGCCACGCGTTTCGATACTTCATGGGTCGCAACGAAGCGCTGTCCGATTCCAAGACGCTCATTGACGCTGAAAAAGCCTACCTTGATAATGCTGGGAGCTTTGATGCCGTGATTGTATCCCTCCTGACTTCCGACTCCTTCATTTTTCGAAAACCCGATAAAAAATAAATCCATGACCACACGCCGAAACTTTCTCCAATCCACCGTCCTGGGCTCTGGTGCCCTCGCGCTCTCACCCTCGTTCAATCATCTTTTTGGAGCCGTAAAGCCGGATCTCCGCCCGCATCGCTTCATCTTCATCCGCAAGTCGAACGGAAACATTCCCAGCCTGTTTTCGCTCCCAACATTTTCAGAAGAACAGAAAAATAAGGAGCAGAAAAAGGTGGCCTTTGAGGCCGACCTCGACAAACACGAGTTGCCACAGTGGCTGAGGGCGTTGGATGACCACAAGGAAAACATGACCATCCTGAACGGCATCTCGATGGAAATGAGCGACGGCGGTCACTATTCTTTCTCCGGATGCATGGGCGCCTACAGAGCGGGCCGCAATACACTCAGCGGCATCAAGAGAACGACGGTCGACTTTGAGCTGGCCAAACTTTTCCCCTCGCCCTTCGGTCACGTCGAGTTGTCGTTGGCCTCGGGGTCGGGCACTACGGCGTTCCGGAGCGGTATTGTATCCGGATTTTCGGCACCGGCGGCGCATCAGCGAAACTATTGTTACGCCGACCCGCAAACGGCCTACGACGAATTGTTCAAGTCGGTGACCAATACCAGCGCGGTGGACTCAGAAAATTCCATGCTCGATCATCTGCGCGAACAAGAAGGCAAGCGACTCAACGGGCTGGACGGCAAAGAGCGGACAAAAATCAGCAATCACGTCGATTCGATCCAGTCGATCCGCCAGCGAAATGAAAAGGTAGCTTCGCTGACGGAGACCATCTCCAAGAACCTCCCGAAGCTAGAACCGATCCACGCGGGTGGCGGTCCCAACGCCAGTCTTATCGAAAAACAGGATGCCTTCACCGACGTCATGCTCGCGGCACTAATCTCGGGGTTGACGAACGTCGTGACCTATACCATCGACGATCTGAACACTCCGATTACAACTCTGCCCGGCAATAAAGGCCAAGTTGATCTCCACCGGTTGGGGCACAGTAGAAATTTCGAACTCAGGGACATCGTGAAGGCCAGCCACATGGCTCAGGTTGCGAAGATGGTTGCGAAACTGAAATCCGTTCCGGAAGGCGGCGGCACGATGTTCGACAATACGACAATCATCTACTTCCCGGAAACCGGTGCCGGTCACCACGGTCCCAATACCGAAGCCCCCATGGTGATCATGACGGGCAAAAAATCGAAGCTGGATATCGCGGGGCGTTTTATCCGCCTGCCGTTCCACGCCACCGAAGGCCACAAGACTCTGGGTAATTGGTACACCACGCTGCTCAACGCCTGCGGGAACCCGATCGAACATTACGGCGATCTGGATCTGGCGATGTCGCGCAAAAAGATGGCCCAGACCGGCCCGATCAAACGGTTCATTGCCTAGCAGACGTCGTGGCCAGATAACTGTCTCGAGCAAGAGCAACGGCCTCAACGAATATAGAATTCAAGGATTCCAGTATCACAACATGAACAAAATACTCTTCCCCCTTTTCCTCGCGCTCTCGATGGCGCCCAGCGTGTCAGCAGCCGATCAGCAACTGGAGTTGGCCGTACCGTTTACGGACAACATGATCCTGCAACGGGAATCCAAGGTTCCCGTTTGGGGGTTCGATAAGCCGGGAAACCGGGTGACTGTCGAGTTTGCCGGGCAAACCAAGACTGCCGTGGCGGACAAGAATGGTGATTGGATGGTGAAACTCGAACCGCTTGCGGCTTCCGCCAAGGAGCGGGAGTTCAAGGTTTCCTCAAAGACCAAATCCATTACCCTCAAAGGCGTCTTGGTTGGCGAAGTTTGGTTCTCCTCCGGCCAATCCAACATGGTGTGGACGGCTGGCAAGAGCATGTGCAACGAGTTGGCTCGCGAACTCGCCGCATCCAAGGAGAACATCCCCATTAGGGAAATCAACATCAACACCGTGTCCGCCCTCTATCCGCAGAAGCGGGCCACCTCCGAAAGCGGATGGAAAAAAGCCAGTGGGGCGAGTGGTTTTTCTGCGCTGTCCCTTTCTTTCGCGTACGACCTTTACAAGGAACTGAACGTGCCCATCGGCATCTTGCTCAGCGCCCACAGCAATACCCGCATCGAAGCCTTCACCCAACGCGAAGCGATTGAGGCGCATCCGAAACTCACCGGAGACGCCGCCCTCATTGGTGATGCTGATCCGCTCACGGAACAGGGGCGCAACGCCTACGAGCGTTACTACTCAGCGCTGGCGACGTGGCAAAAAGAGGCAGGCCGCGCAGCGGAGGTCGGCGGCAGAATGCCCGCCCGCCCGAAGCTCCCCG
>CAUZOL010000423.1:0-5269 GCA_963581435.1 Planctomycetota bacterium
GTTACCTCAGCAGGATACCCCGCTTTTTCTCAACTCTTCAAGAACACAAGTTTTGACAATACCTCTCTCGGCGGCCAGACAATGAACGGCCGTTTCGCCATCGTGCAGGTGAAGCTGATTTCGGCCGCGGCGCTGCGATCGGGACACGGCATTGCCCGCGCGATTGACGACCAGATCACCATTGTCTGCCGGTGCGCACACGGTGACTCCATAACTGGCCGACACAAATACCTCGGGGCCGCTTTCTTCCAGACGAAAGTGAAAACTTCTGACTGAATCTCGAATTTTCTGCGCCAGCAGGCGGCCCGCTGCGGCGTCAACTTTCGGCATCAGCATTGCCAGTGTGTCGTTTGAGTAGCGACACAACAGGTCCTCGTCGCGACCGGCACGGCAAACGACCGCCGACATCTTGCGCAACAAAGTTGAAATGCCTCCCGATCCGAATCGGCTCTGTAGCTGGTCGAACTTGTCGATCTTGATGAACAGCAATCCGCTATCGACTTCGGAGGCATTTCCGGCCGCCAGCAACATTTCCAAATTGGCATCGAATGCTGATCGGTCGGGCAGGCCGGCCGCGTCCGTCTTGTCGTCTCGTTGCCACGAAATGGCGAACTCGACCGGCTCGGGTTTCGTTTCCGTCGCAGATTCGACCTTCGCCTTTGGCTCGGCCGTGACGGCTTCTGCCAGCGCTTGCTGGCTGCTCATAACGCGGGAAACGGTATCCAGCAGCGATGCCTGTTTCGCATCAAGCTGCTTCAGTTCCTTCGACGACAGCACAATGTTGGGGAAACTCTCCAGTGCGGCGCATGCTTCGTGTGCCGATTCCAGCGAGCTGACCACCATGTTGACCATCTGCGACAGGTGTTTTTTGGCCCGTGTCAAAGCACGTTTGGCTGAGGCCCGCTCGTAAAACATGCCGGAGGCAAATCCCACCAATGCACTCACTAACAGGATTAGCGCACCGGCCAGTACCAGCACATCACTGGAAACCGTCGTCGCCAACAAACTGGTTGAAAGCAGGGATGTCACGAGCGGGACTCCACGAGCTGATTGGTCTGCGGTGAAAGCAAACGCCGCGTCGAACTGGCGGCCGACCCCACATACAGGCCGAACTCATCCAGTGAAAGAATAGCTCATGCGACCCGTTTGTGACGTCGCAAATACCGCCCGCCCGCAGAGAGGGTAGGCGGGGTCGCAACGGTGGTGACAGTACTGCGGACGTCGGGGCGAATTGAGTCGCGAATGCCCGTTCAAACGCTACCAGCCCGCCGCGCAAGCAAGGGTTTATTGAGCCTCAGGTGATCAAAGTCACGAATCGAACCGTTCGTTCCCTCGGGCCGCAGCCCGAGGGCTTCGGGATGTGACATTATCAACCTGAGTCTCAATAATCGGCACGCGTGGCTCAATCCCGCTTGCTGGCGTTGCGGGTCGGCTGGGTCTTCAGAAATTCGATTGTGCTGACGATCTTCAGATCGCGATTGGCCAGTTGCTTCAGCAACTTCGTTTCGACGGCAAACACGAACGTGACCTGCTGCCCCGAGGGCGCTGCGCACAAGTAATAGAACCAATGCATCTGCACCCCGTTGGATTCGCCGACTGCGGTCACGCGGTACAGGAATCGGCCGTCGGTCACTTCGAGTTGCTCCGCTTTCGTAATCGTCTTCAACCGCTTGCCGAGTGCCTGCCGCACATCGTTCTGAAATTGTTTTTCCGATGTGTGTTTTCCCGCTGCAGCCGATGTAATGCGGGTCATGTTGCACTGCGCGATCAGGCTGCCGGCATCCAGCAGTCGTAGCACGGCGGTATCGCCCGATTGATGAAACAGGCTCCAGTCGCGGCCGTGATTTAGTCGCACATTCCATGGCGTCTGGAGCGCCAGCTGCATCACCGATTCCGCTGGTTCCAGCGGAATCTGCTCCACTGCTGCCGTGGTCAACGGGCCGGGCGTTTCTGCGATTTGGCGTTTTAAGGTGACCTTGGCTTCGATATTCATGCCGGGGGAAACGGCTCCGACCGACCGCTTCTCCGTCTGCGTCATTGCAGCCTGTTTGATATAACCTCGCTTTAAGTCAAACTGGTAGTTGCCAGTGAGTTTGATTTCGGTCGATGCGCCGTCTGTTGCCCCCTCGATGCTGCCGCTGAAGCTGACGTGGGCCGTTCCGCTTTCCACTTTGTCCAGCTTGCAGGTCAACTTGCTTTTCAGAATTGCTTCGGTGCCGGTCAACATCTGAACGGCCCAGGAGGGCGGTTCCCAGGAATCTCCCACCTCAATCGGATTGAGGGGCAGCAGCGCCAACACGGCGAGACTGTCGGCGGGAACTTCCAGCAGTTCGACTTCACCGGCGGTCATGGAGCCGGTCGGGCTATAAGAAACGACGCCATCGCGACGACCCTGCGCCACGCTCCGCCGCCGATTCACTCTCAGCCGCGATGAGGATGTCTGCCCCGCAACAACGATTTTCGCCTGGGCCGTGTCGTAGTCCCTCAGCGAACGTAATGCAGCCGGCCCCCGACCCGTTCCGGACAATCGGCGTTCCCGAAAGCGGTGGTCGGCAGTGACCTTCAATTCCAGCGTACGCGACTTGCCATTGCCAAGGGCAGTCTCTAACTGGCCGTTCACGTTCAACTGATGATCAACCCGATACACGCGGGAATCCGTCACCGGTTCGTTAAGCGTGACTTTTTCTGCAGCTTGAATCTGGCGGGCGGTAGCCAGCGCGGTTGGCAACACGATGAGTGCAGCGAATATTGTCGCGTGGCAACAGGTACGTTTTAAAAATGACGGCATCCTTGCGTCCTCTTGAAATCTTTGTCCTTGCTCATTCACAATCGACGGACACGACAGACGTGTCCACCACGATTGGTTCGGCGCTATTCCTTCAACACAGGTGTCGTCAGCAGTTGTTTTGCGTAGAAAGGAACCCGATTATCCATTGCATCAAAGAGCGTTTCTGTACCGAGCTCCGATTTGTAATTATCCCGAATGCGTTCCAATTCGCCGCGAATTTCCGCTGAGTCAGCGTAAGCGCCGACGTATTCGAGGGTCCAAGTTCGGAGTAGATTCTCAAGCGGATGACACATGAGGTCGGCATAGGCAGCGGTTTCAAGGAGAAATTGAATTTCCGATTTGTCGAGGGACCTCGCAGGATGTGTCTTCCTTATTGCCATCGACAGTTCGTCAAGCGAATTCAGTTGATCTTCGGTGAGTTTTCCTTGCTTTAATTCTTCTATGATCGACAGCGTGAACTGATTTCCCTTCGTTCGTAACTGCTCAACGGCCTTGTTCCATTCCGTTGAGTCGATTTGCCGAAGCTCTAAGTGCAAGGACAAATACGCGTCTGGTCGTTCCGATAGGGCTTTGCGTTCTGGTTCTCTGTCGGTCTTGTTCGGCTGTGAGACGTCGGAAGCGGCCGCTGCCGACACATCGGCTGATTGGTCGCTTGGCGTGTGGTGGTCGCATCCGCTCACTACGGCAGCAAACACGAACACTGCAATTGTCGGGTAGGATCGCATTGTGACGCCCAACTTGTAGTCAGCAACACAGCAGTCGAAACAAACAGTATGGAGATAAGGAAACCCGGAAAGGCAGGAGAAATACGCTTTTTAGAATTCCTGCTTTCCTTATAGAAACTCGTCGGCGGTTGTTTTAGTCGAAGTCATCACAACACTTCGTGCGGCTGATCGGTCACCCTAATTTCAAATTTCTAATCGCTAACAAACGTCCCGCGGTCGGCCATTGCGCGGGCGACTGTCATCAACCCATCGACATCGAGACCCAGATCGGCCAGTAGTTCCGGGCGTTCGCCGTGTTCGACGAACCGGTCGGGAATTCCGAGGCAGCGGATGTTGTCGGTGCGAACACCGGCAGCGGATGCCGCTTCCAGCACGGCTGAACCGAATCCGCCCGTGAGTGTACTTTCCTCGATGGTGATCACAAAGGCCGTTTCTTCGACGGCACGCAGAATGGTGTCGGCATCGAGCGGTTTGGCAAAACGGGCGTTGATCACGCCGACGTCCAGTCCTTCCGTCTGCAACTGTTCGGCCGCTGCGACACATTCGCTCAACAGCGAACCGAATGCGACGAACGTGCCGTCCCGTCCCCAGTCGAACACCTCGGCTTGCCCGACTTCGACGGGGGCAACGGCGCGTTCGATCGGTTTGGCGGTCGCTTTGGGGTATCGCAGCGACACGGGGCCATCGTAGGTTAGTGCGAAGTCCATCATCGGGCCGACATCGTTCGCGTCGCCGGGGGCCATCACCACCATGTTGGGGAAGATCCGCATGAAGCTGTTATCGAACACGCCGTGATGCGTCGGCCCATCGGGTCCACATAAACCGGCACGATCCAGACAGAATGTGACCGGCAGATTTTGAAGCGCGACTTCCTGGAATATCTGATCGAAACTCCGCTGCAGAAACGTGCTGTAGATATCGACAATGGGGCGAATGCCGGCCTTCGCCATGCCGGCGGCGAAGGCAACGGCGTGACCTTCACAGATCCCCGTATCGAAAAACCGATCGGGAAAATCGCTGCGGATGGTACCGAGTTTGTTGCCGGCGCACATGGCCGCCGTCAGCACCGTCACCTTGGGGTTCGACTGCATGGCCGCGTGAATCGTGTCTGCGACGACGTTTGTAAATGCGCGCGACGAGTTGGCCGCAACCGGAACAATCTCGTTGTTCTCATCCCGGTGGAACGGGGCAGGGGTGTGGAACTTCACCGGGTCTTCGCGGGCCGGCTCAAAACCGTGGCCCTTCTCGGTGAAGACGTGCAGCAGCACCGGACCTTTGATGTCCTTCACCATTTTTAGGTATTTTAGCAGCGACTTCAGGTCGTGGCCATCGACCGGGCCGATGTAGCGGAAGCCCAATTCCTCGAACAGCCGCCCGCCATGCACGAACGACTTGACGGCGTCTTTGAAGTGGGCGAGGACGTTCTCGACCGACTCACCGACGACCGGAACCTTGTTCAGAATCCACGAAATGTCGCGTTTCAGGCCGTTGTAGAACGGGGTGACGCGGGCTTTGTCGAGATATTCCGCCAGTCCGCCCACGCGGGGGCAGATTCCCATTTTGTTGTCGTTGAGAATCACCAGCAGGTCTTTCTGCAGACCCGCCGCGTTGTTCATTGCTTCGAAGACAATCCCCGAAGGCAGTGCGCCATCGCCGATGACCGCAACCGCCCGCCGCGACGACTCGGAGTTCAGTTCGTCTCCCGCTTTCAAACCCAGAACGGTCGAAAGGCTCGAGCCGGCATGCCCCGTCGTAA
>CAUZOL010000424.1:0-5262 GCA_963581435.1 Planctomycetota bacterium
GAACGCCCGCGGCTTCCGCAACTTTGCGAACTACCGCACCCGCATCCTGTTCTTCTGTGGAAAACTGAAACTCAAACCGTGCTGAAAACACCCATTAAAATCGGTGAAGAACCACCGATTTGATGCGAATGCCGTCCTGTTCGTCGATCAACAGTCCGACATTTTCCGGCAACGGATACCGCCACAACAAATCCTGCGTGAACTTGCCGCTCTGTTTCGCGTAGTGGTTTTCAGCGTCGTGAATGTTGTGGCAATGGATGCAATTCTTCCGTGAAGTCGATCCGCGAAACCGGTCTTTGTTTTCCAAGCCCGGCATCTCCAGCGCGGTCTTGTACGGCTTTTGTGCTGCGCGTTTTCCCTGGAGTGCGGTCTTGTTCTTCGGGTAAGCCGCGTGCAGGGCGAGTACGCGGTGCATTGTCTTTTCCAGCCCGGCCAACGAATTGTAAGCGTCGGCACCCGCAGCGCTTTGCGTACACGTTTCGTAGCGACATCAATCTCGCCCCCAATAGCTTGTCGAGTTGCCCAGTGGATTTGTCAATTCAGCCGCGATTTGCGATTCGATTATACACAGGCCGGCACGATTACTTCACGTTCAAACCGCAAATTCTCGAATCGAAGAAAGCCGACGCGACGATTTCCGGATGGGGCAAACCGTCTGAAATGTCACTGCTTGACAGTCCATCGAGAGCCTGTTAACTTCGTCCACATAATTCGCTGGAAGACAACGGGCGCGAACCTGAATCGCCGTCACGCGTCAATTCAGTTGAATCAGGTCATGATCGGGGGGATTAGCTCAGTTGGGAGAGCGTCTGGCTGGCAGCCAGAAGGTCAGGGGTTCGAGTCCCCTATCCTCCACTTCATAAGCCCTTTCAAGTCAATGACTTGCGAGGGCTTATTTCATGGCGGAAACGTATCCCTTGCTGTTGTATCCCTTTCTGGTGTGTTGGAGATCAATTAAGGCCGCCATGGTCGCGTACGTCGTGGCAGGCTGGCAGACGGCCCAATTGCCGTCTTTAACCCCCAAGGCTCCTCACAGGCCAATCTCGCGACTCTCGGCGGCCGATGATTACATTGACGCCAATGCAATTGTCAGTTCCCCATTCACCTTCGCTTTACGGCCAGCCATCCAGATAAGATGCAGGCGGTTTGTACAAGCCGCCGACAGAGCCAGGCCAAGATTATCGGAGCCGTCAACATGCCCAAATTGACCAAAGCCCAATTGACGAAGAAACCGGCATTTGGGCGGCTGAAGAAGCTGCTCAGCAAGACCGACAAGCGAGACCTGCTCTGGCGTTATGACATCGGCAGATGCGCTCATTCGCTCGTCCCGTCCGATAATCGCGCATACGGCGAAGGTCGCATCGAGCACCTTGCCGTCGCACTCGGAAAGAAAGAAAACTTCGGAGCCATCCTGTGGGCCACCCGGTCCTTCTACATGAAATACGACCGCCCCGAAGTGCGTGTTCTATGTAAGCCCCAGAACCCAGGCGGCTTCGTGCTGAGCTGGGGGCACATGATCCATTTGATTTCACTAGATGACGAGGTTCGGACTCGGTTTCAGGAAGAGTGCCTGAACGCTGAATGGTCCTGCAAGGAACTGCACCGTCGAATCAAGGAATCCCGGGTACCGCAGGGACAGGGCGGTCGGCACTTCAGAAAACCAAAAAGCGTCGAAGATGCACTTCGGCAACTTGTCTTTGAGAGCAAGACCTGGGATCGACGTTATCGCGAGGTGTGGTTTGAACTGGACGAGCCCGCGATTCGGATGGCAACAGGAAAAGGCAAATCCGAGGATGTCGCGGAACTTGCGACTGAGGCTGTTAAGGTTCTCAAGACGCTTCAATCCGACATCGAGAATTGCCTGCCGCGTCTGAAGGCGCTGGCGCGAAAGAGAAAGAAGCCGGGACGGCGTGTATTAAAACGCCGATGATGCGACTTGGTGGGTTTCCTGCTCAGATACCGAACTGCCGACCGGTCAGCCGTTTCAGTCTCTTTACATTCAGAAAACGTCATTCTATCAATGTCTCTCGGCGCCGGTAAAATCGGACAAACGGAAGAACGAGAGAGTTCTGGAGCAGGAAAATGCCATACAACGTGGCCGAGAATATCAGTGCATACGAAAACGGTGGATTGGACGATGAGGCTGTCACTAAGCTGTTCCAGCATCTCGTTGACAACGGACAGGCGTGGGAGATGGATGCGAAGTACGGCAAGACAGCAGTGGAGTTGGCCGAGGCGGGACGCATAACGCTTCCCAACATCGGATCAGACACGACGTACTTCTTTGGTCCTTGAGAACACTGACTGGCCAACACTGCCGCCAAAACGTGTTCGACATTGACTGCTTCATCTTCAATTTTCACGCAGTTACGTGGGTGACTCCGGCAGAGGGCAGTCTTCGCAATCAGACCAAAAGCTGACAGCCCACTCGTCATGGTGTTTGCGAAGCGAGAACCCCGCCGCTTTCACCGCGTCCTTGTTCTTTCGCCACGCCTTCCAGAACTGCACTGTCGGTGCCGCAGTTGAAGCAACTCGCTGCCTGGCACAAGAAGAAGAAAGGGAAGCGTGCCAAGAAACGGTGCTGAGCAAAGAATCCATCGGCCCGTCGTTACACCCATCGCGCAATCTCCAGCTTCTCCTGCTCAGTCCGCAGTGACGAACCAGTTTCAGGTCCGGTACACTGACCGTATGAAATTCCGCAAACGGCATCTGTGGTGGCTGCTGGTTCCAGTAATGGCCGGTCTCTTGTCGGCAGGTTTTCAGTTTTCGCTGTTCTTCCGTCAGCAGGCCGCTATTCAGCAGATCGAAAAACTCGGCGGACGAGTTGTCACGACTCACGGAGACCCCCGCATAATTCGGTGGCTGATCGGCGGAAAGTCGCTACGCATCTTTGAACAAGCGACGGTGGTCAATCTGAGACAAACAGCGATCGAAGACGCTGACCTGATTCCCCTGCGGAATCTGAATGGTTTGCAGCGGCTGAATCTCGGCGAAACCCGAATAACGAACGATGGACTTCAGCATCTGGCGGGGCTCACTGGACTGAAAGCTCTGGATCTGAGTAGCACGCAAATCACCGGGAAGGGGCTGGAACATCTTCACAGGCTGACGGCTCTCGAATACCTCTACCTCAGTCGGACGAAGGTCGGTGATGCTGATTTGCGCCATCTAAAGGAGTTGACGATCCTCCGTCATCTTGATGTCACCGGAACCGCCGTCAGCAATGAAGGCGTTGAGGAGATCAAGCGGCATCTGCCTGGTGTGAAAGCCGAACGGTGAATGGAGCGAGCAAGGCGGAATAGTGACCAAGTGCAAGCGAGCTGCCGAATGAACGCCAACTCATCACTTGCAACGGCTCCGTTCAATCGTCCAAGCCAACCTTCCCGTCGTAATCTGCAAACACCGTTTTTACGTGTTCGATCAACACCGTTATCAATGCGGGGTCATCCGATTACAAGCGTGTCTCGGGGGCAAGCTCTCCCCGACGAGTGGCCAAAACGTGTTCGACATCGACTGAGAGGTTCGTCGGCTCTTCGATCCGAATCGGGACGCCTCGCAGATCGTTGCGAACTCAAAGATCGTCATCGGATCTGCCTTGACGTTTTTCTCTTGGCAGGGCATCCGGTGCCATGCTTGACCTGACGCAGAGAGAATAGCCACCCCAGATGACTATCAACCCGAAAAATTCGGTGACGTAAAGCGTTTCGATGCTTCCGACTTTCGCCGCCATCCCACCGAAACCCGGCATGATCGCACCGATGGCGATGAATGCGTTGCCGACAGCCAGCTGGCGCGTCGCCCGTTTCTTGGCAAATCGCCATGAACTGAGCACCGCTCCACCCACAAGAAAAACCGCCGCGTAACAATTGATGAGAGGAGAGAGCCACCGCAACCAGGACCAAGCCAACACGCGACCACTTGGGCGAAGGGCGTCCAACTCGTCCAGATTGACGGGGGACAGTACGACCAACACGACCATCGCGAATACGAACGGCAAGGTAATCATCGAAAGCAGGTTCGCGGTCTGTCGCCTCAGCAGCAGATACACGGTCCCCTGCGCCAACGGATAGGCACCCAACAGTGCGCCCATCACGTACCACCACTTGTTGAGCCATGCCGAATTGCCTAACGGTTGGCACAGCCGTCGCCGCGTGCTGCGACTTCAATGGAAATCACCCAACACACTCGATCCCGTGAAGGAATAATTGGCTGCTACACGCAATTCATCAATGCCACTGACGTCGGTCCAGCCAACGACCCCTCCCCTCGTCAGCGAAAACTCCGTTCCGGATCCTGTTACGCTACCGCCCAATCGGGTTTCCCACAGCAAATTCGTAGAAGATGCGCCGAAGCCCCAACCCAATTTGAATTCGATTCCGGAGAAGACCGCAGCGTCGGTGCCTTTGATTGTGACGAAGCTGAAATTCCCGCCGCTGCCATAATGAAACGCAAATTCAGTCCCTGCGCCGAAAGCGTTGAACCCAACGCCGCCGGTATCCGGCACGGTAATACTGAGCATATCTTCAGAGTAAGCGGACAGATCAATACCAGAGGTGATGAAACTGTCGAACGTTGCAACCCGATCAACTGTGGTGACCGCTGACCTTAAACCAGTATCAAAGATCAACCAGTATCAATCGGGAGCACCCGGATTGATGATGAAATTAAGCTCTCCAATGCCAGTCGCTCCAGTGTCGTCAGGCGACTGCGATCCAAGGTCAAGACCGTATTGGAAGCTGTACTCGTGACCGGGCAAAAGCAATCCGGGTAGATCGCCTGTCAGTGTGTTGGTGGTATCACCGCCCGATCCACCTATCACAAGTGACTCGTTTGCCGTGAAGTTGCTGAGTTGAAAGCTATTGTAGATAAACGCAGAGGGACCACCGATAACGGGGCGGTCTCGCACACTCCCTTTGAGAAATGTTCGTCCTCCGTCGCCTTGCATGTTGAAAAAACCGTCAAGAGTAAAATGGAAAACTGTTGAAACCGTGAAGTCAATTTGACCACCGGCTGCTGTTCCTGATCCGAGTCCAGTGTTCCCTAATCTCGTCTGATTTTACATCACCCGAGCAGGGACGAAGGTGCCGTGCTGCTGCCGAACTCGGACAAGGCGATGCCATGGTGGTTGAGGATTTCCAAATAGAGATTACATAGTGGCGTCGGCCTGGCTTCGGCCTGATGCGGGACATGTTTGATGCCGCCGCCAGCCAATAAGATGGGGAGGTTATTGTGCGTATGCCCCGACGCGTTTCCCATATTGCT
>CAUZOL010000425.1:0-5261 GCA_963581435.1 Planctomycetota bacterium
GCGCACATCTTCGTCACTGGGTAGTTACCATTCAACTTGGTGAACGAAACGAATTGCGCCGCTCGATCCCACGGACCGCAGTCCGTGGGCTTTGAGACTGTCAGAGTTGATCCGACGACAGAACAAAGCCTTCCAGTGCGAAGAACTCCGGCAGTCCCAGTGCATTGAACGTGCGTGCGGTATTCTTCGTTCGTTCTTCCGCACGTAACCAAAATTCCCGCTGGTCGGTACCTGGAAACAGCGCGGCGTCCTTTTGCGATTCGTGCTTGAAGATCGCCATTTTCTTCCGCAGTGCCACCTCGGGGCTGAGCGGAACGGCACGCTCGATTTCGTGTGGCTCGAATTCCTGCCACGCGCCACGGTACAGCCAGACCTCGGGGTCAACCTGTTGCGCCCGAACGATGGGCAGCGCTTCCAAAATTGCCTGAGCACACACGCGATGTGTGCCGTGCGGGTCGGAGAGGTCGCCGGCGACGTAAATTTGACCAGGGTTCACCTTTTCCAAGAGGTCGGCAACAATCGCGACATCCTCGTCGCCGATGTCGTTTTTGGTCACCAGTCCGGTGCGGTAAAACGGCATGTCGAGAAAGTGCAATTTTTCTCGCGGTACGCCAGCCGTTTCAGCCGCCGCCTGCGCTTCTGTTTCGCGGATCAATCCTTTGATGTTCAACACGCGTTCCGAATCGGGTTCGCCGGGCGGTTTGGTCGCCATGTCGTTTCGCAGTTGCTGCTCGAGACTTTCCTCCGATTCCGTACACAGGCCGAAGATCTCGTGGTATCGGCTGACGTAATCCAGATGCCGCAACGCATCGTGATCGAAGACGGCGATGTTGCCGCTGGTCATGTAGGCGATGTGAACGTCGTGGCCCTGTTCGGCCAAAGTGATGAGCGTACCTCCCATCGAGATGACGTCGTCATCGGGATGCGGGCTGAATACGACGATTTTCTGCGGTGTGTCGCCACCCGGTTTTGTGCAGATAGTGGCCGAAAGTTCGTCGAACACGCGTTGGCGAATTGCGTCAATCGGGCCTCGCTGGCGGATCAGGCTGTAGAGCGAATGCTCCATGAAATCGGCCGTCTCAAGCTTGAGTAACGGTTTCTCCGTCTGCTGCGAGAGCCACAGCACGGCCCGTTTTTCCGACGCCACTGTCCAGTCGACATTGCCGGCCAGCCAGGGTGTCTTCACTGCCGTTAATTCGGCTGCTGCTGCCTGATCGACCGCAAGGATGGCGTTGGGGTGTGTTTGCAGGAAGCTGGCAGTGATCTCTTCGGTGACTTCCTCTTCCGCCGCTCGTCGCACGATGGGTGCCTTGTGTTCGCCGAGTGCGATCAGCATCACTTTCCTGGCAGAAAGCAACGTTGAAATTCCCATCGTAATGGCTTGCAACGGAACATTTTCTTCGCAGAAGAAATCGCTCGAAGCATCCTGGCGGGTCACCGGGTCGAGCGTCACCAGCCGGGTCAAACTGTTTCGAGATGTGCCCGGTTCGTTGAACCCAATGTGTCCCGTGCGGCCGATGCCGAGCAGTTGCAGGTCGATCCCGCCGGCGCGTTCAATTGCCCGTTCGTATTCATCGCAGTATTCGGTCATTTTCTCCAACGGCAGCGTTCCGTCGGGAATGTGAATATTCTCTTTGGGAATGTTTACGTGATCGAAAAACGTCTCGTGCATCCAGCGGTTGTAACTTTGAATGGCGTTCGGCTCGATTGGCCAATACTCATCGATGTTGAAGGTGATGACCCGCGAGAAATCGAGATCCTCTTCTTCGTGCAGCCGAATCAGTTCTCGGTACACGCCGATGGGAGTCGATCCGGTTGGCAATCCGAGGACCGTTGGCAATCCGGCGGACGAGCGTTCGCGAATCAAACTTTCGACGACCAACGCAACGTGTCGGTCAACCTGCCTGGCGTTTTTGAACACCAGCGTCGGCATTTTGGTCAATCTCAGGAAACTTCCCGCGGGGGATGTCTGAGTTTTTTGAGCCGTTTCTGAAATCATCACTTGTTGAAAATCCGTCTGAAGTTCGCTATTGCTAGTGGCAGTTCAACGTACCGTCGTTGGGTGCCACTGGCGTGTCGCCAGTGCGAAATGCGATGTGCTGGCGAGGCGTCTGAAGTTCCACCTCTATCAAACCTGTCTGCGGCGAAAATTACAATGGCCGATTCCAACCAATTGCCCCGAATTCTGGCGATTCACGCGCATCCTGACGATATTGAGTTCCAATGTGCAGGTACGTTGGCCCGATTACGTGGGTTAGGTTGCCCTGTCACACTGATGACAATGACGGCCGGAGACTGCGGGAGCGCGGAACTTGGGCCGAAGGAGATCGCGAAAATCCGTCATGGCGAGGCTCGTGCCGCGGCCGATTTGCTGGGGGCGGAATACGATTGCCTTGGATTTCAGGATTTGTCGATCATCGTCGATAATGACAGCCGCCGCCGGGTCACCGAAGCGGTGCGGCGGGTACGGCCCGATTTGATCATCACCGCGCCGCCGAGTGATTACATGTGCGACCACGAAGCAACCAGCCGCCTCGTTCGCGATGCCTGCTTCACTGCTCCCATTCCCAATTATTCCACCGGCGCATCGGAGCCGTCTCCACCCTGCGTGCGGATTCCACATTTGTTCTACGTCGATGCAATCGAGGGGACCGACTATTACGGCAACCCCGTCCAGCCGGAGTTCATCGTCGATATTTCCTCGACCTTCGATCTGAAGCGGCAAATGCTCGCGTGCCACGACAGCCAACGCGCATGGCTCCGCAAACAGCACGGCATCGACGAGTATCTGGATCGCAGCGAACGCTGGAGCAAATTGCGCGGCGAGGAAATTGGCGTGCGGTATGGCGAGGGGTTCACGCAGCACCGCGGTCACCCGTATCCCGGAGACAATCTGTTGGTCGAACTGTTAAGCTGATTCCAGCCCGCAGTGTTCCAGACCGTAGTGCAAACATGCGGGGCTTCGTTCTTGTCGATGATTCAAGCCCTTGCTCGCGCTGCGGGCTGGTTTCAATTTGCCTCGACAATTGACCGCGATTTCGTCAGAATACTGACCCATCAACAGCCCGTTACCAACACAGAATAAAGTTGAGGACACCGCAACCATGTCGGAACAGGAATCGGCCGGCACAGCGCCCGAAGATGTGAACACAGAAGACGGTTCGACAACGGCGGTCGCCGAGGGAGCTGCAACCGCGGTTGCTCCGGTCGAGGAGAGCAAGCCATTGTTTACCGACGAGGAAATCCAGCAGTTCGATGCCGACGACACTGCAGCGGGCAGCGCGATTGGAAAAATGCTGGCCCTGTTTTTCCTTTACACGGTCTGTGCAATGAGTCACGTTGCTTGGTGGACCGTGTATGGCCAGGTCAGTTGGTTATTCGTCGGTTTCACCGTAATTGCGATGAGCGCTGCCGCATTGTTGGCCGTTCGCGCCGGTGATTGATCCCTCGTGGTTGATTGAAACGGTGGGCGTTCGTGTCACGCCCCGCAAGCGGGGCGGCTAGATCAGGAGTAAATGAGCGCTTCGCCTAAGGCTCGCCCGCTTGTGACGTTGGCCGAAAGGCGACAATTGTCAGGTCGTCGGGCTTGGACGGGTGGATTGAGTTGGCGTCTCCATTCCGCATTCGTTGACCGGCGTCCTTTGCCAATCGTCCGACGGCGCGCTGTAATGGGCCGATGCGGACGCGATCAACGATTTCGTCCACCTGCAGATTGTCCAGCAGGCCGTCGCTGGCAATGAGCAGCGTGTCGCGGGGGGCCAGTTCGATTTCCGAGCCGATCTCGATTCGCATTTCCGGCGTCCCCACCACGTTGGAGACCAGGTGCCGGTCCTCGTGGTGGATGGCATCGACTTCGTCGAGCAGGCCGGATTCTACTGCGAATCCAATCGGCGAATGCGAGATGGTTTGCAGTTTGATCTTGCCGCGTTGTCCGATGATCAGAATGACCGTATCGCCAACGTGAAACGGTCGAACCGTGCGCTGGCGGAGTTCGACGATGGCCAACGTTGTCGCCGCTCCGATGGCCATCTCGCACAGTCGGCGGTTTCCTTCTTCAATTCCGTCGAGAATTCCGGTTCGCAACGAGCCGTTCTCGCCCGTACTGTTTTCCAGCGACGACTTGAGCGCATCGACGACTGTTTGCGACGCGAGTTCGCCGCTGCGTAATCCGCCAAGTCCGTCGGCGACAAGAAGCGCTCCGGAGTGTTCGTCGTTGAAGATGACGGCAGCCGCGTCTTCGTTGGGCGTTTCTTTCTCTGGGCTGCGGGTGGTGAAGACCGCGGCCGTCCCGCCGATAAAGCGGTGCAGGTCAACCCCATCCATGTCGCGGCGGCAGTACAAAGCCGACGTCTTCATTGCGAGTCCATTCATCGCTGGAAATCCATTTCCCGACGAACGGCCGCGTCTGGCGTTTTCAATTCCGCCGCGTCGTTCGTCGCCTCTTATTTGCCGCTTGCCGTCCCTTGCGCTTCAACGCCGCATGACGCAGCACCAGACCTTCGATATCGTCGAACGCTTCCTGCATCTGGCCACCGTCGCGAAATCGCTTGCGCGGGTTGACGTCGATCGCCTTTCGCATTAACGCAATCAATCTCGGATGGACTTTGCCTTTTAATCGCTCGTGTCCCGCCGTTGGCCATTGGAACGGCCACTCGGGCAATTGTCCTGTAAACATTCGGTAAAGCACAAGGCCCAGCGAAAATACGTCGGAACGCAATGACGGTTTTCCCATGGCCTGTTCTGGTGCGATGTAACCGATTGTCCCCGAACCCGACGCCTTAACCGTGTGGTCGTAGGCGATCTTCGCGATTCCAAAATCAGTCAATCGCACCCGATTGTCTGCGAACAGGATAAAGTTTTCCGGCTTGATATCGCAATGGATAATGCGGTGCCGATGCGCATAGGCGACCGCATCGACCATTTGCCGGGCGAAGATCATCTTCGTTTCCACTGACATTCGGTGGCGAAACCGTTCGTCCATGGCCTTGATGCCAAGCGGAAACGCGATCACGAAGTGATCGTCGATGAACGACGCATTCTTCAGTGGAAGAATGTTCGGATGATCCAAACTGGCGGTCACGCGCACTTCCTGCCGAAACTCGCGGAGGACGTCACTATCGACGATGGCAGCGTGCGGAATCTTCAGGGCGACACGAATTCCCTCAATCGTATCCATCGCCTGGTAGACCGTCGCGAACCCGCCGAAAGCCAGCTTTCGCTCGATTCGGTACTTCCCCAGTCGTTGGCGGGCGCGCAGACCT
>CAUZOL010000426.1:0-5255 GCA_963581435.1 Planctomycetota bacterium
TGGGGCCGTCCACTGTCAGCGGTGCCACGAAACCTTCTGCACGCAGAGCCCCCACGAATGTCGTTGTCTCCCAGCGACCTGCCGGTACTCGTTCGATGACGCGCGTACGATCACAACAAATCGGACCAACACAGGAATGGCACTATGTCAGCTGAATCTGATTTTCAAACACCGGAGCATTTGCGAAACGACGAGGTCGCGGCGCGTACGATGTGGGCTCCGCTTCAGCCGAAGGAGAGCGCAAATCATCGGACGCGGTTCAGCAATCGCCAAAGTGAACATCGGCTGACCTTCGATCCAACGCGAACATCCAAGATCGTCGTCTTGTGCATGTTCGTTTGCAGCGCGATCTTCCTGGTGCTGGGGTCCGTGCTTACTTACATATGGCTGTCCGGCGCGTACATCGATACCCGTCTGAAATTCGTAGGCCCCTTTTTATTGTCGGGAGGCGTGCCCTTCGGGGTACTCGGATTCTTCCTGAAGTCTCATTTGTTGCAGTTAATCGTATTCGATCGCCAAGTCGGGCGGTATTGGCGGGGTTCGACAACTCCCACTGACGAGCACGCCGTCGCGCTGACTGATATCCACGCACTGCAGATCATCGAAAAGTGGATCGAAGGGACCAAGTCGGCAGAGACCGAGCATTCACCGGGTGATCATTCACCGAGTTATTGGAGCTTTGAGCTCAACCTGGTAACCACCGATGGTCAACGTCACAACGTTGTCGATCACGGTGACCTGGAAGGCCTACGGGAAGACGCCGAGTCACTCTGCGATTTCCTCCAGATACCGCTCTGGGATGCCACTCGTCAAGCGAATCACAGTGAGAATCATGGTTAAGGGCCAGCCGTTAGCATGCAGCACCAACGACAATTTCCAGCACTCGTGAACTTCCTGTTACCATATGCCAGGATTGACGCTTACCTTAAATGAGACATGTTTGACACACCTGCAATCGGCGACGGATGAGGCAGGCTCGGAAGCGATGCTGCACCTTGCGCGGAGCAGTTTCTCATACCGATCACGAGCGATCTTGGCCTCGGTCGGGGTGACAAATCGACGTCACTTGTGTTGGTCCTAACGCGCGTCGATGGCGCACGCCGGCGCAACCTGTGAGAGTCAATTCAGTCATCGCTGCAACCTGATCGACGGCCGCACACAGATTTAGCCCGATTCTGTCCGCGAAACTCGTCGAATCGCGGACACACCGTTTAACCACGGGGCGTGTTGAAAAAGTCGTTTCCGATTTTCCAGCTCAGGATCTGATTCCTCTTGATCTGGGAAGCGGTTTGGCGGTATGGGCAGGTTCGCTTTGTTGCGCATTCCCCCGTTTTCTGCCAAGGGGCCGCTCATGCAAGGATGGCATGCCTTTGAGCCAACGACCAAGACAGTCATCGATCTGGAGTCGTTCGTGCCGGACGACCATCTGTTGAGAGACGTGGATCGCCTGCTGGAGCCGGCCTTGATCCGCCGGCTCACGAACAGGCACGCGAGGAGGCCGAATCTCCACTGGGACAGACCAGGGGCGTGGAGCCACCTGCCACACGCAAGATCTCGAATCAGACGCACAGCAGCCGCACCGATGCCACGTTGGCTCAGAAACGAGGAACGCCGCGACAGCTCAAATACAAAGTGCATCAGAGCATCGACGCCGACAGCCGCGTCATACTGGACACGCATGTGACCACCGGCGCCCGGCACGACAACCAGCCCTATCTCGAACAACTCAAGCGAATCCAGCAGCGGTATCAACTAACGATTCACGAAGCAATTGCCGACCGTGGCTACGGTTCGGCGGCCATCATTCGCGCGCTTCAGGGGCAAGGCAAACGGACTTTCATTCCGCTCTGGAGCGGCCGCGTCGGCAACAGCAAGTACTTGAGCAGCGGGCTCGTTTACGAAAAAGAACACGACCGCTTCCGCTGTCCGGAGGGGAAGTACCTGACTCCCAACCCCGCAATCAGTAGGAACGACAAGCGGTATGTCAGCGTGTCGGCCGACTGCCAGGTTTGTCCGCACGCGTCAACCTGTCCGGCGCGGAGACGCGTCTCCCCTCCTCAGCGCTTCGTCCTGCGTAGCCTCGATCAGGCTTTCTTTGAAGAGGTGCAACTACGGATGCGCGATCCGGTATTCCGGCAAAAGATGTCGGAACGGATGTGGAAGATCGAAGGGTTATTTGCCGAGGCCAAACAGAACCACGGTTTGTCCCGGGCACGCTATCGCGGACGCTCGAAGGTCCAAATCCAAGTTGACATGAGCGCCACTGCGCAGAATCTGAAGCGACTGGTGAAGGCCATCCTTCGTTGGCTGCTCACCTGTCTGTCAAACCGCCGAAGACGCACGCCCCAGTTGGCCTACGTTGCCAACATGCGGACTTTTTCAACACGCCCGGTCGTTTTCACGGACTTCTCACGCGCCAACGGAACTCATACCTTTGCGCGGAATCGGGCTCGGTCCGGTAACATCGGCTTGGACGGCCGTCGGTGTGTCAATTCAAACGAACCTCACAACGGACGTCGCTCGCGCCCTGAGAACTGATGCCTTTTCGAGAAATCAGCCTCGAACCGGGACGGTCGGCAGCACGACCGACCTGGAGTATCAGTCACTCAGTCGAGTGCTCAGAGAAAAATAGCGGATGCCCGAACCGTTCGATGCCGAACTTGCTAATGATGTTCTGCACCTTCGATGATAAGAGGAACTCCGAGAATCGACTCGCTGCCTGATGATTCAGACCGGAATGCTTCTCCTGACTGACGACGATCACCGTGTAAGGATTGTGTAGCAGCGGATCGCCTTGGGAATGAATCGTCAGATTGAGTCGGTCGCGTTGGGAAAGAAACGTTCCCCGATCGGCAAGCGTGTACGCACCCTTCTCGCTTGCGATGCGCAAAGCCTGTGCCATCCCCGTTCCCGTCCGAACATACCAGACTCCCTTGGGTTCAATGGCTGTCGCTTTCCAGAGTTTGTTTTCCTTCATGTGCGTTCCCGATTCGTCCCCACGCGAAATGAACGAGGACTCACTTTGCGCGATGCGGTGAAACGCTTTCGTGATCGAGGACTGTTTATTAACCTGAGCCGGATCGGTTTGCGGGCCGACCAGAACGAAGTCGTTGTGCATGACGTCTCGGCGTTGTTCTCCGTATCCTGCAGTCATGAATTGCTTCTCAGCATCGGGTGCGTGGGTGAGCAGCACATCGGCATCCCCGCGCCGACCGAGTTCGAGGGCTTGCCCGCTTCCCACCGCAACGACCTTCACCTCGATGCCGGTTTCCTTTTCGAAAATCGGCACCAGCACATCCAAGAGGCCGCTGTCCCGCGTGCTGGTTGTTGTTGCCAGCGTCAGTGCCTTGGCTTCATCGCGAGCGTTTGAGCATCCGGCAATCACGAACGTGACAGTGGCAAGCAATATCCACTTCATCAGATTTCTTTCGTGCATCAATACACCATTCGCCCCTGCGCGAAATCGGCAGTGCGAGGATCGGACGGATTGGTGAAGAACTTCTCAGTGCGAGCGACTTCCACCAGTTGCCCATTCAAAAGCAGCGCAGTGCGATCCGCAACGCGGCGCGCCTGAAACAGATTGTGCGTGGCCCAGACGACGGTCATGGGACGTTCCTGCCGGATCTGACAGATCGTTTCTTCCGCTTGGGCGACATGAGCCGGGTCGAGGTGCGCGGTCGGCTCGTCGAGGAGTAGAACGTCAGGTTCGATGACCAGCGCACGTGCCAATGCGACAAGCTGAACTTGCCCCCCTGAGAGCGTCTGAGCCGACTGCGACGCAATCTTGTTCAGCCCCAATCGGTCGAGAACTTCTTCTGTTTTTTGAGTTCGGTCTCGGCATCCTCGCAACCGCAGGCCATACTCGACGTTCAGCCGCACGCTACCTGTCAACAAGATGGGACACTGGTGAACCAGAGTGATACGGCGGCGGGTCGCCAACGGAAGATCGGTCGAGACGAACGGAGAGTTATCGAAGCAGTTTTTACCGCCGGTCGAGTTTTCCAAACCCGCCAGCAGCCGTAGCAACGTGCTTTTGCCAGACCCTGTCGGCCCGAGTAGCCCCAGCACTTCGCCATGCCGCACATCCAATTGGAGAACGTGCAGCATGAAGGTCGAACCGTGGCTCTTCCGCAAATCTCGCAGTCGGTACAGCGCTTCTTCCGTCATGCTGGAAACCTGCTCCCCTGCAATCGGACGATGATGAGATTCACCAGCAGGGCCATCAACAGAAGCGCTCCGCCGAGCGCCAGTGCGAACTCGAAGTTGCCTTTTCCGGTTTCGAGTACGATCGCTGTCGTCAAAACTCGTGTGTGTCCCTGTATGTTGCCCCCGATAATAAGCACTGCCCCGACCTCGGAAATGCTTCGGCCGAACGCCGCCGCCACCGCGAACAAAACCCCGTGGCGTGCCTCCTGCAGGATCGTCCAGCGGCACTGCCGTTCGCTCGCCCCGAGTGTTCTGATCTGCTCGGGAAGTTCGGTGGGAACGGCGGCCACCGAAGACATCGTAATCCCGATCACGAATGGCAGAGCCAGAATCGTTTGGGCGGCAATCATGGCCTCGGTCGTAAACATCCAACCCAAGAACGCGAACGGTCCGCTACGTGACAGCAGAATGTACAACACAAGCCCTACAACAACCGGCGGAAACGCCATGCCGGTGTGTATGACCGCTGACAGCAGCCGCTTTCCTCGATGCCGAGACAGCCCCAACCAGACGCCGCAGGGGATCCCAATAAACGAACTGATGAGCACCGCCGTTCCCGAAACCCGTAGCGACAGCCAGAGAATCGACCAGATGTCGGCAGCAAATAACGCCATCGCCTCAATCTCCCATCAGTCTTTCGCTCGCGGAAACAAACATCTTAGCGGTATTTCCCGCGATATGTACTCCGACCCATGCTCCTCTACCAAGTCGTCGCCCCCGCCCTGTTCTGGAAGTTCGGCCGCAAAGTTGTCGAACAGGGTGTGGCCAGCGGCGCATCGCAATTGAAAGACGAGCAGATGCTGCGAACTGCGCGCGGAGCGGGATGCCGCACGAGCTGTCAGAGGGACAACGAATGCCGATCAGGCCCGATTCTGTCCGCGAAACTCGTCGAATCGCGGACACACGGAAAAACCACCCATTTGTAAGCGTTCGACGAATCCATACTTGTCAGGTCGTGTAGTCTTGGGTGTTGAAACTTCGCACTCTTGGGAGACACGATATGGGACGGCCACCGAGCGACCTGGACGACTATTTGGAATGGCAGGAGC